>NZ_JBEFLV010000003.1:0-342991 GCF_040149365.1 Kluyvera huaxiensis
TCAAGGCATTTACGGGAGAAAAAATCGGCTCAAACATGAAGAAATGAAATGACTGAGTCAGCCGAGAAGAATTTCCCCGCTTATTCGCACCTTCCCTAAAAATATATTATTAATATATGAGTATAAGGTTTTTTTATTTTCAAATGATGGTTTTTATAATATTCGTAATTTTAACGCGAAATACTTCTTGGCTATTATTATAACAATAAAATCTGCGTCCATAATATTTTTTAGGTGTTTAACATTCCAATGTTAACAAAACATTGTTTTTTGTAAGGTATTTTTCAGGTTTGGTAGTTTGCCTAGGAATATTCTAATTTATAATTAAAGGCAAGGAAAAGTGTAGAGCATCGATACCGTAAGGTGAGATCTTAATGGACTATTTTAATAGATGATTCATTGGGGGAGGGTATCGTGTTTAAACTTAATAAATTTCCCTCACTGCTGATTGCTGCGGTAGGGCTGTCAGGGGCGGTTCAGCCTGCCGATGCCTCTTTTACCCAGACACTCAAAGACGGTTACAACACGTTGAGCAACAACGTTGTGCAAACCTGGGAAGCGCCGCAGAGTTACGATCTGTATGTGCCGGTGATTACCTGGCATGCGCGATTTGCTTACGATAAAGATAAAACTGACAAATATAACGAACGTCCATGGGGCGCTGGCTTCGGCGTATCTCGCTGGGATGACAAAGGGAATTGGCACGGTATCTACTTGATGGCGTTCAAGGATTCCTTTAACAAATGGGAGCCTATCGGCGGCTACGGTTGGGAAGCCACCTGGAGACCACTGGAGGACGATAATTTCCATTGGGGTCTGGGGTATACCGTAGGGGTAACGGCGCGGGATAACTGGAATTACATTCCCGTTCCGGTTCTGCTGCCGATGGCATCAATTGGCTATGGCCCGGCAACGTTCCAGATGACCTACATTCCGGGTACTTACAATAACGGTAATGTCTACTTCGCCTGGCTGCGTTTCCAGTTCTAAAAATGGGGCTTGTAGCTAAAATAACGACAAAGTCAACCTGCGAATAAAAGTTAGCGACATTTATCACTTTTTAACAAACTTGGGCTGGACAAAACGCATCACAATTGTTGTACTGTTAACTGACACAGATTAGTGTCGTTTTTTCATATAAAGGTAATTTTGATGTCTAAGATTAAAGGTAACGTTAAGTGGTTTAATGAGTCCAAAGGATTCGGTTTCATTACTCCGGAAGATGGTAGCAAAGATGTATTCGTACATTTCTCTGCAATCCAGACCAACGGTTTCAAAACTCTGGCTGAAGGTCAGCGTGTAGAGTTCGAAATCACTAACGGTGCCAAAGGCCCTTCTGCTGCTAACGTAACCGCTCTGTAAGCGACAATAGCAGTCAGAATTCAAAACCCGCTTAATCGCGGGTTTTTTTATTCTTTTTCTAGCGGCTGGTACTGAACAGCCAGAATGCGAGCGCCGTCATGGCGAACGAGCCCAGCAGGTTCACGGCGACATTCAGCAGTGCCCAGCTAAACCTCCCCGCCTGCAACAAAAAGACCACCTCAGAGGAAAACGTCGAGAAGGTTGTTAACCCGCCACAAAAACCGGTCGTGATAAGCAGCTTCCAGATTGGGTCAACTTGCGGCAAGCGGTTAAACCAGGCTAGCCCCGCGCCAATGATAAATGCGCCAATCAGGTTTGCTGTTAGCGTGCCCAGCGGAAGTGCATGGTGCATGGGGTTAAGCTTTAGGCTCAGCAGCCAACGGGCTACGCTCCCGGTGCCCCCGCCGATAAATACGGCTAATAAAAGTTGCATCATTCCTGGTTCCTGCCATTTATTAACAATGCCCTGAGTTTAACGTCGAAAGGGTCAATATGCCTATATACTCAATAAATTACGGGTTGCTGTCATCAGAATGGTGAGCTGAAGACTCATCATTATTCATGATGTTGATATATTAGCAAAAGGTGGAGGTGAAGATGCGGGTTGCAGCGGGACAGTTCGTCGTGACGCCGGAGTGGCAAATGAATGCACAAACCTGCGTGAGGTTGATGCAATCTGCGGCTGAACAGGGGGCCGCGCTACTGGTGTTGCCTGAAGCGCTATTGGCACGCGATGATAGCGATCCGGACCTGTCGGTTAAATCGGCTCAGCCATTTGATGGCGGTTTTATGCAGCAACTAAAAGCTCAGAGCCGCAATGATACGCTCACCACGGTACTGACTATTCATACGCCATCGGGGCAGGGGCGGGCAAACAACACGCTGGTGGTCCTGCGTGCAGGGGAGGTGATTGCCCACTATCATAAATTACATCTCTATGACGCTTTCTCTATTCAGGAATCGAAACGCGTTGATGCCGGAAAAACGTTGCCGCCGCTGATTGAGGTCGCTGGTTTCCAGGTCGGATTGATGACTTGCTACGACCTGCGTTTTCCCGATATGGCGCTAGCCCTGGCATTGCAGGGGGCGGAAATTTTGGTACTTCCCGCCGCCTGGGTCCGTGGCCCGCTGAAGGAGCACCATTGGTCAACGCTATTGGCCGCTCGCGCCCTGGACACAACCTGTTATCTGGTGGCAAGTGGGGAGTGTGGGAGCCGTAATATTGGGCAAAGTCGGATTATCGACCCTCTTGGCGTCACCCTGGCAGGGGCGACCCAATTACCGCAATTGATCGTTTGTGAGGTCCAGCGCGAACATCTTTTAACCGTCCGACAGCAGCTTCCCGTGCTGCAGAACCGGCGCTTTGCGCTACCGCAATTAACGTGACGTTTTTTTAAACAATGCTTGATTCACCTTGTTACAGATTGCTATTGTGTGCACGCGCCAGATGACCGTTAATAGACCACAGTGATGTGGCGCATTTTGCAGCCTGTTTTTGAGAAGAAGGTATCTATGGGTGAGATTAGTATTACCAAACTGCTGGTAGTGGCAGCACTGATTGTTCTGGTGTTTGGTACCAAAAAATTACGGACTTTGGGTGGAGATCTGGGTTCAGCAATCAAAGGCTTTAAGAAAGCCATGAATGACGATGAAACCAGCGCGCAGAAAAGCGCAGATGAGACTCCGGCAGAGAAGCTCTCTCATAAAGAGTAAGCAGGGCAGCGTTTAACGTGAGTTGCAGAAAGTGTGCATCTCATGCGCAGAGTCAACTCCTGCGAAAGGGGCTACAGCGTATGACGTTGTGGCCCTTTTTCATGGGGGAAATCATCGCTAATGGTATTTTATTGCAACAGTTTGTGTCGCGCTGGATGATAAAAAAGCCGCTTTCGGTAAGAGAGCGGCTTTTTTTATTTCGCTGACGAACCTTACTTCACTTCCATGCCTTTGGCCTGGAGATCCGCGTGGTATGACGAACGAACGAACGGGCCGCAGGCTGCGTGGGTAAAGCCCATCGCCATCGCTTCGGCTTTCATTTCTTCAAATTCGTCCGGGCTAACATAGCGTTGTACCGGCAGGTGGTGACGGCTTGGCTGCAGATACTGGCCGAGCGTCAACATGGTGACGCCGTGGCGGCGCAGGTCACGCATTACTTCGATGATTTCGGCATTGGTTTCACCCAGACCAACCATCAAACCCGACTTGGTCGGGATATCCGGATGCGCTTCTTTAAAACGCTCCAGCAGCTTCAGCGACCAGTTGTAATCAGCGCCTGGGCGAACGTTACGGTAGATACGCGGTACGTTTTCCAGGTTGTGGTTGAATACGTCTGGCGGCGTGGCGGTCAGGATCTCGAGTGCGCGATCCATACGGCCACGGAAGTCCGGCACCAACGTTTCAATTTTGATGGTTGGGCTCTTCTCGCGAATTGCTGAGATGCAGTCTGCAAAATGCTGGGCACCGCCATCGCGCAGATCGTCACGATCCACCGAGGTAATCACCACATAGCGCAGAGCCATGTCGGCAATCGTCTGTGCCAGTTTCTGCGGTTCGTTGGCGTCCGGTGTTACCGGGCGGCCGTGGGCGACGTCGCAGAATGGGCAACGGCGCGTACAGATGGCGCCGAGGATCATAAAGGTCGCAGTTCCGTGGTTGAAGCATTCCGCCAGGTTAGGACAGGATGCTTCTTCACAGACGGAGTGCAGGCCATTTTTACGCATGGCGGCTTTAATACCCTGGATACGGGAGGAGTCTGCCGGAAGTTTGATTTTCATCCACTCCGGTTTTCGTAACAGGGCTTCACGCTCTGTGACGACGTTTTTTACCGGGATAAGGGCCATTTTATCGGCATCACGGTACTTAACACCGCGTTCCATCACAATGGGTTTACTCATAGCATGCGTCTTCCAGTTCCGAGTATCGAGGGAAAGCTTTTCAATTCAAGGTATTGTTGTATTTATCAACTATTTTTGAATTAATGACAGGCAGTATACCATTGAAATGGGGCATAAAGCAGCCTAACAGGCCGGCAAATTGTAAAATAGTTGTTGAATAATGCTTTTTTTGCCGGCGACGGAGTCGCTGGGACTGGAGGCTCAGAATGCCTCATGAATGACGTTGATAATGTTTTGCATTACCGGGTCACGCAGGCTGAGTTTGTTGTAATGCAATGAAAAATCAACCTGTTCTTGCTGCAATGGCGCGAAGTCCAGCGCGCGCAACGGCCAGCACTGCTTGAAGATATGGTAAAAGCGTAACGGCATGATGCCAATCAGATCGCTTGAAGCGATCAGTGACGCGATAGTGAACAGATTGTAACTGCTTACGCTGACCTGGCGGTCAGGCAACATATCGCGAATGCGCTTGTACAGGTCGTTCTGACCAGCGCCGTCCATTGTCAGCAGGGTGTGTTCATACTGCATTAGCGTATCGACAGAGGGTTCTGCATCATGGGCCGGGTGGTCGTTACGACACACCAGCACCAGCTTGTCGCTGAATAGCGGATGGCGCCCCAGAGTACGAGGGTTGTTATGTTCGTGGTTATCGATAATTAAGTCGGTCTGGAACTGGCTAAGCTGGGTATTAGCATCGGTGACGGCAACATTACGCAGCAGCACCTGCGGGTAGGTTTTTTTGACCACCTGGTAGATGACAGGCATCACTATCGCCCCGACCGACGCCGCGGTGCCAATGGTAATCACCCGTTGTTTGTCGTAGCTGCCGTTGAGATCTAAAGCTCCCAGGATAGATTCCAGCCCCTGGCTAATATATTCATGCAGATGGGTCGCATAGGCTGTTGGCGTGACGCCCTGACCTTTACGGATGAACAACGGGTCGGGAAACAGCAGCCTGAGCTTTTGGATCGATTGGCTGATAGCCGACGGCGTGAGATTCAGAACTTTTGCGGCATTGACGATGCCTTTATGGACGTATACCGCTTCAAATATGGTCAATAAATTGAGGTCTATATTACGCAGGGTACGGAAGATTTGTGGCGCATCATTATTGACGTTTAGATTAATTTTATTTTCTGGCTTATCGTTATAATCCACACTACTCACTCCATATTCATTCATGCCATGAATGATAGTTGATGATTTCATTATCATTATTATTCTGGTGAGATAAAATGCGCAAGGTGAAAACAATAATTTTTCTCGAATACTCAATGTATTAACTAAATCAATGTATTCATGTGGTGTATGTAATTAGTTATTTTTTTTCATTAAAATGAGATCCAGATACGGTTTTGGTGGGTTTACGCACAGAAAAAACACAAAACTTTACGTTGCGATAAATCGTAATGATGTGTGGGGTTGGTTGGCCCAATAAATATTAGGCCATAATGTATAATATATTATTCTGAAATATATTTGTGTGGGGGATTGTTCAGCAGGGCTAAAAACTGAGAAACCAGAATTACGGATATATTATCGGGTTTGGCATCTGCAACCCATTGTGAAACCTGGGTCATCTCCATACCCGCATAACCACAAGGGTTAATTCGCAAGAATGGCGATAAGTCCATGGCGATATTCAGTGCCAGCCCGTGGAACGAGCAGCCCTTACGGATACGCAGCCCCAGAGAACAGATTTTCTTTTCTCCTACGTAAACACCCGGTGCATCGGCACGGGGGTGCGCTTCGATACCCAGTTCTGCCAGCGTATTAACGACGGTCTGCTCAAGCAGTGTGACCAATTCACGAACGCCCAGTTTACGGCGCTTAAGATTGAGCAGGACATACATCACCTGCTGACCCGGTCCGTGGTAGGTAACTTGACCACCACGATCGCTTTGAACTACTGGGATATCACCAGGCACCAGCACATGCTCAGCTTTACCTGCCTGCCCCTGGGTAAAGACGGGTTGATGCTCAACCAGCCAGATTTCGTCCAGCGTGTTTTCATCGCGATTATCGGTGAAGTCGTGCATGGCCTGCGAGACAGGCTCGTAGGGTTGCAGACCCAGTTGACGGATGAGAAGGGTATTCAAGTCCAAAACAGCGTCTCCGCAGGGAGGGGAAATAATGGATGCAGAGTATATCACAGCGCGGGGGAGGGAGGCGTTACCCGGCGATGCCGGGTAACGGTGATGCGATTACAGCACCATACGGACGATTTCGATATTGCCCAGCTCTTCGTACAGCGTCTCAACCTGATCAATGTGGGTAGCATTGATGGTAATGGACACCGAGTGGTAGTTGCCTTTGCTGCTTGGTTTTATCTGCGGAGAGTAATCACCTGGCGCATGGCGCTGTACCACTTCAACCACCAGGTCAACCAGCTCAGGTTTCGCCAGACCCATCACTTTGTAAGTAAATGGTGTAGGGAATTCAAGCAGTTCGTTCAGTTTGGTTTTCATGTCAGCTCCAGTGTTAAAAAAGAACAACTCCCGCGACCAGGGCGGGAGTTGCTTTTGCTATGCATATTATATGGGGATGGAAATCACACTTTCAAGTGGGTGATTTTTAACCAAACCAATGGTGGAACATTAATTTAATGTAATCAATGATATTGCCGAAGAAGTTACCTTCAGGAATTTCCTGCAGCACGACCAGTGGACGCTGATCGATAACTTTACCGTCGAGCTGGAAGTTAATGGTGCCGACAACCTGATTTTTCTGCAGCGGTGCGTGCAGTTCGCTGTTGGTCAGCACATAGCTGGCTTTCAGGTCCTTCATGCGGCCACGTGGGATGGTCAGGTAAGCGTCTTTATCTACACCCAGGGAAGCGCGATCGGTGTTACCGAACCAGGCGGGTTCAGACGCGAACTCTTTGCCAGCTTTGATTGGGTTGACGGTTTCAAAGAAACGGAAGCCCCAGGTCAGCAGCTTTTTGCTCTCGGTTTCGCGACCTTTATAGGTGCGACCACCCATCACCGCGGAAACGAGGCGCATCTGGCCTTCGGTTGCAGAGGCGACCAGGTTGTAACCTGCTTTATCGGTATGACCTGTTTTGATGCCGTCAACGTTCAGGCTGTTGTCCCACAGCAGACCGTTACGGTTCATCTGACGGATGCCGTTAAAGGTGAACTCTTTTTCTTTGTAGATGGTGTACTCATTCGGCACGTCGCGGATAAGCGCCTGACCGATCAGCGCCATATCGCGCGCTGAGCTGTACTGACCATCAGCATCCAGGCCATGAACGGTCTGGAAGTGGGTGTTTTTCAGACCTAACTGAGTCACGTAGTTGTTCATCAGGCCCACGAAGGAGTCCTGGCTGCCGGCGACGTAATCGGCCATCGCCACGCAGGCATCGTTGCCCGACTGCAGGTTAATCCCACGGATCAACTGCGATACCGGCACCTGCATTCCTGGTTTCAGGAACATCAGGGAAGAGCCTTTGAAGACCGGATTACCGGTCGCCCAAGCGTCATTACCGATGGTGACCAGGTCGGATTCTTTGAATTTACCCGCTCTCATTGCCTGACCGATGACGTAGCTGGTCATCATTTTGGTCAGACTGGCAGGATCGCGACGGGAATCCGCGTTCTGCTCCGCCAGCACTTTGCCGGAGTTGTAATCGATAAGAATGTAGGATTCCGCGTCAATCTGCGGAACGCCTGGGATCATAGTTTTGATGTTCAGGTCATCGGCGTGAGCAGCGGAAGCCAGGGCTGCTACTGAAAGCGCCGGAATAAGTAAGCGAGCGAGAAAAGAGGTCTTCATGGTCAGAACAACGACGTCCGTGATGGAGTTAAAAAGTGCCTTACTATAACAAATGCCCTTCAGACAGGCATCCGACATCGCATATGACTTTGTTAATGACTTTTACATATACGAAAATTCGGACGCCTCTGGGCGTTTTAGTTGGCGCGTGTAATAAACGACTGCAGCTGTGCTTCGCTCTGCAAACGTTGCTGTATGGTGCTGGCCTCGCCTTTGCTGGCAAATGGACCAAGCTGAATACGCCAGACGGCGCCGTTTTGTGTCACGCGGCCCGGTGCTGAAAATTGCTGACTCAAACGCTGCTGATACTGCTGGGCACGCGTTTGGTCGCTGACAGCGCCAACCTGAACCACGTAATCGCCGGTGGCGGCTGGCGCAGCAACGGCTGCTGCTGGCTTCGCGCTTACCGGTGCGGTAACAGGGGCGGCGGTTTGGGCTGGTGCGGCTACTGCCGGTGCGGTCTCTTCCAGCACGCCGCTATTCAGCGGAGTTGGCGCGCCAAGAAAACCACCGCTTTTCACCGGGGCCCCGTCACCGTTGGCGGCGGTGAGCGTATCATTGCTGATCGCCCGTACATCACCTTGCGGAGCAGAGGCAACGGGTGCGGAGGAGGCGCTGCCCATGCCGCCGCCAAGATCAGGGCGGTCCGGCAGAGCATAAGTCTGCTTAGCTACGGTAGTACAGGCCATGCCAGGACCGGAAAGGGAACCATCCTGGGCGACAATAATTGGGTCGATGCGGACTTTGGTATTGTTCGAGTTATTGAGGCGATCCGCCGCTGCACGCGAGAGTGAGATCACGCGATCGTTGCCGTACGGGCCGCGATCGTTGATACGTACCACGATCATCCGGCCATTGGCCAGGTTGGTAATACGCGCATAGCTTGGGATTGGCAGCGTCGGGTGCGCAGCGGTAAGCTGATTCGGATCGAATGCTTCACCGCTGGCCGTCAGGTTGCTGCCCGGCTCGGCATCATAAATCGCGGCAAAACCGGCCTGGCTGAATTTAGACGGATCCTGCACGATCTTGTATTTTTTTCCATCGCGCTCGTAATCCTGATTGGCGGTCGCATTCAGGGGTTCAAAGCGTGGATCGGCCCCGCTGATTTCGACTACTGGACCATTACATACCGCAGGTTGTGGCGCGGAAACGGTTTGTTGCTGAACATCATCACTCGAACAAGCCGCCAGCAGCCCTGCCGCTATGCAGATCCCAAGCCATTGCTTACGCATTGAGCACCCCTTAGACGCTTTTTGACAACATTTTTCTGTGGGTATGTATCGACATCACGATACCGAACCCGGCCATCAGTACGATCAGGGCAGACCCCCCGTAGCTGACCAGCGGTAGCGGAACGCCAACCACCGGCAAGATGCCACTTACCATACCAATATTTACGAAGACATAAACGAATAAAATCAGCATTAAACCACCTGCCATTACTCGTCCAAACGTGGTTTGCGCTTGGGCTGCTATCCACAGGCCGCGCATAATCAACAGCACGTAGAGCGCCAGCAGGATCAGAATGCCGATAAGCCCCAACTCTTCCGCAAGCACCGCAAAGATGAAGTCGGTGTGGCGTTCAGGTAAGAACTCCAGCTGCGATTGCGTTCCATGCAGCCAGCCTTTTCCGCGAAGGCCACCGGAGCCGATGGCGATTTTTGACTGAATAATGTGATAGCCCGCGCCGAGCGGGTCTGATTCCGGATCGAGCAGCATCATCACTCGTTGACGCTGATAATCGTGCATCAGGAAGAACCACAGAATCGGGATAAAGGCGGCCACCAGCAGCACGGCAACCAGAATTAAACGCCAGCTCAGACCCGCGAGGAACAGCACGAACAGGCCGGAGAGGGCGACAAGAATAGAGGTCCCGAGGTCAGGCTGCGCGGCAACCAGCAAGGTTGGCATGAAAATCAGCACCAGGGCGATACCGGTATTCTTTAACGAAGGCGGGCAGACATCGCGGTTGATAAAGCGCGCCACCATCAGCGGGACGGCAATCTTCGCAATTTCTGACGGCTGGAAGCGGACAATACCGAGGTCGAGCCAGCGCTGTGCGCCTTTCGAAATAGCACCAAAGGCGTCAACGGCGACCAGCAGAATAATACAGATGATGTACAGCCACGGCGCCCAACCTTCGTAAACGCGCGGCGGGATCTGCGCCATTACCACCATAATCACCAGCCCCATGGCGATCTGGCCGATTTTACGCTCCATCATCCCCATATCCTGACCACTGGCGCTCCAGATAACCAGCGCGCTGTAGGTCAGCAGCGCCAGCAGGATCAGCAGCATGGCCGGGTCGATATGGATTTTATTCCAGAACGTTCTTTTGTTCGGATTATCCGTCATAGTTATTGGTCCTCCGACGCGGTGGCCGCTGGGTTTTCTGTCGGCAATTCGGTGTTATTGTCGCCCAGCATGATGTGGTCAAGGATCTGACGCATGATGGTACCGACCGCTGGGCCTGCGCCGCCGTTCTCTAAAATAATAGCTACCGCCACCTGCGGATCGTTATACGGCGCAAATGCGGTCATCAATTTATGGTCACGCAGACGCTCAGCAATACGGTGGGCGTTATACGTTTCGTTAGCCTTCAGGCCAAAGACCTGCGCAGTACCCGACTTAGCCGCGATTTTATACGGCGCGCTGGCAAAGTATTTATGTGCGGTACCGTTGCCACGGTTGGCAACGCCGTACATCCCGTCTTTAGCAATTTCCCAGTAGCCGGAGTGAATATCGCCAATCGGTGGTTCTTGCGGCTGTGCCCATGGCACTTTTTTCCCTTCTTCCACGGTACTCGCCAGCAGATGAGGGGTTTTAATTACGCCGTCGTTAATCAGAATCATCAGCGCTTTGCTCATCTGAATAGGCGTTGCCGTCCAGTAACCCTGGCCGATACCGACCGGAATGGTATCACCCTGATACCACGGCTTTTTAAAGCGCTTTAGCTTCCAGTCACGGGTTGGCATGTTACCTGAGCGTTCCTCCGCAAGGTCAACGCCCGTGTAGTCACCGTAGCCAAACTTGCTCATCCATTCGGATAGACGGTCGATACCCATGTCGTAGGCGACCTGGTAGAAGAAGGTATCCGCAGATTCTTCCAGCGCTTTAGTGACGTTCAGGTGGCCGTGGCCCCATTTTTTCCAGTCGCGGTAGCGTTTTTCTGAACCAGGAAGCTGCCACCAACCTGGGTCAAACAGGCTGGTGTTACGGTTGATGACACCCGCGCTCATCGCGGAAACGGCCACGTACGGTTTCACCGTGGACGCCGGCGGGTAAACCCCCTGCGTAGCACGGTTCACCAGCGGTGTGTTCGGGTCATTCAACAGACCGCTGTAATCTTTGCTGGAGATACCATCCACAAACAGGTTCGGGTCGTAGCTTGGCATCGAAACCAGCGCCAGAATGCTACCATTACGTGGGTCAGTTACGACCACGGCTGCACGGCTGCCCGCTAGCAGCGTTTCAATATACTGCTGAAGTTTCAGATCGAGTGTCAGATAGATGTCATGCCCGGCCTGCGGCGGCACCTCTTTCAACTGACGGATAACGCGCCCGCGGTTGTTAACTTCAACCTCTTCGTAGCCCGTCTGCCCGTGGAGCATATCTTCGTAATAGCGCTCGATACCGAGTTTGCCAATATCGTGAGTGGCCGCGTAGTTGGCTAGTTTGCCGTCTTTATCCAGTCTGTCGACGTCTTTATCGTTAATTTTTGAGACATAGCCGATAACGTGGGTGAGGGCGGAACCATACGGATAGAAGCGACGCTTATACCCTTTAACTTCGACGCCCGGGAAGCGGTACTGGTTGACGGCAAAACGCGCCACCTGCACTTCCGTTAGGTTGGTTTTCAGGGGAATAGAGGTGAAGCGATGCGAACGGGCGCGCTCTTTTTTAAAGGCGGCAATATCGTCGTCAGAGAGATCGACGACGTCGCGCAGGCCGTCAATGGTCTGCTGCACGCTGTCGACTTTTTCCGGCATGATCTCCAGCTGGTAAATGGTGCGGTTAAGCGCCAGCGGGGTGCCGTTGCGATCGTAAATAATGCCGCGACTGGGGGCGATAGGCACCAGTTTAATGCGGTTTTCGTTAGAACGCGTCTGGTAGTCAGTAAAGCGAACGATCTGCAAATTGTAGAGGTTGGCAATCAGCACGCCGGTCAGCAGCAAAATTCCCAAAAAAGCGACCACCGCCCGGCGCACAAAGAGCGCGGACTCTGCCGTATAGTCGCGAAAAGAATTCTGTAGTTTCATTCGCTGCTTAATCTACCCTGGTCATCATTACTCGCGGTGGTAAGGGTGGTTGGTGGTAATACTCCATGCCCGATACAGGCTTTCCGCGACCAGCACGCGCACCAGCGGGTGAGGCAACGTCAATGTGGAGAGAGACCAACTTTGTTCTGCTGCGGCTTTGCATGCCGGAGAAAGACCTTCAGGACCACCAATCAGCAAGCTGACGTCACGTCCGTCCTGCTTCCAGCGTTCCAGCTCGCGAGCAAGCTGAGGTGTATCCCAGGGTTTTCCAGGGATATCCAGCGTGACGATACGGTTTTTTCCTGCGGCGGCGATCATCATCTCGCCTTCTTTATCCAGAATACGTTTGATGTCCGCATTCTTGCCGCGCTTACCGGCGGGAATTTCCACCAGTTCGAACGGCATATCTTTCGGAAAACGACGAAGGTATTCGGTAAAACCGGTTTGTACCCAATCCGGCATTTTGGTGCCGACGGCGACCAACTGCAGCTTCACAACTTAACTCCAGAGCTTTTCCAGTTCATACAGGCGGCGGCTTTCTTCCTGCATCACGTGGACGATGACATCGCCTAAATCGACGACAATCCAGTCGGCAACGTTTTCGCCTTCAACACCCATCGGCAGCAGACCGGCAGCGCGCGATTCCTGCACCACATGATCGGCAATAGACATAACGTGGCGGCTGGAGGTACCGGTGCAGATAATCATGCAATCGGTGATGCTGGATTTACCGTGAACATCGATGGTGACGATGTCCTGACCTTTCAAATCATCAATTTTGTCGACAACAAAATCCTGGAGTTCTTTACCCTGCAAGTGTTCCCCCTGGGGTGTGAAGATAAACAATATAAAACAGCCCAACAGTATACCCGAACTGAAATTAATGTCGGGACAAAAAACACCAGGTGGCGTTCTGGCGGGCTATCATCCCATTCCTTTATGCCGATTGCATCGCCATTTTTGTAAAACAATTTCTGTCCACAAGTGCTGGAGGGGGATGTTTCAGGCTGCGGAGAATAACAGTCTATTCATGCGTGTCAATGGATTGGCGGGTCTCAGGCGCAGAAATCCGTTTTATCCTTCGTCCGGCGACCAGATAGCTCGACTATTGAGCACCCGTAGCGTGGCAAACTGCGCGGTGATATCAATGACGCTCCACGCGCCATGATCGATGCGAAAATGCCACATGCTGGCGGTTGGCATCCCCAACAGCAGGGCGGTCAGCAGGCTGAGTACACCCTGGTGGCTGACGATAAGCAGATTGGTGTCGCTGTAACCTGCAAGTTCGTCGGCAAAGGCTTTCACGCGTTGGGAAAATGCGGGGAAACTTTCGCCGTTGGTAGGCGCCGCATGCTGCCAATCGGCGCACCAGGCGTCATAATTGGCTTTATCTTCGACCTGCAGGTCGCGGTGGTGGCGCATTTCCCAGTCGCCGAAGAACATCTCGTTTAACAGCGAATGTGGCGCAAGCGGGATTTGCCGTTCGCCCAGAAGCAGACGAGCGGTATGCTGCGTGCGTTCGAGCTCGCTGCACAGTACTCGGTCAAACGGCACCTGGTTTAGCATGTTACCCAGGCGATGCGCCTGCATTTTGCCTTGTTCAGTCAATGGAGTAGGGGCGTGGCCGCTGTAAAGTCCGGCGACGTTGGCTTCGGTTTCGCCATGACGCACTAGCCATAGTTTCATGGTGCGATTCCCCTTGATATCGCGCTACGCGCCGTGGTGGTACAGCCCTTGCTGCATGATGTAGGTCAGCACCGCTTCTGGCATCATCTCTTCGCATGACTCATTATGTTCCAGCCGTTCACGAATTAGCGTTGCCGAAACGTCGAACCACGGCGTTTCCGCGAGGTAGATTTTGCCTGCGGGTTGGTTATGCAAATCTTCAATATTACTGGTGAGATGTTGGTCTAACCATTGCTGATGCTCTTCCTGCGCCATCGTGAGCGGATAACCCGGACGCCGGGTGACTAGCAAATGCGCGTTAGAAAGGATGGTCTCGTAGCGATGCCAGCTCGGAAAAGTCAGTAACGAATCCTGGCCGATAATAAAGGCCAGCGGTTTGTCGGCTCCCTGTTCCTGGCGCCACTGCTGCAAGGTATCCGCCGTAAAGGAAGGGGTGTCGCGGCGCAGTTCACGCTCATCTAACACAAACAACGGCTTATCGGCGATGGCCAGTTCGACCATCAGCTTGCGCTGTTCGCTGGTTGCTTCCGGCTGCGGACGGTGTGGCGGCACGTTGTTGGGCATAATAATCACCCTGGAGAGGCCAATTTGATTGGCCAGAATCTCCACCGGCTTCAGGTGGCCATAATGGATGGGATCGAACGTCCCGCCGAAAAGCGCCTGTAGTTTTGACATATCATCCATCGATAAAAACGTCGGCTAGCGCTTTATGACAAAGCAGTAGCGACAAACTTTCCAGTTCAGTCCATACCGACTGACCGTAATCCTGCTTTAACGTAAGCTCCGCGTTGCTCAGCAAGGTGACCGCCTGGCGTAGCTGAGGGCCACTCAGGCGGTTGACGGCCTCGCCAACCATCGCCCGGCGATTTTGCCAGACGCGATGCTTATCAAACAGGGTGCGCAGCGGGGTCTGCGCGCTCTGACGTTTCAACGTCACCAGCAGCAGCAGTTCACGTTGTAACGTGCGCAGCAAAATAACTGGTTCACTGCCTTCGAGCCGAAGCTGCTGCAAAATATGCAGCGCGCGTTTACTTTTCCCAGCCAGCAGGGCATCGACCCAGTGGAATGGCGTAAAGTGCGCGGCGTCGTTAACCGCCTGTTCAACGCGAGGCAGCGTCAGCTTTCCATCCGGCCACAATAGCGACAGACGCTCCAGCGCCTGCGCCAACGCCAGCAGATTACCTTCATAGCAGTAACACAGCAGTTGGCTGGCGGGTTCGTCAAGCTGGAGATTATGCTGTTTGGCGCGATTAGCCAGCCAGCGCGGTAGCTGTGCTTGTTCTGGCGTCTGGCAGTTAACTTGCACTGCGCGAGCGGCGAGCGCGGTTAGCCATGCGGCATTTTCCTGGGCTTTAGTGAGCTTGTTGCCGCGTACAATCAGCAACAGATCGTCATGCAGCAGGCTCACCAGGGTGGCCAGCTGTTCGTTGATAGCCGCATTGGGGCCGTTTTCCGGCAATAACAAAAGCAACGTCTGACGACTGGCAAACAGGCTCATCGCCTGACACAGTGAAAATAGCTCATGCCAGTCGGTGCTGGCATCAAGCGTGAAAGTATGATGCTCGATAAAGCCTTCGCTGACAGCGGCGTGCCGTATTGCGTCCTGGCTTTCCTGAAGGAAGAGGGGGTCATTACCAAGCAGGAGATACGCCGCGCGCAGCCCTTCAGAGAGCTGCGCGCGGAGTTGTTCTGGGTACAACCGAATCATCAGTTACCCAGAGTCGTTGATACACGAGAACCGTTATTCGGCTTAGCAGCCGAATTTTCTGCGCTCTCTTTTACATCAGCGATGTGTACGCTTGGCAGCTTACGAATCAGCTGCTCAGCGGCCTTCTGGTACATTTCCTGGACGATCAGGCTTTGTTCGTTGTCTTTTGCCAGCGCCTGTTGCGGGTTGTCAAAGAACGAACGATACACTTTGGTGGAGATCGGGAAGATATCCTGACCCGGGATCAACACCGTCGCATTTACCGTCATGACCATCTGGTATTCCGCCGTCTGACCGTTCTGGAATACGGAAGCGGTATCCTGATGCAGGTTAACGGCCCCCAGACGTAGAGAAGGAACGTCCTGACGCAGCGTGCTCTGATCAAGCACCGTTATGTTATTGCTTCTCAGCTGTTCACGTACCGCGCGGCTATATGGGCCGTACGGATCGCTGCTTTGAAGGATCAATGTTTTCATTTCGTCCGGGACCTGCGTGGTACTACGCAGATGCCAGCCGCATCCGGCGGTGACCAGCACCGCCACAGATAGCAACAATGTTGTCAGAAATCGCACGCTTCCTCCCGCGCTTAGCCAACGACCAGGTTAAGCAGCTTGCCCGGTACGTAGATAACTTTACGTAGGGTCACGCCCTCAAGGTATTTTGCCACCAGGTGTTCCTGGCCTGCACGTTCACGGACTTGTTCTTCAGTTGCATCAACCGCGACGGTTATCTTACCGCGAACTTTACCGTTAACCTGCACGACGACCAGCGTAGTGTTTTCCACCATCGCTTTTTCGTCAGCCACTGGCCACGGTGCGTTATCGATGTCGCCTTCACCGCCCAGTTCCTGCCACAGAGTAAAGCAGGCGTGTGGGGTGAACGGGTTGAGCATACGTACGACGGCCAGCAGAGCTTCCTGCAGCAGCGCACGATCCTGCTCGTCTTCCTGTGGTGCTTTCGCCAGCTTGTTCATCAGCTCCATCACTGCCGCGATAGCGGTGTTGAAGGTTTGACGACGACCGATATCATCGGTCACTTTAGCGATAGTTTTGTGCACATCGCGGCGCAGCGCCTGCTGATCTTCACTCAGCGCATCGACGTTCAGAGCGGCAACCGGGCCACGAGAAGTGTGTTCGTAGATCAGCTTCCAGACACGCTTCAGGAAGCGGTTTGCCCCTTCAACGCCGGATTCCTGCCATTCCAGGGTCATATCAGCCGGGGAAGCGAACATCATGAACAGACGGACGGTATCCGCACCGTAACGTTCAACCATGACCTGCGGGTCGATACCGTTGTTTTTCGATTTGGACATCTTGCTCATGCCGGTATAAACCAGTTCATGACCTTGAGCGTCCTTCGCCTTCACGATACGGCCTTTTTCGTCACGCTCAACGATGGCATCAACCGGAGAAACCCAGTTACGTTCACCGTTTACGCCCACGTAGTAGAAGGCATCGGCCAGAACCATACCCTGACACAGCAGCTGTTTAGCCGGTTCGTCAGAATTGACCAGGCCTGCATCGCGCATCAGTTTGTGGAAGAAGCGGAAGTAAAGCAGGTGCATGATGGCGTGTTCGATCCCGCCAATGTAGATATCAACCGGCAGCCAGTAGTTGGCGGCTTTCGAATCCAGCATGCCTTCCTGATACTGCGGGCAGGTGTAGCGCGCGTAGTACCATGAAGATTCCATGAAGGTATCGAAGGTGTCAGTTTCACGCAGGGCAGGCATACCGTTAACGGTAGTTTTCGCCCACTCTGGGTCTGCTTTGATTGGGCTGGTGATTCCGTCCATGACCACGTCTTCCGGCAGAATAACCGGCAGCTGATCTTCTGGGGTTGGCAGTACAGTGCCGTCTTCCAGAGTGACCATTGGGATAGGCGCGCCCCAGTAACGCTGACGGGAAACACCCCAGTCGCGCAGACGATAGTTCACTTTACGCTGGCCTACGCCCATGGCGACCAGTTTATCGGCAACGGCATTAAAACCAGCTTCAAAGCTCAGGCCGTCGAACTCACCGGAGTTAAACAGGGTGCCTTTTTCGGTCAACGCTTGCTCGGAGAGGTCTGGTTTAGAACCATCGGCTGTCAGAATAACCGGCTTGATGTTCAGACCGTATTTGGTCGCGAACTCGTAGTCGCGCTGATCGTGACCCGGAACGGCCATGACTGCGCCAGTGCCGTATTCCATCAGAACGAAGTTAGCGGCCCATACTGGGATCGCTTCGCCGGTCAGCGGGTGAATCGCTTTAAAGCCGGTATCGACGCCTTTTTTCTCCATGGTCGCCATATCGGCTTCGGCCACTTTGGTGTTGCGGCATTCATCGATGAATGTCGCCAGCGTTGGGTTGTTTGCCGCAGCCTGCTGTGCCAGCGGATGACCCGCGGCAACGGCCAGGTATGTACAGCCCATGAAGGTGTCCGGACGGGTGGTGTACACGGTCAGTTTGTCCGCGTAGTTGTTCACGTCGAAGGAGATTTCCACGCCTTCAGAACGACCAATCCAGTTGCGCTGCATCGTTTTTACGGTGTCAGGCCAGTGGTCCAGATTATCCAGATCACTCAGCAGTTCGTCAGCGTAAGCGGTTATTTTGATGAACCACTGTGGGATCTCTTTACGCTCGACTTTGGTGTCACAGCGCCAGCAGCAGCCGTCGATAACCTGTTCGTTAGCCAGTACGGTCTGGTCGTTCGGGCACCAGTTCACCGCAGAGGTTTTCTTGTACACCAGGCCTTTTTTATACAGCTCGGTGAAGAATTTCTGTTCCCAACGATAGTATTCCGGGGTACAGGTCGCCAGCTCGCGGCTCCAGTCATAACCAAAGCCCAGCATTTTGAGCTGGTTTTTCATGTATTCGATATTGTCGTACGTCCACGGCGCCGGGGCGGTGTTGTTTTTTACCGCCGCACCTTCAGCCGGCAGGCCGAATGCATCCCAGCCGATTGGCTGCAGGACGTTTTTGCCCAGCATACGCTGGTAGCGAGCAATCACATCGCCGATGGTGTAGTTACGGACGTGGCCCATGTGTAGTCGACCAGAAGGATAGGGAAGCATCGACAGGCAGTAATACTTCTCTTTGCTCTCGTCTTCAGTAACTTCAAATGTGCGCTTCTCATCCCAGTGAAGCTGGACTTTCGATTCTATCTCTTCCGGGCGGTATTGCTCTTGCATGGCAGCCAGTGATCCTGTTTTCAATGCAGCTACAGATGTAGCCAATAGATGTGGTATTTCAGATCCGCATAGCATAGCCCAAACGCTGCCGTCAAAACAGCCTTTCGCACATTCCACGGGTGAAAAGCTCCAGGCGCATTTTGTGAACTCTGTGGTGAAGCTGGCAAAGCGAAAAGGAAATAACGGCTACTATTAGAATAGGTTAACTGGCTGGGAGAGGAAACAATGAACAAGGTTGCTCAAATTTACCGTGAACTGGTCGGCACGCTGACCGAACGTCTGCGTAATGGTGAACGCGATATTGACGCGCTGGTCTCGCAGGCAAGAGCGAAGGTGGCGCAAACCAGCGAGTTAACGCGCACGGAAATCGACGAGCTTTTACGCGCCGTGCGTCGCGATTTAGAAGAGTTCGCCATGAGCTACGGCGAAAGTCAGGAAGATGAATCGGACAGCGTATTCCTGCGGGTGATTAAAGAGAGTATCTGGCAGGAGCTGGCGGATATTACCGATAAAACCCAGCTGGAGTGGCGTGAGGTGTTCCAGGATCTTAATCATCATGGCGTGTACCACAGCGGTGAGGTAGTTGGCTTAGGCAACCTGGTGTGTGAGAAATGCCATTACCATCTGGCGGTGTACACGCCGGATGTGTTGCCACGTTGTCCAAAATGCGGTCATGACCAGTTCCAGAGACGGCCATTCGAACCGTAATCGGCTGTGCCGGATACCCTCCGGCAGTGTTGCTGCGCGCACTCTGCTGAGTGCGCGCGGGAAGGATTAGTGCAGAATTTTGGCGAGGAAATCTTTGGCGCGGTCGGATTTCGGATTAGCGAAGAAGGCCTCTTTTTCAGCATCTTCGACGATCTTGCCTTCGTCCATAAAGATAACCCGGTTAGCCACTTTACGGGCAAAGCCCATTTCGTGAGTCACCACCATCATCGTCATCCCTTCGTGGGCCAGTTCTACCATCACGTCCAGCACTTCGTTGATCATCTCAGGATCGAGCGCAGAAGTCGGTTCGTCAAACAGCATCGCTACCGGATCCATGCACAGCGCACGGGCGATCGCCACACGCTGCTGCTGTCCACCGGAGAGCTGGGCTGGGAATTTATTGGCATGAGCGGAAAGACCCACGCGATCAAGCAGCTTTAAGCCTTTATCACGGGCGGCGGCTTTGTCGCGCTTGAGCACTTTGACCTGCGCCAGCGTCAGGTTTTCGATAATCGACAGATGCGGGAACAGTTCGAAATGCTGGAACACCATGCCGACGTGAGAACGCAGCTTAGCGAGATCCGTTTTCTTGTCGTTTACCTGGGTGCCGTTGACCAGAATTTCACCTTGCTGGACCGGCTCGAGGCCGTTCACGGTTTTAATCAGGGTTGATTTCCCAGAGCCGGACGGCCCGCACACCACCACCACTTCGCCTTTTTTCACTTCCGTGGAGCAGTCGGTCAGCACCTGAAAGTGGCCATACCATTTAGAAACATTTTTCAGGGTAATCATTACACGGTCCTTTTCTTCAAGTAGCTGACCAGCAGCGAGGCACTAAGGCTAATCACAAAGTAAACAAAACCAGCAAACAGGATCATTTCCACCTGGGTACCATCACGCTCGCCAATGGTTGAGGCGGTACGGAAGAAGTCCGCGAGGCTCAGGACGTACACCAATGAGGTATCCTGGAACAATACGATGCCCTGAGTGAGCAGCAGCGGCACCATCGCCCGGAAAGCCTGCGGCAGAATGATGAGCTTCATCGACTGCCAGTGGGTCATCCCCAGCGCCAGCGCGGCGCTAGACTGCCCGCGGGAGATGCTCTGAATACCGGCGCGGATAATCTCCGAGTAGTAGGCGGCCTCAAACATCGAAAACGCCACCATTGCCGAGATCAGGCGAATATCGCTTTTTGGCGACAGCCCCAGTACGTTTTGCAGAAAACCCGGCACAATCAGATAAAACCACAGCAGCACCATTACCAGCGGCACTGAGCGGAAGATGTTGACGTAGGCCTTGGCAAACCAGGCGACCGGTTTAAACGTAGACAAACGCATTACCGCCAGGATTGTCCCCCAGACGATACCAATGATAATTGCCGTCACGGTAATTTTGAGCGTGATAACCAGACCTGCCAGCAGGTAGGGCATCGACGGGACGATAGAACTCCAGTCAAATTCGTACATTATTTACCCCCCAGATTGCCCGGCAGGCGGATTTTACGTTCCACCACCGCCATCACCAGCATAATTACGGCGTTAATCAATACGTAGGCGACAGTGATCGCCGTAAAGGATTCCCAGGCGTGCGCGGAGTAATCCAGCAGTTTACCTGCCTGAGCGGCCATATCGACCAGACCAATAGTTGAGGCGATGGCCGAGTTTTTCACCAGGTTCATCATCTCAGAGGTCATTGGCGGCACGATGACGCGGTAGGCGTTCGGCAGCAGCACGTAGCGGTAAGCTTGCGGCAGGGTTAGGCCCATCGCCAGCGCGGCATTTTTCTGCCCGCGCGGCAGCGACTGAATAGCCGCTCGTACCTGCTCACAAACGCGGGCGGCGGTGAACAGACCCAGACAGATCATCGAGGAGAGGAAGAACTGAATGTTCGGATCTAACTCAGATTTAAACCACATCCCGAGGTTTTCCGGCAGCAGTTCCGGCACCACAAGGTACCAGGTAAAGAACTGCACGATCAGCGGGACGTTACGAAACAGCTCTACATACAGGGTGCCAAGCATCGATAAAAAACGATTGGGCACGGTACGCAGAATGCCAAACAGTGAACCGACGAGGAAAGCGATAATCCATGCGGTAATAGAAAGCGCCACGGTGACCTGGAAACCGCTCCAGAGCCAGCCGAGATAGGTGGTGTTGCCGAATGGGGCCTGTTGTAAAAAGATACCCCAGTTCCAGTCTATGGACATAAATGGACTCCAGAAAAAAAAGGGTAGCAGGATTCCTGCTACCCTCGAAGATTGTTGAACAGCGTTTTTGCGGTATTCAGGCCAGGTGGGGAACGACCACCTGACTTATAGTCTGTCCGTGCTGAACTACAATCGAGAGGGCAGATTATTCCGCCCTGTTGTTTTAATTAGTTAAGTGCTTTGTCATTTGGCGTTTTGAACAGCGCTTTCATCTCTTCAGACAGCTCGAAGTTCATATTCAGGTTTTTCGGTGGGATTGGGTTTTTGAACCACTTATCAAACCACTTCGCCGCTTCGCCTGAGGTCTGTGCCTGAGCGATGGTATCGTCCATCAGCTTTTTGAAGTCTGGGTCATCTTTACGCAGCATACAGCCGTAGGCTTCCTGGGACTGCGGCTTGCCGACGATCTCCCAGTTGTCCGGTTTCTTGGCTTTCGCACGTTCACCCGCCAGCAGGGCATCATCCATCATAAAGGCCACCGCACGACCGCTTTCCAGAGTACGGAAGGAGTCGCCGTGGTCTTTGGCGCTGATGATGCGCATATTCATTTTTTGCTCGTCGTTCAGCTTATGCAGCAGAATTTCTGAGGTGGTACCGGAGGTGACAACGACTGCTTTATCTTTCAGGTCTGCGAAGTCTTTAATCGCGCCGCCTTTTTTCACTAACAGACGGGTACCGACTACGAAGATAGTGTCAGAGAAAGCGGCCTGTTTCTGGCGTTCGAGGTTGTTGGTGGTGGAACCACATTCAAAATCGAAGGTGCCGTTTTGCAGCAGGGGAATACGGTTCTGAGAAGTGATAGGAATCAGCTTCACATCCAGTTTCGGGTTGTTCAGCTTTTTCTTGATAGCGTCAACGATGGCGTTGGAGTAGTCCTGAGAATAACCGACCACTTTTTGCTGGTTGTCATAATAGGAAAACGGTACGGAAGATTCACGATGGCCGACGACGATGACGCCGTTTTTCGCGATTTTATCCAGAGTCGATTGCTGCTGTGCGGCATCGGCTGCAGGTTTTGCGTCTTCTGCATGCGCCAGACCCGCGCTCACACCCAGAACCAGCATGGCGGCGGCCAATTTACGTAATTGCATTTCCAACTCCTTTATCCTCTGCATCGGCAATGATGCATTGATACCCATTGTGATTGTCGTGTTGTTATAGGCTGCACTTTTTGTCAGCAGCGTTATGTGTGTTTGTTAGCATTTAGTTTGGCTTAATGTAAAGATTTTGCTGCGTTATTGTTTATTTTTGCGAAGTGCGCCGCACCGCTTTGAGGCAAAAAACACCGTTTGCACGATTATGGTGCTACCGATGTGTTTTTGTGGTGCAACCGGGTTGCGCTAATAAGTGAGATGCAGCCTCTTGATTATATTAAGCAAGTGGCGTGCCAGAACGGAGTATCAGAGAAGGATAAATGCGGGAAATGCGGCACTTACCCGGCTACAAACGTGAATGAATTTAGCCGGGCAAGCGCAAGAGTACTAAGAGATTAACGGCGGCGCTGACGCAGGCTCATCACCAGTGCGCCAAAACCGAACAGTACGGTAATTGTCCACAGCGTCCAATCGCCGGTCCGCGCGTAAGGCGTTAAACCGGTGGTTGGCGTGACCTTCGCGGTCAGTACCTGACGGGTGAACTGAGGGATCATCGCCTGGATTTCACCGCGCGGGCCAATCACGGCGGTAATACCGTTGTTGGTGCTGCGCAGCAGCGGGCGAGCCAGCTCCAGCGCACGCATACGCGCCATCTGGAAATGCTGCCATGGGCCGATGGATTTACCGAACCAAGCATCGTTGGAGATGGTCAGCAGGAAGTTAGTGTCCGGGCGGAAGTTGTCGCGCACCTGCTGTCCGAGAATAATCTCGTAGCAGATGGCCGCCGTCAGTTTCAGGTTATGCGCCTGAAGCTGTGGTTGAACATAAGGCCCACGGCTGAATGACGACATCGGCAGGTCAAAGAACGGCGCTAACGGACGCAGAATCGACTCCAGCGGTACGAATTCGCCAAACGGCACCAGATGGTTTTTGTTATAGCGATTACGTGACTCATAGCTGTACGGACTGTCTTTACCGAGCGCAATGATGGTGTTGTAGGTGTCGTAACGGTTCTGCTGGTTCAGACGCGAGTCGACGATGCCGGTAATCAGCGTGCTGTTTTTGGCCCGCAGTAAATCATCCATCATGCTGAGGAAACGCTGCTGGTTAATTTCCAGATCGGGAATGGCCGACTCTGGCCAGATGATAAGCTCAGACTTGCCCATCACCTGTTCGGTAGCGTCGAGGTAGACTTTGAGCGTATTGAGCAGCTGATTTTCATCCCACTTCAACGCCTGTGGAATGTCGCCCTGTACCATGGAAACCTGAGTGGTTTTATCGGTTTGTAGCGTATACCACTGGATGTAGCGTAGCGGGAAGGGGAGTGCAAATAGCACCGCGCCAACCACCAGCGGACGCCAGTTACGAGTGACCAGCGCCAGCGCCAGTAGGCCGCTCACCGCCATCAGCAGGAAGTTTATCGCCCCGACGCCCATCACCGGCGCCAGACCTTTCAGCGGACCATCTATCTGGCTATAGCCGAACTGTAGCCACGGGAAGCCGGTGAGCACCCAGCCGCGCAGGAACTCGGTGAGTTGCCAGACGACGGGGGCGGCAATCGCCACGCGGAGCCAGTTGGTTTTCGGCCATAAACGCGACAAAATGCCCGCAAACAGGCCAGTGTACAGCGAGAGATAGGCGGCCAGCAGCACCACGAGGAACACATTGACCGGGCCCGGCATGCCGCCAAACTGCGCGATGCTGACGTAAACCCAGTTGATGCCGCTGCCAAAAAGACCAAAGCCCCAGGCATAACCAATGGCCGCAGCTTGCACCGGGCGACGGTTTAGCGTCAGCGCCTGCAAACCTAACAGCGAGACTATCGCCGCCGGCCAGATGTCATAAGGAGAAAAAGCCAGCGTTCCGCTGGCTCCGAAAAGTAGCGCCAGCAGCAGACGAATGCGCTGGCGTTCAAGCAGTGAGGCAAATGCCATGGAGATTATTCATCCAGTTTCGGTTGAGGGGAATCGTCCGGAATTTTAACGTGAACCTGAATAATACGACGGCTATCGGCCATGGCCACCTTAAACTGGTAACCATCAATGTCGATAGTCTCACCGCGCGCAGGCAGATGCCCGAAGGCCTGCATCACCAGACCGCCGATGGTATCGACCTCTTCATCGCTGAAGTGGGTGCTGAACGCTTCGTTGAAGTCTTCAATCGACGCCAGCGCGCGCACAGTCCAGGTGTGACGGCTGAGCTGACGGAAGTCGATATCGTCCTCTTCGTCATACTCGTCTTCAATTTCCCCGACGATAAGTTCAAGAATATCTTCAATCGTCACCAGACCAGAAACGCCGCCAAATTCATCGATAACGATGGCCATATGGTAGCGCTGGGAGCGGAATTCCTTGAGCATTCGGTCAACCCGTTTGCTTTCCGGTACGACAACCGCGGTGCGTAACACTTTATCCATGCTGAAGGCTTCGGAATCGCTGCGCATAAACGGCAGCAGGTCTTTCGCCATCAGAATCCCTTCAATGTGATCTTTGTCCTCGCTGATAACCGGGAAACGCGAGTGGGCGGACTCAATGATGACATCGAGACATTCGTCCAGGGTCTGGTTGCGTTTCAGGGTGATCATTTGAGAGCGCGGGATCATAATATCGCGGACGCGCTGGTCGGCGATATCCATTACCCCTTCAAGCATATCGCGCGTATCTTCATCGATAAGCTCGTTCTGCCCGGAATCACGGATCAGCGCCAGGAGATCGTCACGGTTTTTCGGTTCACCGTGGAAAAGCTGGCTGAGTAAGAGGGAGAAGAATCCCTTTTTGCTGTTTACTGTGTCACTACTGTGTGAATTGTCGTCGCTCATGGCGTCGTTTGGGTTCTCATGTTGGTTTAATTATCGCTCGTCACGCGTAAATTCAGCGCCGGACGGCACGTAAAAGAATCGGGCCGCAGCCCGACGCTTTATTCTTTCTCGGAAATGTACGGATCCTCATAGCCCAGAGCAAGCATTATCTCTGTCTCGAGGCTTTCCATCTCTTCTGCTTCTTCATCTTCGATATGATCATAGCCCAGTAAATGCAGGCTTCCATGGACGACCATATGCGCCCAGTGGGCCTCCAGCGGCTTGTCCTGTTCGACGGCTTCCTGTTCAACCACCTGACGGCAAATGATCAGATCGCCCAGCAGCGGTAGCTCAATGCCCGGAGGCGCTTCAAACGGGAACGACAGCACGTTGGTCGGTTTGTCTTTACCGCGATAGGTGAGGTTCAGTTCGTGGCTTTCCGCCGTATCGACCAGGCGAATGGTCACTTCTGACTCTTCCTGGAACTGTGGAACCACGGCATCAAGCCACTTCTGGAACTGACTTTCTTCTGGCAGACCGGTGTTGTCTTCACAGGCCAACTGGAGATCGAGGATCACCTGACTCATTTCTGCTCCTGCGCCTGAGCTTCGCGTTTACGTTCCGCGGCCTGCTCGGCTTTACGTTTTTGATCGGCTTCTTCCCACGCCTCATAGGCGTTAACGATACGGGCAACCACCGGGTGGCGCACCACGTCTTCGCTGTGGAAGAAGTTAAAGCTAATTTCATCGACTTCAGCCAGCACTTCAATAGCGTGGCGAAGGCCGGATTTAGTGCTGCGCGGCAGGTCAATCTGGGTGATGTCACCGGTGATGACTGCTTTTGAGTTAAAGCCAATGCGCGTCAGGAACATCTTCATCTGTTCGATGGTGGTGTTCTGGCTTTCATCAAGAATAATAAACGCGTCGTTCAGCGTACGGCCGCGCATATAGGCCAGCGGAGCCACTTCAATGACATTGCGCTCCATCAGCTTCTCAACTTTTTCAAAGCCAAGCATTTCGAACAGGGCGTCATACAGCGGGCGCAGATACGGGTCAACTTTCTGACTCAGGTCGCCTGGCAGGAAGCCGAGCTTTTCACCGGCTTCAACCGCCGGACGGGTCAGCAGAATACGGCGAATCTCCTGACGTTCCAGGGCATCGACCGCGGCCGCCACGGCAAGGTAAGTCTTACCGGTACCCGCCGGGCCAACGCCGAAAGTGATGTCGTGGTCAAGAATATGGGCAATATACTGTGCCTGGTTTGGCGTACGCGGCTTAATAACCCCACGCTTGGTTTTGATATTAATCGCCTTGCCGTACTCCGGAACGCTATCTGCGCTCTGTTCCAGCACGCGCGCTTCTTTGATAGCCAGATGAATCTGTTCTGGCTCAATATCCTGAATTTGGCCGCGCATTGGCGCGGTATCAACATACAGGCTACGCAGAATATCGGCAGCGGCGGTCACGCAGATGGCGCGTCCCGTCAGTTTGAAATGGTTATCGCGGCGGTTGATTTCGATGCCCAGTCGTCGCTCCAGTTGTTTGATATTGTCATCAAACGGGCCACACAGGCTCAGCAGACGGGCATTGTCGACTGGCTCTAGGGTAATTTCGCGAGTGTCTATGTTCAAACTGTTCCTCTTATGCATGAGTTGCCGGAAGACAAGCAGTTACCGGCTGATAAAGGAATTATTCACGCCGTTGTAAAAAGGCGCAAGCATTGCAATAAATATGGGGATGGCAGAAGGAAATACAAGGCCCGCCAGAGCAGACGGGCCATGAGATTAAGGCTGATAAATCCCGACGCCAAGGTCGCTTTCTTTGCGGGTTCGGGCAATCACCGACTCCGGCGATTCCACAATGCGCAGACCCATCTCTTCCTCGGTGCGCACCAGTTTGCCGCGCAGCGAGTTGGTGTAGACGTCCATGATTTCGACATCGACGAATTTACCAATCATATCCGGGGTGCCTTCGAAATTTACCACGCGGTTATTTTCGGTACGGCCGGTCAGCTCCATAATGCTTTTACGCGAGGTGCCTTCAACCAGAATACGCTGCACGGTGCCCAGCATACGGCGGCTCCAGGCCATTGCCTGTTGATTGATACGCTCCTGCAAAATGTACAGACGCTGTTTCTTATCTTCTTCCGGTACATCGTCAACCATATCGGCTGCCGGGGTGCCAGGGCGGGCCGAGAAGATAAAGCTGAAGCTCACGTCAAAGTTGACCTCGCCAATCAGCTTCATGGTCTGCTCAAAGTCCTGGTTAGTTTCACCCGGGAAGCCGACGATAAAGTCAGAGCTAATCTGAATGTCCGGGCGCGCTTCACGCAGCTTGCGGATAATCGATTTATACTCCAGCGCGGTGTGGGTACGGCCCATCAGATTCAGGACACGGTCAGAACCGCTTTGAATCGGCAGGTGCAGGAAGCTGACCAGCTCCGGCGTATCGCGATAAACCTCAATAATATCGTCGGTAAACTCGATGGGGTGGCTGGTGGTGAAACGCACTCGGTCAATACCGTCAATCGCGGCGACTAAACGCAGCAGTTCGGCAAATGAACCGGCGGTGCCGTCGTAGTTTGCACCGCGCCAGGCGTTGACGTTCTGCCCGAGCAGGTTTACTTCGCGCACACCTTGTGCAGCTAGTTGGGCGATTTCAAACAGGATATCGTCGCAGGGACGGCTGACTTCTTCCCCACGAGTGTACGGCACCACGCAGTAAGTACAGTATTTATTGCAGCCTTCCATGATAGAAACGAAGGCGGTTGGGCCATCGGCACGTGGCTCAGGCAGGCGATCGAATTTTTCAATTTCCGGGAAGCTGACGTCGATGATGGGCTTACGGCGATCGCGCATGCCCCGAATGGTGTCGATCATTTCCGGCAGGCGGTGCAGGGTTTGCGGGCCAAAAATGATATCTACGTAATGGGCGCGCTGGCGGATCAGTTTGCCTTCCTGAGAAGCCACGCAGCCGCCGATGCCGATGATGACGTCCGGTCTTTTCGCCTTAATGAGCTTCCAGCGCCCCAGCTGGTGGAATACTTTTTCCTGCGCCTTCTCGCGAATCGAACAGGTGTTCAGCAGCAGCACGTCGGCTTCATCGGCATTTTCAGTCAGCTGATAGCCGTGGGTGGCATCCAGCAGATCGGCCATCTTGGATGAATCGTATTCGTTCATCTGACAGCCCCAGGTTTTAATATGGAGTTTTTTTGTCATCGACTTGCTCTTGCTTAATTATTATTCGCCAACATTGCAGGGCGCGTATTGTAATGCTTTGGTGGGGTTGTGACCAGAGTGACGGTTATTCGCCTCAAGTCCGTAAAAGTCCGGTAAACTGGAGGGATTCAGGTTTAAGGATAATAAATGATGACAATTCTACACGCAGATGTTGCCGTCGTTGGCGGCGGAATGGTCGGCGCGGCGCTAGCGTTGGGGCTGGCGCAGAATGGTTTTACGGTCGCGGTGCTGGAAAAAAATGCCCCGCCGGCCTTTGACCCGTCCTCGCAGCCTGATGTGCGGATTTCAGCCATCAGCGCCTCTTCTGTCTCCTTATTACGTAGCCTGGGCGTCTGGGACGCGGTGCTGGCTATGCGCGCGCACCCGTGGCGTCGACTGGAAACCTGGGAGTGGCAGAATGCGCACGTGGTGTTTGATGCCAGCGAGCTGAAACTGCCCAACCTTGGTTATATGGTCGAAAATAACGTGCTGCAGTTGGCATTGTGGCAGGCGCTGGAGGCACATCCACAGGTGACACTGCACCACGGGACATCGCTTGAGTCGATGCATCAGCAAGATGAGGGACAGCTCCTGCATCTGGCCGACGCGAGCGACATTCACGCGAAGCTGGTGGTGGGCGCTGATGGCGCAATGTCGCAGGTACGGCAACTCGCGGGCATTGGTATTCACGGTTGGCAGTATCCGCAATCCTGTATGTTGATAACCGTCAAGTCTGAAAACGACCCAGGAGACAGCACCTGGCAGCAGTTTTCGCCAACCGGCCCGCGTGCCTTCCTGCCGCTGTTTGATCATTGGGCATCGCTGGTGTGGTATGACACTCCCGCGCGAATTCGCCAGTTACAGTCGCTCCCGATGCCGCAGCTCAAGCGAGAAATTGCGGCTCATTTCCCGGCACGATTAGGGGATGTCACGCCGGTGGCTTCCGGTGCCTTTCCTCTGACTCGTCGTCATGCCCAGCAGTACGTGCAGTCGGGGCTGGTGTTGGTCGGCGATGCTGCGCACACCATTCACCCGCTGGCGGGGCAGGGCGTCAATCTGGGCTACCGTGACGTGGATGCGCTGTTGGATGTGTTGGCGAACGCGCGTAGCGTTGGAGAAAACTGGGCCAGTCTGCCGGTGCTGCAACGCTATCAAGCGCGTCGTCGGGTGGATAATTTACTGATGCAAAGCGGAATGGATCTGTTCTATGCCGGGTTCAGTAACGATCTGGCACCACTACGCGTGCTGCGTAATGTCGGTCTGATGGCGGCGCAGCGTGCGGGCGTGTTGAAACGCCAGGCGCTGAAGTACGCATTAGGGGTGTAAACCAAAGACAATCCCGGGCGAGCAAAGTGACCCCGGGAAATGGGGATATCAGTCGCAGAGAAGAACGGGCGGGATTATTCGACGGGTACAAAAACAAAAAAAGCTCGCCGAAGCGAGCTTTTCGAAAATGGCTGGGGTACGAGGATTCGAACCTCGGAATGCTGGTATCAGAAACCAGAGCCTTACCGCTTGGCGATACCCCAACGGGTGCGTTTGCTAAAGCAAACGACTTTTTGAAAATGGCTGGGGTACGAGGATTCGAACCTCGGAATGCTGGTATCAGAAACCAGAGCCTTACCGCTTGGCGATACCCCAACAATTTTTTTTCGAATTTATCGATTAGATCGAGAAACTCTGAATTTGGTGGCTACGACGGGATTCGAACCTGTGACCCCATCATTATGAGTGATGTGCTCTAACCAACTGAGCTACGTAGCCGATACTAGCATATTCTTCGATGGCTGGGGTACCTGGATTCGAACCAGGGAATGCCGGTATCAAAAACCGGTGCCTTACCGCTTGGCGATACCCCAATACCGTCGCGGTAATCCGCAAATATCGAAGAAAATATGGCTGGGGTACCTGGATTCGAACCAGGGAATGCCGGTATCAAAAACCGGTGCCTTACCGCTTGGCGATACCCCATCCGTGCAACGCTTACGGGTGAATGGTGCGGGAGGCGAGACTTGAACTCGCACACCTTGCGGCGCCAGAACCTAAATCTGGTGCGTCTACCAATTTCGCCACTCCCGCAAAAAAGATGGTGGCTACGACGGGATTCGAACCTGTGACCCCATCATTATGAGTGATGTGCTCTAACCAACTGAGCTACGTAGCCATCTTTTTTTCGCGTTACCTTATCGGCGTTGCGGGGCGCATTATGCGTATTGAGCCCAATACCGTCAACACCTTTTTCAATGAAATTCACTGGAATGTGACTGTTTGGTTAGGTTGCGAACAGCATGGCGCAATAATCGGCAATTATTGGTTATTTACCGTTATTCAGTGCGGTTAAAGTACCCATATATTATGAAGGGTTATCGAGTTAATACGCTTACGATAGAAACAACCGGGCCACCGACTGTACGCTTTAATGCACCAAAAGCCAGCGTTTTCAATAAATGACCGGCACCAACGCGTAATGTGTTCTCTATATAGCTTTTATCTTTTTGGCTGCTCAGCCACTGCGCCTGTTCCAACTGCGTCAATAGCTCGCTTGATGAAACGCGTGAGGAGTCGAAATTGATGGCTACCGATCCGGCATATAAGCGGTGGACGATCTCCTGGATACCGTCGCGGGCGCGTAGGGTTTCGATAAGTCGCGAAACTTCCTGCGGATGGCGCTGGATCCAGCTGGAACGGATGCGAATGCGATTGGGGGTCTGGTGCAGGTAAGGAGTCATAGCCGCCTCATGTTTTACTTATGTAGTAGTAATGAGAGTAATTTATATTTGCATTACGGCTGTGTCCAGCGCTCACCGCACTCAGTGCAAAAAAGAATCGCGCCCTGGCTTTTGATACACCGCAAAAGAAGGTCGATTAGCGCTGTCTGGTGCTCTACATCTGTGATTTGATTAATACCACTTATAAATCTCTGGGTATTAACTGATATGCCTGCCGAATCTTTTGGCGACTTACTGACGCTGCGCCGCTTTGTTGAAGTGGCACACCATATACCCGGGCGTTTACGCCTGCGTTTTTCTAACAAGCTGATTGCCAGCCTGAGCCAGGGCAAGCTCAAACAGCTTGATGCTTATTGCCACCCTGAAGGGTACCTTCGGCGTTATCAGATCAATAGCGATAGCGGCTCCATCATCCTCGAATACGATGCGGCAGCTATTCGCCCGCAGATTTTAAATCAACTGTTTGGTCATGACGGCGAACAAGCGCAACAAGCGCTGGAGCAACTCGCCGCCATTCTCGATCCCTCTCACTAAATGAATAAGGGCAGTCATCATGAGCACTAATGACACCAACGCGCAGCCGGTACCACCAGCAGGCTACTACCCGCCATACGGCTATCCGTGGTATCCGTACCCGCCAATGCCGCAGGGCATGGCCTGGCCGCAAAATGGACAGATGCCTGCACAGCCGCAGGTTCCTCCGCAGCCGCAAATGCAGATGCCACCGCAAATGGCGATGGGTTTCCCTCCGATGGGCTTCCCGCAGGGCGCCGTGCCTCCGCAGTTTGCTCAACCGCATCACCCACATCACCAGCACCATCATGCTGCCGCGTCGGGCGTTGACTGGAGCCAGTATGCACAGCATGTGGTCGATGGCGCGATGGGCGATCAGGCAGGCCTGCTGAAGAACATCATTAGCACCGTGGGGATGGACGATAAAGAGTTCTGGAAAGGGGCAATGGTCGGCGCTGCCGTCACGCTGCTGCTGACCAATGACTCCGTGCGCGGCATGTTGATGCAGACGCTGGCCGGTGCAGGCGACATGCTGAAAGCGGGATCCAGTAAAGTGAAAGATGGTGTGAAAAACGGTTCTGAAGCCATTAAAGACACCGCCACCTCCAGCGCGGCTATCTTCCGCGACACCATGAAAGCGGGGAAAGACGGCTTCCAGGAGTCCGTTGAGCGTCATCGTCAGCCTACCGCCATGCCATTTGACGATGAGGGCGTAGCGGATGAACAACAGCCGTGACAGAAATAGCCGGGTAAGCCGCGCCGCCGTTGCCGGTGCGCTTGTCGGCGGAAGTGCAGCTTGTCTGCGCGAGTGGCAGCGTTATCAACAGAGCGAACAAACGCTGAACGAAGCGGCCTGTACGGTGATAAAGGAGACGGCAAAAGCCAGCCTTATCAGCGGCACGGTGATGGCGATTGCGGATGCCAATAAAGCCCGTCCGCTGGAGTCCGTCCTGACCATTATCGGGGTAGGCGCCGCTTCACTTTATCTGATGGATGCGATAGCTAAGCGAGGAAAAAATGAATCAGCCTGAGTACCTGTATAACCCGTACACCGGGATGTGGGAACCGAATCCAGCGGCGATGCCGGTACAAATGCCAACGGCCACCAATAGCCGTACGCATCTGATTACCGGCCTGGTCGCGGGGGCTGCTATCACCTATCTGTTGACCAATCGTAACGTGCAGCAAGGGATCACCAATACGGCGAGTAAAGCCTGGGGAACCGTACGGGGCGAAATGGAAGAATTGAAGGAACGCGTTGCGGACTTACAGGCAGAGGTCGATTACTACCGCAGCCAGAATAAGGATGATATCGCGTGAGTGCTGTAGGCGAACGTGTGGTTATCGTTCACCAGATCCCAGGACGCGTACGCCTGCGGGTATCGGCGCTGAAAGATTACCCTGATGCCGCAGGATGGCTGAAACAGCAGATCCTCACCTTTCCCGGCGTTAGCGGCGTACGTATTCGTCCTTCAGCGCGCAGCGCGGTGATTGAATGGGATCGTGCGCGGACCTCAGCGGCGGATATCGTGGCGGCGGTGAGTGAGCTTGACTGGCAGGCGGCGGACGACATTGAGTTTGAAACCGAGTATTGCGGCGGTGACAACCTGCTCAATCTCGCAGGTCTGGCGCTGACGCAGGTTTTACCTGACCGCTGGGCGCGTCTGCCGGCGGCGCTGCTGACGGCACCGACTATCCTGGAAGGGGCGCATACCTTAAGCCAGGGCCAACTCAAGGTTGAAGTGCTGGATGCGCTGGCTCTCAGTCTGTCGATGCTGCGGGGCGATAACCGCACCGCCATGCTGACCCAATCGTTGCTGACGCTGGGCGAATACATGGAGCAGGAGACCAGCCGTCATTCCGATGCGTTGTTAGCCGATCTGATGCAGCCGCGCGAACACCCGGTGTGGGTAGAACGGGCGGGTGAAAGCGTTGAGATCAACAGCAGCGAGCTGGTGGCTGGCGACGTGATGCTGCTTGGTCCGGGAGACAATATTCCGGCTGACGGTACCGTATTGCGCGGCGTGGCTCAGGTCAATCAGGCGTCGATGACCGGTGAAAGCGTGCCGGTGCGTCGCGAAGCGGGTTCATGGGTTTATGCGGGAACGCAAATCCAGGAAGGGAACGTGGCGATAACCGCCGAGCAGGTGGGCGAATCTTCTTCCACTGCGCACATCCGCCGTTTTATCCGTGATTCTCTGACCCAGCGTAGCGAAACGCAGCAGGTCACGCAGCAAATGGCCGACCGCCGCGTGGCGATTACGCTGGGCGTCGGTGCCGCTGTGTTCGCGATGACCCGCAACTGGGAGCGCCTGGCATCGGTATTCCTCGTTGACTACTCCTGCGCGTTGAAGCTCAGTACGCCTATCGCCTTTAAATCTATTATGTATCGTGCGGCGCAGAGCGGACTACTGCTCAAAGGCGGCAGGGCGATTGAGAAGCTGGCAGACGTCGATACGGTGGTATTTGATAAAACCGGCACACTGACCCACGACCAGATGCAGGTCACCGACGTTATCAGCTTCAACGACCAACTGGTGCAGGCTAAGCGTCTGCTGGCGATTGCTGCTTCGGTGGAAGAGCACAGCAACCATCCGCTGGCTCATGCGGTGGTCGCAGCGGCAGAGCATCATGAGCTGCCGCATATTCCGCATGGTGAAGTGGAATACGTTATCGCCCACGGCCTGCTATGCGCGCTGGAAGATCATCAGATGGTGATCGGTAGCCGCCACTTCCTCGACTGTCATTACGATATTGATTTCTCACCGTATGAGGATGAAATCAACGAGCTGGAAGCGAAGGGGCGCCACCTACTGTTTATCGGTTTCGACGATCAATTGGTGGGGATGATTGGTCTGCAGGATCATCTGCGTGATGAGGCTTCTGAGGTCATTGCTCAACTGAAAGCGTCGGGTATTCGTCAGGTCGTTCTGTTGACCGGCGATCGGGCAGAGAAAGCCTGCCAACTGGCAGAGCGCGTGGGTATCGACCGCTATGTAGCGGAAGCCACGCCGGAAAGTAAGGTTGAGGTGGTGCAGGCGCTGCAGGCTGCGGGGCATAAAGTTCTGTTTGTCGGCGACGGCATTAACGATGCGCCGGTGCTGACTCAGGCGGATGTGGGTTTAGCGATGAACCAAAGCACCGAGCTGGCGCAGCAGGCGGCTGATGCGGTGCTGTTGCAGGATAATCTGCACGGCGTTATCACCGCCCGCCAGCTATCAACGGAAGCGATGAAGCTGGTGAACAGCAACATCAAGCTGACCGAGTGGATTAATAGCGCCATTATGCTGGCGGCCGCACTGGGCTGGCTGTCGCCGGGCGCGAGTGCGATGCTGCATAATGGCACCACGCTGGGTGTGCTATTGCGTTCGCTGGCAGCGAAGAAGGGGCGTGGGGAGTAGACCCTCACCCTCGCCAAAAAACAAAAGCCCCCTGATGTCACCATCAGAGGGCTTTTCTATTTAAGCATCACGCTGACTAATATGCAGACTGGTGCACGCCTACCGCACGGCCTGAAGGGTCGTCCATGGTTTTGAACGCTTCATCCCACTCAATTGCTTTTGCTGAAGAGCATGCCACGGACGGGCCACCAGGGACACACTCTGCGGCGCTTGGTACCGGGAACAGTTCTTCAAAGATTTCGCGGTACAGGTAGCCTTCTTTTGAGGTCGGTGTGTTGTACTGGAAGCGGAAGTGCGCCGTCTCCAGCTGTTGGTCAGTAACCTGTTTCGCCGCGACTTCTTTCAGCGTATCAATCCAGCTGTAGCCAACACCATCAGAGAACTGCTCTTTCTGGCGCCACGCCACGCTTGCTGGCAGATAAGATTCGAAGCACTCACGCAGCACGTGTTTTTCCATTTTACCGTTGCCGCACATTTTATCCTGCGGGTTGATGCGCATCGCTACGTCGAGGAATTTCTTATCCAGGAACGGTACTCGTGCTTCCACACCCCAGGCGGACATCGCTTTGTTTGCACGCGCGCAGTCGTACATGTGCAGCGCCTGCAGCTTACGTACGGTCTCTTCATGCAGCTCTTTGGCGTTTGGCGCTTTATGGAAGTACAGGTAGCCGCCAAATACTTCGTCAGAACCTTCGCCGGACAGCACCATCTTGATGCCCATCGCTTTGATTTTACGTGACATCAGATACATCGGCGTGGAGGCGCGAATAGTCGTCACATCGTAGGTTTCAATGTGGTAGATAACATCGCGAATCGCGTCCAGACCTTCCTGCACGGTGAAGTGAATTTCATGGTGCACGGTGCCGAGGTGGTTTGCCACTTCCCGAGCTGCTTTCAGGTCAGGAGAACCCTCAAGGCCAACGGCGAAGGAGTGCAGCTGAGGCCACCAGGCTTCTGAACGTTCCTGATCTTCCACGCGGCGCGCGGCGAATTTCTTGGTGATAGCCGAAATAACGGAAGAATCCAGGCCGCCGGACAGCAGGACGCCGTAAGGTACGTCGGACATCAGATGGCTTTTCACCGACTCTTCCAGCGCCTGACGCAGTTCGTTTTTGTCGGTAACGTTGTCTTTCACCGCGTCATAGTCGAACCAATCGCGCTGATAATACTGGCGAATTTCGCCGTCTTTGCTCCACAGGTAGCTACCGGCAGGGAACTCCTGAATGGTGCGACAGACCGGCGTCAGCGCTTTCATCTCAGAGGCGACGTAGAAGTTACCGAATTCATCATGGCCCATATACAGCGGAATAATACCGATATGGTCACGGCCAATCAGATAAGCGTCTTTTTCGCTGTCATACAGTACGAAGGCGAACATACCCTCTAGCTCGTCGAGGAAGTCCGGACCTTTTTCCTGATACAGGGCGAGGATCACTTCACAGTCAGAACCGGTCTGGAACTGATAGCGGTCAGCGAATTCGGCGCGCAGCGCTTGATGGTTGTAAATTTCACCGTTGACCGCCAGGGCGTGCGTTTTCTTTTCGTTATACAGCGGCTGAGCGCCGGCGTTGACGTCAACAATCGACAAGCGTTCATGTGCAAGAATGGCTTTATCGCAAGCGTAGATACCGGACCAGTCTGGGCCACGGTGGCGCATAAGGCGGGAGAGCTCAAGCGCTTTTTTACGCAGCTCGCCCGCGTCAGTTTTAATATCCAGTACACCGAAAATAGAACACATAGACTTCTCCGTTAACCCTGTGGTGTTGTGCTGTTTTATTGTGCGGCGCTGCGCTATCGCGGTGCCTGTGCATAACTAAAAAAATGCCGTAAAGGGGCGATGGGTGCAAGGCTTTTTCGGCCTCTGGGAGAAATAATGCAACAGGGGTTAATGAATACTAAAAAATACGTATACAAATATCTCTATTATTGATGAGTCATCATTTTTATTGCGATTTTTTTGACGATTTAATTTTTTCAGGTGTGAATGGATAGCGAAGTCGTCAGGCATTGCAGGGTAACGTGCGTGACAGCTAAAGAAACACATGAAGAAAAGAGGGAAGGGAGTCAGGTCAATCGGGCCGATGCCCGGCTGGGCATCGGTATTACCGTGGCAGATGACCACGGCAGGATAATTAGATTATCTCGATTTCGGCGACCGACGGGTAAATCCATGATGGCCTGAACGGCATATTGTCGATGTCATCGACGGTGGAGACGCCGGAGAGGACCAGAATCGTTTCCAGCCCGGCCTGGAAGCCAGCCAGAATATCGGTGCGAAGATTATCGCCCACGATAACCGTTTGTTCCGAGTGAGCCTGCATCTTGTTGAGCGCGGCGCGGATAATCCACGGACTTGGTTTGCCCACGACGAATGGTTTCCGGCCAGAGATTTTTTCGATGCCTGCGCAAAGTGCACCACAGGCCGGGTAATACCCACGGCCATGCGTATCCGGGTTCGTGGCGATGAAGCGTGCGCCATTGGCCACGAAGAATGCGGCCTTGTGCATCATATCCCAGTTAAAGGAGCGGGTTTCGCCAACGATAACGAAGTCTGGGTTGACATCGGTAATGGTAAATCCGGCTTTATATAACTCATGGATCAGCGCGCCTTCACCGACAACATAGGCTTTTTTCCCTTCCTGGCGACGCAGGAAATCGGCGGTTGCCATGGCGGAGGTGTAAAACACGCTGTCCGGGACGTCGATGCCTGCGGTGGCGAAACGGTTCGCCAAATCCTGACCCGTCTGTGAAGGATAGTTGGTCAGACACAGAAACGGCATACCTTTATCCAGTATGCGCGCGACGAATTCTGCCGCGCCCGGCACGGCTTCGTTGTCGTGCATCAGCACGCCGTCAATATCACAGATTACATTCTGAATGGTCATGGACTTCCTGGCGTTTGTTTTAAAGAGGCGTAATTATACACGTTATCCCCGGCATTACCTCTTACGACTAGCCTTCCAGCAAATGCTGCAGCAAAGAGCCGTTTAGCATCGCCCGTTTTACCAGCGCAAAAGCGCCAATCGCCGAGCGATGGTCGAGAGTCGAACGTACGACCGGTAGATTTTTACGGAACGCCTTCAAAACCTGAGTGTTAATGCAACCTTCGATCGCGGGCAGCAGCACGCGGTCGGCCTCAATAATTTCCCCGGCAATCACTACTTTCTGCGGGTTGAACAGGTTAATGGCGATAGCGATGGTTTTTCCCAGATGACGCCCAACGTGTTCGATCACTTCAGTCGCCAGCGGATCGCCTTTATTGGCGGCCTTGCAGATGGTTTTGATATGGCAATCGTCCAGCGTTAACCGGCTATGATAGCCCTGCTCCAGCAGATGACGAACGCGTTGCTCGATAGCCGCGTTGGCGGCGACGGTTTCCAGGCAGCCAAAATTACCGCAGTGACAGCGCTCGCCGAGCGGGTCAACCTGGATATGGCCGATTTCGCCGACGTTACCGTTACGACCGATAAAAATACGCCCATTGGAGATGATCCCGGCACCTGTTCCGCGGTGTACGCGCACCAAAATGGAGTCTTCGCAGTCATGACTCGCCCCAAAATAGTGCTCGGCTAGCGCCAGACTACGGATATCATGACCGACAAAACAGGTGACTTTAAACTGTTTTTCCAGCGCTTCAACCAAACGCCAGTTTTCGACCGGGATGTGCGGCATATAGCGGATTACGCCGCTTTCAGGATCGACGAGTCCCGGCAGGATTACCGAGATGGCAATCAGCTCGCGGATTTTGCGCTGGCACGATTCAATAAACGTCGCAATGGTGTTAAGCAGCGCATGTTCCAGCGTCTCCTGAGTGCGCTCGGGCAGAGGATAGTGCTCTTCAGCCACCACTTTACTGCTCAGATCGTACAGCGTGAGGGTCGTGTCATGACGGCCAAGACGAATGCCGATGGCGTGGAAATTGCGGGTTTCGGTGATAATAGATATTGCGCGGCGGCCCCCGGTGGAGGCCTGCTGATCGACTTCTTTGATCAGTCCGCGCTCAATAAGCTGACGCGTGATTTTGGTCACGCTGGCGGGAGCAAGCTGGCTCTGCTCGGCAATCTGAATACGCGAGATTGGCCCATGCTGGTCAATCAGGCGGTAAACGGCCGCGCTGTTTAACTGTTTTACGAGGTCAACATTACCAATTTGAGCTTGTCCGCCTGATGTCATACTTTCTCTTACTCAGTAACGACCTCGTTGCCATTAACGATGGTCTTGATGATTTTAAAATCGTGGGTGAACGCAGTGAGGTTCGCCACTTTGCCCGGTGCGATGCTGCCCAGCTGTTTGTCGACGCCAATCGCGCGAGCAGGGTAGAGGGTCGCCATGCGCAGCACTTCGTCCAGCGCAATATTGGCGTGATTGACCAGGTTACGTACCCCTTCAATCATGGTCAGGGACGAACCGCTCAATGTCCCGTTTTCATCAACACAGAGTCCATTGCGGTAGTATATTGTTTTACCAGCAAAAATGAACTGCTCAATATTGGCACCCGCCGGTGCAGTTGCATCGGTGACGAGGCACAGTTTATCGCCTTTTAAGCGCTTGGCGTTACGGATATTGATGTAGTCAACGTGCAGACCGTCGGCGATGATGCCGCAGTATATTTCGTTCGCATCCAGGATAGCGCCGGTCAGGCCTGGTTCACGGCCGGACATATACGGCATGGCGTTAAACAGGTGCGTCGCAAATGAGATACCCGCGCGGAAACCGATACGCGCTTCTTTGGCCGTCGCGTTGGAGTGGCCTGCCGAAACCACGATACCGGCATTGGCCAGTTGGGTAATCACGGCGGGATCGACCATTTCCGGTGCCAGTGTGACTTTGGTGATAACGTCAGCGTTATCGCACAGGAATTGCACCAGTTCGGCGTCAGGTTTACGCACGAAACCTGGGTTGTGCGTCCCTTTTTTCACGATGTTCAGCCACGGGCCTTCAAGGTGCAGACCGAGCGCCTGATGAGGATATTTAGCCAGATATTCGCGCATCACGCGTACGCCCTGTTTCATCAGGTCGTCGCTGGTGGTGATAAGCGTTGGCAGGAAGCTGGTGCAGCCTGATTTCTCGTTGGCTTTCTGCATAATCTCCAGCGTTTCAACGGTCACCGCTTCGGCGGTATCGTTGAACTGCACGCCGCCGCAGCCGTTAAGCTGGACGTCGATAAAGCCAGGGGCGAGTATGGCGCCATTAACGGAACGCTGTTCGACGTTCGCTGGTACATCAGCCAGTGGGCAAATACGTTCAATAAGGCCATTGGCGACGATAATCGCATGGTCATCCAGAATTTCGTGACCGGTATAAATCCGGCCATGGGTTAATGCATACATTACGACCCCCGGTGTTCAAAAATGTTGTCCCGCGGCGAACCACGGGACGGTAAGACAATTACAGACCTTTGATATTTTCCGCTTCGAGCTCGTTGAAATACTTCAGGGTCTTGACCTTCAACTCCATGGTGGAAGGTTCATCGCAGACGATCAGTGATTTCGGATGCAGCTGCAGACAGGTAATGGTCCACATGTGGTTGACGTTACCTTCAACCGCCTGCTGCAGAGCCAGCGCTTTCGGCGCGCCCTGAACCAGGATCATCACTTCTTCCGCATCCAGAAGCGTACCTACGCCTACGGTCAGCGCATATTTTGGTACCATTGCTACGTCGCCGTCAAAGAAGCGAGAGTTCGCCACGCGGGTTTCGTGCGTCAAGGTTTTGATACGGGTACGGGAAGAGAGGGAAGAAGCTGGTTCGTTAAACGCGATATGACCGTCGTTGCCCACGCCACCCATGAACAGGTGAATTTTGCCGTATGAACGGATTTTTTCTTCGTAACGACGACATTCTGCATCGACGTCCGGTGCATTGCCGTTCAGCAGGTTGATGTTTTCTGCTGGGATGTCGATATGATCGAAGAAGTTACGGTGCATAAAGCTGTGATAGCTTTCTGGATGCTCTTTCGCCAGGCCTACATATTCGTCCATATTGAAAGTGACAACGTGCTGGAAACTAACCTGGCCCGCTTTATGCATTTCAACTAAAACTTTATAGGTCGCCAGCGGAGTACCGCCGGTTGGCAGGCCCAGCACGAACGGACGGTCCGCGGTAGGTTTAAATGCGTTGATACGGTTAACGATATGGCGAGCTGCCCATTTGCCGACTTGCTCAGCGTTAACGAGAGGAATCAGTCTCATTCTTCACCTCAATATGTAAAATGTAAGATGTTGGCGGATGGCATCTCCATGCATGCTCTAAGCGTAACCTGTTTACATCGACAGGGAGCGATCCGTTTTGATTTTTTGAATGATAAAATAAGTTTTCATAGTTAGCCAGTGAAAGGGAGTGGTGTTGACAATTTTTGGTGACAATAGTCACAAAAAACACGTGTTTAATTTGCGATACGAATTAAACTTCCACACACTCATCATCCATAAGAGTTGTGAATGCAGTTTACAAGACATCGCAGTTACATGCTTTTTTGTACAATAAAAAAATGGCTTAAATGAGCCGTATCGGGGTCTCGTAGGGGGAATAAGATGAATATTTTAGGTTTTTTCCAGCGACTGGGTAGGGCGTTACAGCTCCCTATCGCCGTGCTGCCGGTGGCGGCGCTGTTGCTGCGATTTGGTCAGCCAGATTTACTGAACGTTCCATTCATCGCGCAGGCGGGTGGATCAATCTTTGATAACCTGGCGCTGATCTTCGCGATTGGTGTGGCATCCAGCTGGTCGAAAGACAACGCGGGTTCTGCAGCATTGGCGGGTGCAGTGGGTTATTTCGTCCTGACGAAAGCCATGGTTACCATCAACCCAGCGATTAACATGGGTGTGCTGGCGGGTATCATTACTGGTCTGGTCGGCGGTGCAGCGTATAACCGTTGGGCGGGCATCAAACTGCCTGACTTCCTGAGCTTCTTCGGCGGCAAACGCTTTGTTCCAATCGCGACTGGCTTCTTCTGTCTGGTGCTGGCTGCAATTTTCGGCTACGTATGGCCTCCGGTGCAGAACGCAATCCATGCTGGTGGTGAATGGATCGTCGGCGCAGGCGCGCTGGGTTCCGGCATCTTCGGTTTCATTAACCGTCTGCTGATCCCAACCGGTCTGCATCAGGTGCTGAACACCATCGCCTGGTTCCAGATTGGTGAGTTCACCAACGCCGCTGGCGCAGTCTTCCACGGTGACATCAACCGCTTCTATGCGGGTGACGGCACTGCGGGTATGTTCATGTCCGGCTTCTTCCCAATCATGATGTTTGGTCTGCCGGGTGCAGCGCTGGCGATGTACTTCGCCGCACCGAAAGATCGTCGCCCAATGGTTGGCGGTATGCTGCTGTCCGTTGCCGTCACCGCGTTCCTGACCGGTGTTACCGAGCCGCTGGAATTCCTGTTCATGTTCCTGGCTCCGCTGCTGTACCTCCTGCACGCGATTCTGACCGGTGTAAGCCTGTTCATCGCCACGCTGCTGGGTATCCACGCAGGCTTCTCCTTCTCCGCAGGTGCTATCGACTACGTGTTGATGTACAGCCTGCCGGCAGCAAGTAAGAACGTCTGGATGCTGGTAGTGATGGGTCTGGCGTTCTTCGTTATCTACTTCGTGCTGTTCAGCGTGGTTATTCGCATGTTTAACCTGAAAACGCCTGGCCGCGAAGACAAAGACGACAACGTCGTGACTGAAGAAGCGAACAGCAACACCGAAGAAGGTCTGAACCAGCTGGCAACCAGCTACATTGCAGCGGTTGGCGGTACTGATAACCTGAAAGCGATTGATGCATGTATTACCCGTCTGCGTCTGACCGTGGGTGATTCTGCCAAGGTGAGCGATGCGATGTGTAAACGTCTGGGCGCTTCCGGTGTGGTGAAACTGAACAAACAGACCATTCAGGTCATCGTGGGTGCGAAAGCTGAATCTATCGGCGACGCAATGAAGAAAGTCGTTGCTCGTGGCCCGGTTGCAGCAGCAGCGGCAGAAAGCGCACCGGCAGCAGCGGCCGCGGTAAAACCGCAGGCTGTGGCTAACGCGGCCACCGTTGAAACGCTGGTTTCACCAATCACTGGTGACATCGTTGCTCTGGAACAGGTTCCTGACGAAGCGTTCGCTAGCAAAGCGGTAGGCGACGGCGTAGCGGTTAAACCAACGGATAAAACCGTTGTTTCACCGGCAGCGGGTACCATCGTGAAAATCTTTAACACCAACCACGCGTTCTGTCTGGAAACTGACAAAGGTGCGGAGATCGTTGTCCACATGGGTATCGATACCGTCGTGCTGGAAGGTAAAGGCTTCAAACGTCTGGTTGAAGAGGGTGCGGAAGTGGTTGCGGGTCAGCCAATCCTGGAAATGGATCTGGAGTTCCTCAACGCTAACGCGCGTTCAATGATTAGCCCGGTTGTTTGCAGCAACAGCGATGATTTCGGCGGTCTGGTAATTAAAGCCGAAGGTCATGTAGTTGCCGGTCAAACGCCACTGTATGAGATTAAAGGTAAATAATCGCTCCTGAGTAAAGTTGATTAATGCCTTAAGCGGCGGGGGAAATCCTCCGCCGCTTTTTTTTGCAGCAATTTGCCCCAATATTTTCGTTTGCGACATTTTTTGCGTAACTAAAGGTTGTCAGTCCGTCCGGCTTATAAGATCATATGCCGTTATACGTTGTTTACGCTTTGAGGAATCTACGATGAGTGAGGCTGAAGCCCGCCCGACAAACTTTATTCGTCAGATCATTGACGAAGATCTGGCTACCGGTAAGCACACTACGGTGCATACTCGTTTTCCGCCAGAGCCAAATGGCTATCTGCACATCGGCCATGCGAAATCTATCTGCCTGAACTTCGGTATTGCGCAAGACTATCAGGGCCAGTGCAACCTGCGTTTCGATGACACCAACCCGGTTAAAGAAGACATCGAATACGTTGAGTCCATCAAAAACGACGTCGAGTGGTTAGGTTTTCACTGGTCAGGCAACGTTCGCTACTCCTCTGATTATTTCGATCAACTGCACGCCTATGCGGTAGAACTTATCAACAAAGGTCTGGCGTACGTCGATGAACTGACGCCGGAACAGATCCGCGAATACCGCGGCTCGCTGACCGCACCGGGTAAAAATAGCCCGTTCCGCGATCGCAGCGTAGAAGAGAACCTGGCGCTGTTCGAAAAAATGCGTACCGGTGGCTTCGAAGAAGGTAAAGCCTGTCTGCGTGCCAAAATCGACATGGCATCATCCTTTGTCGTGATGCGCGATCCGGTGCTGTATCGTATTAAATTTGCCGATCACCACCAGACCGGCACCAAGTGGTGCATCTACCCGATGTACGACTTCACCCACTGCATTAGCGATGCGCTGGAAGGGATTACGCATTCACTGTGTACTCTTGAGTTCCAGGATAACCGTCGCTTGTATGACTGGGTTCTCGACAACATCACTATTGCGGTTCACCCGCGCCAGTACGAATTCTCGCGCCTGAATCTGGAATACACCGTGATGTCTAAGCGTAAGCTGAACCAACTGGTGACTGAGAAGCACGTTGAAGGTTGGGATGACCCACGTATGCCGACGATTTCCGGTCTGCGTCGTCGTGGTTACACCGCAGCTGCTATTCGTGAATTCTGCAAACGCATCGGCGTGACCAAACAGGACAACACCATTGAGATGGCTTCTCTGGAATCCTGCATTCGCGAAGATCTGAACGAAAACGCACCACGCGCGATGGCGGTTATCGATCCAGTTAAACTGGTCATCGAAAACTATCCGCAGGGCGAGAGCGAAATGGTCTCTATGCCTAACCATCCGAACAAACCGGAAATGGGTAGCCGTGAAGTGCCGTTCAGCGCAGAGATCTGGATCGACCGCGCCGACTTCCGTGAAGAAGCGAACAAACAGTACAAGCGTCTGGTGATGGGTAAAGAAGTTCGCCTGCGTAACGCCTACGTGGTGAAAGCAGAACGCGTGGAGAAAGATGCCGAAGGCAATATCACCACGATTTTCTGTACCTACGATGCGGATACCCTGAGCAAAGATCCGGCCGATGGCCGTAAAGTGAAGGGCGTAATTCATTGGGTCAGCGCTGCACACGCGTTGCCGATTGAAATCCGTCTGTACGATCGCCTGTTCAGCGTCCCGAATCCAGGTGCCGCAGAAGACTTCCTGTCGGTGATGAATCCGGAATCACTGGTTATCACTCAGGGCTACGGTGAGCCATCTCTGCAGGCCGCTGAGGCCGGTAAAGCGTATCAGTTTGAGCGTGAGGGTTACTTCTGTCTCGACAGCCGCTACAGCACCGCAGACAAGCTGGTATTTAACCGCACCGTCGGTTTACGTGATACCTGGGTTGGCTAAACGGTCATTTGCCCTACCAAAACGCCGCCTCTGAGCGGCGTTTTTTTTATCCCTGAATCGCCTAATAATATTTTCGCGTAGCGAATTAATGCAATCACGCCACTTCTAATGCATTTGCATGATGATTGTAATTCATCCGGAAAAACATAATGTAAACGGTCTCATTAACATTTCATCCAGGCCCCATAAGGGTTGGTGACGGGAAATGTTAATAACGCACTCCGTTACACATTGAAACCAAATATGTGCGCTTTGTCATAATCCTGCACTCTTGTTGCGGAAAAGGATTGATAATTCGCGTCGCGAAAAATAGTCTATCGGTGTAGCGAAACACCTTTTTCCAGAAGTTCATTTTTTTTAAAGTTTTTATTTTTTTGCCTCTGCTTTGCGGCGGCATTTTAAAAGTCAAAGAGGATTTAACTATGCGTACGTTTAGTGGCAAACGTAGTACGCTGGCGCTGGCTATCGCCGGTGTGACAGCACTGTCGGGCTTTACAATGGCACCGGATGCAAAAGCTGAAGGGTTCATTGACGACTCATCATTAACTGGCGGCATCTATTACTGGCAGCGTGAGCGTGACCGTAAAGATGTTACCGATCACGATAAATATAAAACCAACCTTTCTCACTCCACCTGGAACGCCAATCTCGACTTCCAGTCTGGCTATGCCGCCGATATGTTCGGTCTTGATATCGCTGCATTTACCGCGATTGAAATGAACGAAAGCAGCGAAAGTGGTCACCCGAACGAAATCGCGTTCTCTTCAAAAAACAAAGGTTATAGCGAAGATTACAGCGGTGATAAGTCTGGTATCAGCCTGTATAAAGCGGCAGCTAAATTCAAGCTTGGGCCAACCTGGGCACGTGCCGGTTACATTCAGCCAACCGGTCAAACTCTGCTGGCACCACACTGGAGCTTTATGCCTGGTACTTACCAGGGCGCTGAAGCCGGGGCGAACTTCGACTACGGCGACAACGGTGCACTGAGCTTCTCCTACATGTGGACCAATGAGTACAAGGCACCTTGGCATCTGGAAATGGATAACTTCTATCAGAACGATAAGAAGACCAAGGTCGACTACCTGCACTCCATCGGCGCTAAATACGATTTCAAAAATGACCTGGTGCTGGAAGCGGCATTTGGTCAGGCAGAAGGCTATGTTGATCAGTACTTCGCCAAAGGTAGCTACAAATTCGATATCCCTGGCGGCCCTCTGACCACCAGCTATCAGTTCTACGGTACCCGTGACAAAGTGAGCGATCACGGTGTGAACGATATTTACGACGGCACCGCGTGGCTGCAAGCGTTAACCTTCGGCTACAAGCTGAAAGAGGTCTTCGACTTCCGCCTGGAAGGGACCTGGGTTAAAGCTGAAGGTCAGCAGGGCTTCTTCCTGCAGCGTATGACGCCAACCTACGCTTCCTCCAACGGTCGTCTGGATATCTGGTGGGATAACCGCTCTGACTTCAACGCCAACGGCGAAAAAGCGGTGTTCTTCGGTTCGATGTATGACCTGAAAAACTGGGATCTCCCGGGCTGGGCAGTGGGCGCGTCTTACGTCTACGCATGGGATGCTAAGCCATCGACCTGGCAGATGAACCCAGATGCTTACTACGACAAAAACAACAAAATCAAAGAGTCTGCTTACAGCCTCGATGTGGCTTACACCGTACAGGATGGCCGCGCGAAAGGGACTCTGTTCAAACTGCACTTCACCCAGTATGACAACCACTCCGACATTCCAAGCTGGGGCGGTGGTTACGGCAACATCTTCCAGGACGAGCGTGACGTGAAATTCATGGTTATCGCACCGTTCACTATTTTCTGATGCATGACGCGGCAGGGGGAAACCTCTGCCGCCGCTAAGAGGTTCATCGCATGAAAAAATTGATTATTGTTGCCTTAATGGCTGTCGGCCTTACCGCTTGTGCGCAGTCACCTGCGCCGAAAGAAGACACCAAACTGAAAGATGCCTATAGCGCCTGTATCAATACGGCGGAAGGTAATCCGGATAAAATCCAGGCCTGCCAGAGCGTATTGAACGTGCTGAAACAAGATAAGAAGCACGAGCAGTTCGCGAACCAGGAAAGCGTACGCGTGCTGGATTATCAGCAGTGTATTCTGGCGAGAAAAACGGGTAACGACCAGGCCGTGGCCAGCAAGTGCGATAAGATTTGGCAGGAAATTCGCAGCAACAATACGCCACAAAAATAATGTCGTGTTAAGAACTGAAAACCGCTGCTTGCAGCGGTTTTTTTATGTCGATACCAGACCGATAGGCAAAAAAAAACCAGCACACAATGGCTGGTTTTTTGACGAGCGGCGGTCGTTATTTTTCGATGCCGTCGTGAGCGTGTTCATCTTCGCGGCAGTCGCCTTCAGCGCAGTGACCGTAAAGATACAGGCTATGGTTGGTTAAGCGAATCCCGTACTTGGTCGCGATTTCACGCTGGCGCGCTTCAATCGAATCATCGCTGAACTCGATAACTTTGCCGCAGTCGAGGCAGATCAGGTGATCGTGGTGATGCTGCTGAGTCAGTTCGAATACGGATTTGCCGCCTTCAAAATTATGGCGAGTCACAATGCCAGCGTCATCAAACTGGTTCAGTACGCGGTAAACCGTGGCTAAACCGATCTCTTCACCCATGTCGATCAGGCGTTTGTATAAGTCTTCCGCGCTGACATGGTGGTTATGAGGTTCCTGAAGAACTTCCAGAATCTTTAACCGTGGAAGTGTGACTTTCAGGCCAGCCTTCTTTAATGCGGTATTATTGTCAGTCATGCGGAATCTGTCCTGTTGCTAAACGATTAACTTCCATCAGCGAAAGTTTCACAGAGAATGCACCCGAATTAATGCGTCTCATTATAGAATGGCCCTATCAAAATGAAAACAGCAAGGCCCGGGTAAGCTAAGCTTTCAAAAACGAGGCTTCACCGACAAACTGAGCGATGAACCTGCGCTAAATCAGAAGATATTGTACAGGTATGCGATAAAAAGTTAAAAATTTGTAGCTATTATTTTAATTGCTTTTACCTATTAATGAGGTGCAATTTGATAATTACACCTCATTATTGCGATTAGGCGTTTTTGATTTCGTCCAGGTGCAGTTCTTCAGCCACCTGCTTAACCCATTTCTCAACGCGCTCCGCGGTCAGTTCTGGCTGACGGTCTTCGTCAATCGCCAGACCCACGAAGTGATCGTCATCGGCAAGTCCCTTAGACGCTTCAAAATGGTAGCCTGCGGTTGGCCAGTGACCCACGATGGTTGCGCCACGTGGTTCAATAATATCGCGAATGGTGCCCAGGGCATCACAGAAATATTCCGCGTAATCTTCCTGGTCGCCACAGCCGAACAGCGCAACCAGTTTACCGTTGAAATCTACTTCTTCCAGCGTTGGGAAGAAATCATCCCAATCGCACTGTGCTTCACCGTAGTACCAGGTTGGGATACCCAGCAGCAGGATATCGAACGCAGCCAGATCTTCTTTGCTGCTCTTGGCGATGTCATGCACGTCAGCGACATCTTTACCAAGCTGTTTTTGAATCATTTTTGCGATATTTTCGGTGTTTCCGGTATCGCTACCGAAGAAGATGCCAACGATTGCCATGAGTAAAATAACCTCTTGAAACTTAATGATATGGTGGTGGCTTATTGCCCACAGATAAGGGCAATCATAGCAGAACAGCGCAGTGTGCGGAAACAGCAATCGTGCCGGACTGCACACTCTGCTACATGAAAGCGTGTTTTGGGGGGATTTTTCAGACTTTCCCCTGTCCGTGCAGCAGCGCAAGCTGGTTCATCAACATCTCTTCGATGAGTTCGCTGCGGCTCATATCACGGGCAGTCGCCAGCTCGTTGAGCGCGTCAACGGCTTCGTTATTCAGCTTCAGTTCGACACGCTTAAGCCCGCGAACCTTGTCGCGTTTTAGCTGATTGCGCTTATTGATGCGGAGCTGTTCGTCACGCGAAAGCGGATTGGTTTTTGGTCTTCCCGGGCGACGCTCATTTGCGAACAAATCTAGTGTCGTACGGTCCGTTTGTTCTTTTGCCATGATTCTGAGTGACTTCGGGGAAAACAAGCTACCGGGCAGTGCCCAGCGCAGACAGCGCGCAATCATACATCAGTGGAACCCGCACGCCAACGACCGCGGCCATTCTGGCGCGCGGTCGATGCATTTTTAATCACTCTGCGAGGTAACGGCGGATAGCGCGCAGTACAGCGTCTGGTTTTTCCGCATGCACCCAGTGACCGGCACCGGCAATAACGTGCGCTTTGGCCTGCGGGAACTGGGCTAAAAGGCTGTCTCGATAGGCTTCGGTAACGTACGGCGAATTGCCGCCGGGAATAAACAGGGCAGGCTTATCCCACGCGGGGATAGTTTCCCAGCCAACAATGTGCGGGTATTGTTCCCACAGCACCGGCACGTTGAAGCGCCAGGCGCCGTCAACGAAGGATTTCAGCAGGAACTGGATGACCCCTTCTTCATGAAGGAATTCACGCATGACGGTAGCCGCTTGCTGGCGCGTGGCAACACCGGCGTTGGTCACTGCATTGATCGCAGCAAAAATTTCATCATGACGGCGAACATGATAATCCACCGGCGCAATATCAATCGCAACCAGACGGTCGATACGCTCCGGTGCCAGTGCGGTCAGCGCCATCACCGCTTTACCGCCCATGGAGTGGCCGATAAGCGTCGCCGTTTCAATATTATGCTCGTCGAGCGTATCGAGAAGATCCTGGGCCATGGCCGGGTAGTTCATCTCTTCAGAACGCGGCGACAGTCCATGGTTACGCATATCAACCTGGATAATATCGTGGTCAGCAATCAGGTCGCGCGCCAGGATACCGAGATTGTCCAGACTGCCAAACAGGCCGTGGACGAGGACGATGGGGGAATTATTGTGCAGGTTTTGTGCAGATTGCGCTCGGACATTCAATTTCATAGCAAAGTTCTTTTTTTCGCGTTGTCGGGTTAGGGTATCATGTTGGACATTCTAACGCTCAGGGGCAAGTAAGGAACTCATCCGAATTTTGCCGCGTTCCTGGTTTGGCGCTACCCGCTGTTGGGTTTTGACTTTATAATCCCAATGAATTGTATTCAGAAAAATTATTGCACCGGATTAAGATGAAAACGATCGAAGTTGATGACGAGCTCTATCGCTATATTGCGGCTCACACTCTGCACATTGGTGAGAGCGCGTCCGACATTTTACGGCGTATGCTGAAATTCACCGCCGCTTCACAGCCTGCTGTTGCCGCAGCGCCGGTCGTCAAAGCAGAACCGGCCCCTGCGCCAGCTGCTGCTCCCGTTGCTGAAGTTAAAACGGTTAAAACGACGAAAGACAAAGTTCGCGTGATGCGTGAACTGCTGCTCTCCGACGAATACGCCGAGCAGAAAAAAGCGGTTAACCGCTTTATGCTGATCCTGACCACGCTCTATTCGCTGGACAACAAAGCCTTTGCTGAAGCCACCGAATCGCTCCATGGTCGCACCCGCGTCTATTTCGCCGCCGATGAGCAGACGCTGCTGAAAAACGGTAACCAGACGAAACCTAAACAGGTGCCGGATACGCCATACTGGGTCATTACCAACACCAATACAGGCCGTAAATGCAGCATGGTCGAACATATCATGCAGTCAATGCAGTTCCCGGTGGAACTGATTGAAAAGGTTTGCGGTACCATCTCATACTGACAATCTAACCCTTGCATAAGAAGGACCAGGCAATGGCAATCCATACCCGTGCGGGTCAGCCTGCACAGCAAAGTGATTTGATCAACGTTGCTCAACTGACATCTCAGTACTACGTGCTGCAGCCGGAAGTGGGCAATGCGGAACATGCGGTGAAATTCGGGACTTCCGGTCACCGCGGGAGCGCAGGTCGTCACAGCTTCAACGAAAAGCATATTTTAGCCATTGCTCAGGCAATCGCTGAAGAGCGCGCGAAAAATGGAATTACGGGCCCATGCTACGTCGGGAAAGATACTCACGCGCTTTCTGAGCCTGCGTTTATTTCCGTTCTTGAAGTGTTGGCGGCGAATGGGGTTGATGTCATTGTGCAGGAAAACAATGGTTTTACGCCGACGCCGGCTATCTCCAATGCCATTCTTGTGCATAACAAAAAAGGCGGCCCGCTGGCTGATGGGATCGTGATTACGCCATCCCATAACCCGCCGGACGATGGCGGTATCAAGTACAACCCACCAAATGGTGGCCCGGCTGATACCAACGTCACCAAAGTGGTTGAAGATCGCGCCAACGCGCTGCTGGCAGCCGACCTTAACGGCGTGAAGCGTATTTCCTACGCTGCGGCGCTGGCTTCCGGCCACGTTCAGGAAGTGGATCTGGTGCAGCCGTTTATTGAAGGGCTGGCGGATATCGTCGATATGGCGGCTATCCAGAAAGCGGGCCTGACGCTGGGCGTCGATCCGCTGGGCGGCTCCGGTATTGAATACTGGAAACGTATTGCCAAACACTACAACCTGAACCTGACCATCGTGAACGATCACGTTGACCAGACTTTCCGCTTTATGCACCTCGATAAAGACGGCGCAATCCGTATGGACTGTTCCTCCGAGTGCGCGATGGCGGGCCTGCTGGCGCTGCGTGATAAGTTCGACCTGGCGTTTGCCAACGACCCGGATTACGACCGTCACGGTATCGTAACTCCGGCTGGTTTGATGAACCCGAACCATTATCTGGCAGTGGCTATCAACTACCTGTTCCAGCATCGTCCGCAGTGGGGCAAAGATGTGGCGGTCGGCAAGACCCTCGTCTCCTCCGCGATGATTGACCGCGTGGTCAACGATCTGGGCCGTAAGCTGGTGGAAGTCCCGGTTGGCTTTAAATGGTTTGTTGACGGTCTGTTCGACGGCAGCTTCGGCTTCGGCGGCGAAGAGAGCGCGGGGGCTTCTTTCCTGCGCTTTGACGGTACGCCATGGTCTACCGATAAAGACGGCATCATCATGTGCCTGCTGGCGGCAGAAATTACCGCTGTCACCGGTAAGAACCCTCAGGAGCACTACAATGAGCTGGCCGCACGCTTTGGTGCGCCGAGCTACAACCGTCTGCAGGCGAGCGCAACCTCCGCGCAGAAAGCGGCGTTGTCCAAACTGTCTCCAGAAATGGTCAGCGCCAGCACGCTGGCGGGCGACCCTATCACCGCACGTCTGACGGCAGCACCGGGTAACGGCGCATCGATTGGTGGTCTGAAAGTGATGACCGACAACGGCTGGTTCGCCGCGCGTCCGTCTGGCACCGAAGATGCCTACAAAATCTACTGTGAAAGCTTCCTCGGCGCTGAACATCGTCAGCAGATCGAGAAAGAAGCGGTAGAGATTGTTAGCGAAGTGCTGAAAAACGCCTGATAGCGAAAGTGTCGTAAGGTTTAATGCCGAACGATTAAGGGGTTCCTGAAAGTTCGGTGATGCAAGAATCCGTAGTCCCTTCGGGATTACGGATTTTTTTATGGCTGAAAGACGTTTACGGCTCACTTTCGGTGTATCCAGGAATGAGCCGATTACCAAAGGATGTATAGCGCGATGAGATTTAACCCGTTTTGTTATGGCCTGTTGGCCCTCTTAGCGGCAACCAGCTATTTCCATTTTCATTCGTTCTGGGCATGGCTGGTGATGGTCAATATCGCCACCCTGTTGGTGTACGGTATCGATAAATTTGCGGCCCGTAAAAGCTGGCAGCGGGTACCTGAAATGACGCTGCTGGTGTTCGGGATCGTTGGTGGTTGGGTCGGGGCACTGGTGGCTCAGCAGTTGTTCCGCCACAAAACCCAGAAACAGCCGTTCCGTACCTGGTTTATGCTGAGCGTGGTGTTAAATGTATTGGTAGTGGTGGGTTGGGGATACTGGCAGGCATAGATTTCGCTCTCTCCCCATGAAGATTGTTCTGGCCCGCTATTCCGCCTGATTTCGGCGGCAGGTTAACTCCTCACAGTCGATACGCACTACGCAAACCGCTTTCATCATGTCGTCACGGTAGTTGAAGATTTTTCCCGGTACGGCCTGGCGCATGATGGCGTCGAGGCCCTGTTTCATCTCTTCAGGTTGCTGCAAAATGGTCGCCCGCCCTTTAGCGGTAATACTGGTGTAGCCGTAGCTATAATCGCAGGCATCTTCCGCCTGAATTAAACGATGGTCGCCATCGATCTCCACGCTAATCGCCGGATTTTTGCGTAACAGGCGCATTTTTTTGCCGCAGCGCGCGCCGTGAAAATAGAACGTCCAGCGTCCGTCCTGGTAGTGATAACCGAAATTGACCGGCACGATATACGGGCTGCTTTCGTCGTTAAGCGCGATACGGCAGATATGGTGGCGCTGAATAATGGCAAGCATAGTGTCGATATCGGAAACGATGCGCTCTGGGTTGCTCATGATGATTGTCTTAAGAAGGGAAGTAATAAGGAAGCGGGTTGCCGTTGCCAGCAACCCGCGAAGGTCTTAACCGTGTTTGTTTTTCAATTCAAAACGTGGTGATACCAGGCCGTACAGCGTCCAGCCGAGGAAGGTCACGATTGAACCGTACAACATAGCTTCCTGGCCGGAAGAGAACAGGGCGTAGAAGCTATACATCGCACCAATGAATGCCACGATGTTGGCCATACGGGCTTTGCCTGCTGGCACATTCGCCATCCGCTGGATAATCACCAGAGCCGCCATCGACAGGATGTACGGAATGATGTTGGTCACGACCGCCAGGTTAACCAGCACGTTGAACTGATTATTCAGCGATGGGCTGATGGTCATTAATGACAACCCAGACTGAATGACCACAATCACTAGCATCCCTTTCACCGGCGCATCGGCTTTACTGACCTGAGAGAACACTTTCGGGAAGTAGCCTTCATCCGCAGAGGATTTAAACACCTGCGCAATGGTGAACTGCCAGCCGAGCAGTGAACCGCAGCAGGACATCACCATCAGCGCCATGATCACTTTCCCGACTTCCGGAGTGAACATCTGCGCGAAGGCAAGACCAAACGGCGCGGTGGAGTTCGCCAGATCCATGTTTGGTACGATACCGGCAATGACGTTGGTGGAGATGATGTAAATCACCGCCGCCCCCAGGGTCCCACCCAGTACGGCGATAGGTACGTTACGTTCTGGGTTCTCAACTACTTCGGCGTTAGCACAAGCGGATTCCAGACCAAGGAAGGCCCACAGCGTCATGGCAATGGATGAACCTACCGCAGTGAAGAACGGCACGTGATGTGGGTTCCAGGACTCTGCGTACATGGTTGGGCTGAACCAGAACCAGCCAATAACGCACAGGCCGACTACTGGAATGATTACCCCCCATACCGTAATGCTGCTGATCTGACCGGTAATACGCGCACCGCCGAAGTTAGCAACGGTACAGATCCACAGCACGCAGATGGTGGCGATCCCGATTTGCACCGGACTTAGTGCGGCACCGAAAAGCTCGGTGCCGTAACCGACGGCGGAGATGGCGATGGCCACGTTGGCAATCAGCAATGAAACACCGTAGGTATAGTTGGCCATAAAGTTGCCCGACTTACCAAAGGCATACTCGGCATAACCGCCCATACCACCAGATTTCTTACTGAACATCCCGCATTTGGCGAAGGCCCAGGCTAACGCCATCGAACCGACGGCGGTGACGAGCCAGGAGATAATCGAAATGGTGCCGACTTCAGCCAGTTTGGTGGGCAGCATGATAATACCGGAGCCCATCATGTTCACCATCGTCAGGATGGTGAGCTGAACAACACCCATTTTATTGTTGGCTTTGCTCATAATTTCTCCCCTTTCAGCAGCGCAGGTTGCGGCAGCTGAGACTGAATCACGTAGCACCACACCTGTTTGCGCCCATCATGCTCCTGGATATAAACCCCCTGCAGCTCAGGCGCAAAGCCCGGTAGCAGGTTGATCCCTTCTTCCAGCGCGGTGAAGTAGCGCAGTACGGAATCGCCCCAGATTTCGCCAGGGACTACGCACAGCACTCCTGGAGGATATGGCAGAGCGCCTTCGGCGGCGATTCGACCTTCCGCCTGTGACAGCGGAACCAGCTCAACTTCGCCGCGCAGATAGGCGTAGTTGGCATCCTGCGGGTTCATGCTGACGCGTGGGAAGTGTGATTTGCGGAACATCTCTTTTTGCAGTTGTTTCACGTTATGACGGGCATACAGGTTATGCATCTCCTGGCACAGCTGGCGCAGGGTGTAATCCGCATAGCGATCTTTGTACTGACCGTAGAGTGATGGCAGAACCTCTTTCAGCGGCGCATCCGCTTCTAGCAGCGTTTCGAAACGGACCAGCAGGGCAACCAGTTGCTGCAGTTTGGCCATATCTTCGGCCGGGGTCAGCAGGAACAGGATGGAGTTCAGGTCGCATTTTTCCGGGACCACGCCATGCTCACGCAGGAAGTTCGCCAGAATAGTTGCCGGTACGCCGAAGGTATCGTACTCACCGTTACCATCAATGCCTGGGGTGGTCAGCAGCAGTTTGCATGGGTCGACAAAGTACTGATGCTCGGCATAGCCTTCAAAGCCGTGCCAGCGTTCGCCCGGTACAAAGTGGAAGAAGCGCAGGTCGTTGGCGATCTGTTTGGTTTCAAACGACTGCCATGATTTGCCGTCAATCTGCTCAGGAACAAATGGGCGAATATGGTGGCAGTTATCGAGAATCAGCTTACGTGCTTCGATACCGTTAGAGACGCAGTCCATCCACATGTTGCGACCCGCTTGCCCTTCGTGCATTTTGGCGTTGATATCCAGTGCCGCAAACAGCGGATAGAACGGGCTGGTGGAGGCATGCATCATAAAGGCGTTGTTAAGACGCTTATGCGGAACGTAACGCTGTTGGCCTTTAATATGGCTGTCTTTTTTATGAATCTGCGAAGTCTGTGAGAAACCGGCCTGCTGTTTATGCACTGACTGAGTGACCAGGATACCAGGGTCATTTTCGTTCAGCTCAAGCAGCAGCGGCGAGCAATCGGCCATCATCGGAATAAACTGTTCGTATCCCACCCAGGCGGAGTCAAACAGGATGTAGTCGCACAGATGACCAATTTTATCGACGACCTGACGAGCGTTATAAATGGTGCCGTCATAGGTACCGAGCTGAATAACGGCCAGACGGAATGGACGTTCATTGCGCGCGCGGTTTGGTGCGACTTCAGCGACCAGTTCACGCAGATAGCTCTCTTCGAAACAGTGAGCGTCGATACCGCCGATAAAGCCGTACGGGTTACGTGCGGTTTCCAGATACACCGGCGTTGCCCCTGCTTGCAGCAGCGCGCCGTGGTGGTTGGATTTGTGGTTATTACGGTCAAACAGCACCAGATCCCCAGGGGTCAGCAGCGCGTTAAGCACCACTTTATTAGAAGAAGAGGTTCCGTTAAGAACGAAATAGGTTTTATCGGCGTTAAACACTTTAGCTGCGTGCTGCTGGGCAATGCACGGTGCGCCTTCGTGGATTAACAGGTCGCCCATCGCGACGTCGGCGTTACATAAGTCAGAGCGGAATAACGTTTCGCCAAAATATTCAACGAACTGGTTGCCAGCAGGATGGCGGCGGAAGAATTCACCGCCCTGATGCCCTGGGCAATCAAACGCGCTGTTACCTTGCGCGACGTAATCGACCAGTGCGCTGAAGAATGGTGGACGCAGTTGTACTTCATACTTGTGCGCTGCGGCTTCTAGCTGACGGCCATAGAAGTCGTTACGCGTTTCGTCGTGTTCAAACACCCCTTGAATTCGTGAGAGATATTCTGATGGGACGATTTGATCTTTATTAATAGCAATAAAAACTGGCAGGTTATAACCCGTAGCATCTATTTCATCGAGTTTACCGCACTCAATGTCTTCAATAGATAATACGGCAGCGGCAACATCAATGAAATTCGTGTCGCAGGTATTGGTAATATTACGCTGGGTAGTAAAACAATCCGGGCAAGTACGGCTGACGGCAATTTTTAATTCAGACATTTTTCGACTCTTTATTTTTGGTAATAGCAGTCCCTCAATTTCTCGAATGAGAAATTGATATCGCCGGAAAAAAATCAATACGATCTCGCTGATGATAAAATCAGGGCGTAAGTTTTTTCAGGATGTCACAAACCCAACCGGTCCGGTGGCCGGAAGCTTTAGGTTTGTTGTGGCGAGCGCATGCAGCAGGCAAAAGCCTGTATATACACACCATCCTTCAAGTCGTTTCTGCGTTGGCTACGTTCGTTAACCAAGGTCACTTACTGAAGTAAGCTCCTGGGGATTAACTCACTCGCCGCTTTGATGCAACTTGAATGATTTTGCGTATCGCAAGGAATAACTGCGGGGCGCCCGAAGTCGGCAGACTTATCGGGCGTTAAAGAAGTGAAAGTCGAAACTATTACGGTGGGCAAACATCATAATATGAGTTGTCCGCCTTATGTGGGGCATCATTCGGTTATTATTTTCCATTTCGTATACCTCCGAGAAATATCTTAAAGCGGAGTCATTTTATCTCCAATCAGGCTTAAAACTGTGATGGCGATCAACTCCAAGAGATCATTTATAAAATAATCAATTGTTGGTAGGGGTTCATCTAGTATGAAATTCTGAATTGTGTATTTTATGTAAATGGAGTGTTTTGAATTTGATTTAAATAAACGGTGGGAGTTAGGTGTTTATATAAAAGGTCCCATTATCAGAGTTGTGATAATAATAGGATTAAGATTTTACTTATTATGAATAAATATTCACAACATAAAGCGGTAGCCAATCCCCGTTTCGGTTAATAAATGCTGTGGGCGCGCGGGATCTATTTCCAGCTTCTGTCGCAGATGTCCCATATAAATGCGCAAATAGTGACTATGTTCCACCGCATTGGGCCCCCACACCTGGTTTAGCAGCTGACGTTGGGTGAGCACTTTGCCCACGTTATTGAGCAGTACCGCCAGCAGGCGGAACTCAATCGGGGTGAGATGAACTTCCTCGCTGCCGCGCACGATACGCCGGGCGGCGAGATCAACGGTAATGTTGGAGAAGGCGACGACGGGTTCATTTGGTTGAGCGCCCGCATGACGGCGTAGCGCCACGCGCAGGCGGGCCTGCAGCTCGCCAATACCGAACGGTTTGCTGAGATAGTCATCCGCACCGGCATCCAGCGCGGCAATTTTATCGCTTTCCTCACTGCGGGCCGACAGCACAATAATCGGCACCGGGCTCCACTGGCGAATGTCGCGAATAAAATCGAGGCCGTCGCCGTCGGGCAATCCGAGGTCGAGGATAATCAGATCCGGTTTGCGCGTTGCGGCCTCCAGCAGGCCACGCTGAAGGGTAGCTGCGTCATACACGCGCAGCGCGTCGGCTTCCAGCGCGGTGCGCAGAAAACGGCGGATGGCATCTTCATCTTCAACAATCAGAACGCTGGTCACAGATCTTCCGGAGCCTCTTCCAGTTCAGGCGGTTTCTCTCGTGGAAGTGTAACACGAAAACAGGCGCCGCCTTCCGGCCGGTTGCTGGCGGAAAGGGTACCGCCGTGAATATCAACAATCGCCTGACAGATGGCCAGCCCCAGCCCTACGCCGGGGATTGCGGACTCTTTATGACCACGGGAGAACTTGGCGAAGATCTGCTGTTCTTGCCCACTCGGGATCCCCGGGCCGCTGTCCCAAACATCCAGTTGCAGGCTGTCGTGGGTGGTGGTTGCCGTGATGCCAATCTCCGCCTCGTTTCCCGCATATTTCACCGCATTCTCCAGCAGATTAATCAGCACCCGTTCGAACAGCGGGCCGTCCAGGAACACCAGCATCAGCGGGTCGGGTAGGGCGAGTTTAATCTGCCTGCCGTTCAATCCCGGCTCAAGCATTCGCAGCGCGCTGCCGACCACTTCTTCCAGCGTCAGCCACTCTTTATTCAGGTTAAACCCACCGGACTGAATGCGCGCCATATCCAGCAGGTTATTGACCAGGCGGGTGGTATTAAGCACGTGCTGGCGAATCTCGTTGGCCTGCGGGGCATACGGGGAACCGCTGCTGGCGAGATCGAGGGTGAGAATTTCCGCCTGGCCAAACAGCACGGTGAGCGGCGTGCGCAGGTCATGGGAAAGCGCCGCCAACAGTGAGTTACGCAGGCTTTCGCGCTCGCTGATAAGCCGCGACTGTTCTTCGCTGGCGGTGAGTGCCAGCCGTTCCAGCGCGCTGGCAACCAGCAGAGTAAAGGTCTCCAGCAGCCGCTGCTGTTCCGGGATCATCAACTGACGCAGATTCTGCGGCTCGACCACGATAAGTCCGTGAGTGCTGTCGGCGCTGCGCAGCGGCAAGATAAGATAGGGCACGCCGGGTAGGGTATCGGTACCGGCTCCGGCGGGGAGTCCTTTATCAAAACTCCAGTGGGCAATCGCGTCATCCCACGGCGTCATCCCTTCTTGCTGGGTGAGCGCAGTCAGTTTGCCGTGTTCATCCGGCATCAGCACCTGGCTGCGAGCGTGGAAAGTGGAGCGGATATACTGCTCGCAGGTGTGGGCGATATCGAGGGCGTTACGGCCCACCGCCAGAGTTTTCGACATTTCATACAGATGGCGGGTGCGCTGCTCGCGATAGCGCGCAACCCGCGCCTGGTAGCGCACCCCGGCGGTCAGATTACCAATCACTAGCCCGACGGTCAGCATCACACCAAACGTCAGCAGATACTGGACGTCAGAAACCGCCAGCGTCCCGCGCGGGGCGACAAATACCAGGTCGAAGCTAACCACGTTAATCACCGTCGCCAGCACCGACGGCCAGCGGCCGTAGAACAGCGCAACGATCACCACGCCCAGCAGATAAAGCATTACCAGGTTTGCCGCTTCGAAGGCCACCAGCCACTGTGCGGCGATAAAGGTAATGGCGGCACACAGCCCCAGTGCCACCAGACAGCCGCGAATTTGCACGCGCCATTTGTCGATAAAGGGCCGCCGGTCATGCGTGTTGTCCGGTAGCGGGAGCGGCGATTCATCAATGCCTACCACCAGCAGATCCAGCTCAGGGGCGTGGTGGGAAATACGGTCGCCAAAACGTTCGCCGCGCCACCAGTGACGCTTCTTCTGGCGGCCAATAACAATCTTGCCGAGATTATGCTCGCGGGCGTAACGGATGACCGCCGCCTCTTCCGATGGCTCGGAGAGGGTTGCCGTTTCGGCTCCCAACTCCTGCGCCAGCCGTAGGGCGTTGAGAATAGCTCGTCGCTGCGGTTCAGGCAGGCGGTGCAGCGTAGGCGTTTCGACGTACACCGCGTGCCAGGTGCTGCCTAGCCGCGAAGCCAGACGGGCGGCGGTCCGCACCAGTTTTTCGCTGCCGGTGTGGTGGCCAATACACAATAAAATCGCGTCGTGGGTATGCCAGACTTTTTCCTGGCCCTGGGTATCGCGCCAGGCGCGCATTTGATCGTCCACACGCTCGGCAGTCCGGCGCAGCGCCAGTTCACGCAGGGCAATCAGGTTGCCTTTGCGGAAGAAGTTTTCAATCGCCCGCTCGGCCTGACCGGCGAGATACACCTTGCCTTCGTTCAGGCGCTGGCGCAGATCGTCCGGGGGAAGGTCAACTAATATCACTTCATCGGCGGCATCAAAAAAAGGATCGGGTACGGTCTCGCGCACCTGAATGCCGGTGACGCCGCTGACCACATCGTTCAGGCTTTCCAGATGCTGAACGTTGACGGTGGTAAAAACGTCGATCCCGGCTTCCAGCAGTTCGTCGATATCCTGCCAGCGCTTGGGATGGCGAGAGCCGGGGGCATTGCTGTGCGCCAGCTCATCCATTAACACCAAAGCCGGGCGGCGGGCGAGGGCGGCATCGAGATCGAACTCCTGCACGTAGCGCCCGCGGTAGGCGGTACGCTTTGGCGGTAGCGTGCTCAGTCCTTTGAGCATCGCCGCTGTCTCCTTACGTCCGTGGGTTTCTACTACCCCCGCCAGCACATCCAGACCCTGTGAACGAAGACGCTGCGCTTCCGCCAGCATGGCCCAGGTTTTGCCCACACCGGCGCAGGCGCCGAAGAAAATTTTCAGTTTTCCCCGGTGCGCTTCGGCGGTATGTTCCAGCAGGCGATCCGGGTTTGGACGCAGCGGTTCGTCGGTCATCATCAATTATCCTTGTGGGCATCCAGCGCCATATTCAGCTCATTAATATTTACCACAGGTTGGCCGAGAAAGCCGAGCAGCGGCGTATGCGTCGCGGCTTCAACCTGTTCTCTGAGCCAGGCGGTGGAAACATTACGGACTTTAGCGATGCGCGGCACCTGCCATAACGCGGCGGCGGGCGTCAGGTTCGGATCTAACCCGCTGGCGGAAGCCGTTACCAGCTCAACCGGTACCGTGCGGCTGGCGTCGGGGTTAGCTGCGTGCAGCGCGGCGATGCGGTCGCTGAACAGTTTATCCAGCGCCGGGTTGCTGGCGGCCAGATTGCTGCCGCCGGAAGCCATCGGATTATCCGGCATGTCAGCGGTCGCGGAAGGACGGCCCTGGAAATAGCTGGGATCGCTATAGTTCTGGCCGATCTGTCGCGATCCGCGTAGCTCGTGGTTTTCAAAAATCAGCGAACCGTTGGCCTGGGTCGGGAACAACCATTGTCCCAGAGCGGTAGTCACCAGCGGATACAGGCCGCCGGTAATCAGCGTCAGGAACAGAAAAATCACAATGGCAGGACGTAATGCAGACATGTTATTTCCTCACACCAAACCCAACAGGGTTAACAGCACATCAATGATTTTAATGCCAATAAACGGCACCACCAGGCCACCTGCGCCATAAATCCACAGGTTGCGGCGCAGCATTGCCGAAGCCGACAGCGGGCGATAGCTCACGCCCTTGAGCGCCAGCGGCAGCAGGAAAACGATAATCAGCGCATTGAAGATAACGGCGCTGAGAATGGCCGAGTTCGGCGAGTGCAGATGCATAATGTTTAGCACGCCCAGCTGCGGCCAACTGGCGGCAAACGCCGCCGGAATAATGGCGAAATACTTCGCCACGTCGTTGGCGATACTGAAGGTGGTCAACGAGCCACGGGTCATCAGCATCTGTTTACCGATATGCACCACTTCAATCAGCTTGGTCGGGTTAGAGTCGAGGTCGACCATGTTGCCGGCTTCTTTCGCCGCCTGAGTACCGGAGTTCATCGCTACCGCGACGTCTGCCTGCGCCAGCGCCGGGGCGTCGTTGGTGCCGTCGCCGGTCATCGCTACCATTCGGCCTTCCGACTGGTACTGACGGATCAGCGCCAGCTTAGCTTCCGGCGTCGCTTCGGCAAGGAAATCATCCACGCCCGCTTCGGCGGCAATCGCAGCGGCCGTTAAGCGGTTATCGCCGGTGATCATCACCGTCTTAATCCCCATCTTGCGCAACTGGGCAAAGCGTTCTTTAATGCCGCCTTTGACGATATCTTTGAGGGCAATGACGCCCAGCACGCGGGCGCCTTCGGCGACTACCAGCGGCGTCGCGCCAAGGCTGGCGACGCTTTCCACTTTTTGCTCCACGTCGAGCGGGAAGCTGCCGCCGTTGCTTTCAATATGACGACGAATAGCATCCACCGAGCCTTTGCGGATCATGCGGTTGTCGATATTGATCCCGCTCATTCGGCTTTGGGCGGTAAACGGTACGAAGGTCGCGTGCAGCGCCTGCACGTCGCGTTCGCGCAGGTTAAAGCGCTGTTTCGCCAGCACGACAATACTGCGGCCTTCCGGGGTTTCATCCGCCAGCGAAGAGAGCTGCGCGGCGTCGGCCAGCGTTTTTTCGTCCACGCCCTGGGCGGGCAGGAACTGCGAAGCCTGGCGGTTGCCGAGAGTGATGGTGCCGGTTTTGTCGAGCAGCAGAACGTCGACATCGCCGGCGGCTTCTACTGCGCGACCGCTGGTGGCGATAACGTTGGCACCCAGCATGCGGCTCATCCCGGCGACGCCGATGGCCGACAGCAGCCCACCGATGGTGGTTGGGATCAGGCATACCAGCAGCGCGACCAGCACGGTGACGCTAATTGGCGTACCGCTCCAGGCGGAAAACGGCCAGATGGTGGCGGTGGCCAGCAGGAACACAATGGTTAAGGCCACCAGCAGAATGGTCAGGGCGATTTCGTTCGGCGTTTTGCGACGCTGGGCACCCTCGACCATGGCTATCATCCGGTCAAGGAAGGTTTCACCCGGGTTAACGCTACAGCGTACGACCAGCCAGTCGGAGAGAATGCGCGTCCCGCCGGTGACTGAAGCGAAGTCGCCGCCGGACTCGCGGATAACCGGCGCGGATTCACCGGTAATTGCGCTCTCATCAACCGAGGCACCGCCTTCAATCACTTCGCCATCGCAGGGGATAATGTCACCGGCTTCCACCAGCACCACATCACCTTTACGCAGTTCATCTGCCGGAACGTGATCCATCTGCGCGCCGTAGTGCGCTTCACGCAGCTTGCGGGCAAACGCGGTTTTCTTCACCCCGCGCAGGCTGTTGGCCTGCGCCTTGCTGCGGCCTTCGGCCATCGCTTCGGCAAAGTTGGCGAACAACACGGTAAACCACAGCCACAGGGCAATTGCCCCGCTAAACCAGACGTTGCCGGGCAGGATGCCTATTGCCATGGCGATAACCAGACCACTGGTCAGCACGCTTCCCAGCCAGACGATAAACATCACCGGGTTACGCCACTGGATGGTGGGGTTGAGTTTCTTCACGGCGTCGATCAGCGCCTGGCGAACCAAAGAGGGCTCAAACAGGGCCAGTTGTTTGCGACTCATAACCAATAGCTCCGCATCACTCAAAACAGGGAAAGATGTTCCGCCACCGGGCCAATCGCCAGGGCGGGAATAAAGGTCAGGGCGCCAACCAGCAGCACGGTGCCAATCAGCAGGCCGATAAACAGCGCATCGTGCGTTGCCAGCGTGCCAGGGGTGGCGGGCTGGATCTTTTTCGTCACCAGCGAACCGGCAATCGCCAGTACCGGGACGATGACCCCAAAGCGACCGACAAACATGCACACCGCCAGCAGGCAGTTCCAGAACGGCGTGTTGGCGCTCAGCCCGGCAAAGGCGCTGCCGTTATTGTTTGCCGCCGATGACACGGCATAGAGCACTTCGCTAAATCCGTGCGAACCCGGGTTGGCCATCGCGCTGCGTCCGGCATCGGTCATCATCGCCAGCGCCGTGCCGAGCAGCACCAAGGTTGGTGTCACCAGAATGGCTAGCGCGGTCATCTTCATCTCCGGCACATCGATTTTCTTACCGAGGTATTCCGGGGTGCGGCCAATCATCAGCCCGGCGATAAACACCGCCAGCAGGACAAACAGCAGCATGCCGTACAGGCCAGAACCCACGCCGCCGAACACCACCTCGCCAATCTGCATCAGCCACATTGGGATCATGCCGCCCAGTGCGGTGAACGAGTCATGCATAGCGTTGACCGCCCCACAGGAGGCTGCCGTAGTGACTACCGCGTACAGGCTGCTGGCGAGAATGCCGAAGCGACTCTCTTTACCTTCCATATTGATACTGCTATCAGCACCCAGCTGGAGCAGGTGCGGGTTGCCTTGGGTCTCTGCCCACATCACTACCGCCACGCAGACGATGAAAATCAGCGTCATGGCCCACAGAATGGCGCGGCCCTGGCGGTTGTCACCGACCGCCTCACCAAAGGCAAAGCACAGCGCGGCGGGGATCAGGAAGATCGCCAGCATTTGCACGAAGCTGGTCAGTGCGGTTGGGTTTTCAAACGGGTGTGAGGAGTTAGCGTTAAAGAAGCCGCCGCCGTTGGTCCCCAGCATCTTAATCGCTTCCTGCGAGGCGACCGGCCCCATCGGCAGCACCTGATGGACCCCTTCAAGCGAGGTGAACGGCTGGTAGGGCAGAACGTTTTGCAGCGCGCCCTGCTGAATAAAGAACAGCGCCAGCAGCAGCGAAATCGGCAGCAGCAGCCACAGCGTAATACGGGTGAGGTCGACCCAGGCGTTCCCCAGCGTGTTGACGCTGTGACGGGCAAAGGCGCGTACCAGCGCAAACAGTACGGCGATACCGGTGGCGGCGGAGAGGAAGTTCTGCACCGTCAGCCCAGCCATCTGGCTCAAATAGCTCAGGGTGGTTTCACCGCTGTAAGATTGCCAGTTGGTATTGCTGACAAAGCTCACGGCGGTATTGAGCGCCAGATGCCACGACAGCCCGGGCAACTGCTGCGGGTTAAATGGCAGAACGCCTTGCAGCATGAGCAGGGCAAAGAGCGCCAGCAGCCCGCACAGATTGAGCAGTAAAATGGCCGCCGCATAGCGTCCCCAGCTCATCTCCTGCCCAGAAATACCCAGCGCACGCCACAGAACATTTTCGCAGCGCGCCACGCCCGGCAGCGGGGTATTAGCGATCATCCCCGCCAGCATTTTGCCGAGCGGGCGGGCGAGTACGAACAATACCAGCAGGAAGCTGGCGACCAGTAAAAATCCTTGAGCAGCCATCACAGGGCCTCCGCCTTTAAAAGGGCATAAACCAGATACGCCAGTAACAGGAACACCAGCACCACGCCGGTTATTACGCCTGTAGTCACAATCCACCTCCGGACTCTTGAGTTATTGCGCTAAGCGTAGGATTTCGGGTGCAAAGATTTCGCAAAAATAAAAAGGCGGGGTGTAAAAAAAGTATAAAAATGGCAAAAGGCACAATTTAACTAATGGCTAGTATTAATTTAACAATCATGTAACTCAATTACGTTAGAAAAGTAAATAAAGGTGAAACGAGCATAAAAAAGTGGTCGGATGAGTAGTAAAATTACACAAAAGGCGGTACTCTTTTAGCCAGATTACTGAGCTTTATTTTCCGGCGTACATTGCCGGCCAACTTAGGGGAGAGAAAAATGGAACTGTATAAAAAATATCCTGCACACATTGTATTGCTGCGCCGCACTTTCGCCGTGGTGGCGGGGATTGTTGCGCTGCCGGTGATGTTGTTCTGGAAAGATCGCGGTCGTTTTTACAGCTATCTGCACCGCGTCTGGTCTAAAACCAGCGATAAGCCGGTATGGATGGAGCAGGCCGAAGAAGCAGCCTGCGACTTCTATTAATCTGTAAATAAACGATCAAAACCGCGCCTGCGAAGGTGCGGTTTTTTTTCGTCTGTAGAATAGGCATTCTGCGCCGGAACTCAGACGCGTTGCGCCGACGGGCAGAGCGCGCGCGTCATGAAATATTTGGTGTACTATTGAATTCATTCACTAATGTATTCAGGAAATGTATGTCCACTCATCTGGTCTGGTTCCGCGCTGATTTACGTCTGCATGACAATCTTGCCCTTGCCGCCGCCTGTCGCGATGCGAATGCCCAGGTGCTGGCGCTGTACGTTGCCACTCCGCAACAGTGGGCGACCCATCATATGGCTCCGCGCCAGGCGGCTTATATTGCCACGCAGTTGAACGCGCTACGTCAGGCGCTGGCAGAAAAAAACATCCCGCTGATTTTTCTACAGGTGGATGATTTTGCCGCCAGCGTTGAAGCGATAAAAAAGGTGTGTCAGCAGCACAGTGTGACGCAGCTATTTTACAACTATCAGTACGAATTCAATGAGCGCCAGCGTGATGTAGCGGTGGAGCGGGCGCTTACGGACACGGTTTGTCAGGGTTTTGATGACAGCGTTATCCTGCCGCCGGGTTCAGTGATGACCGGCAACCACGAGATGTACAAAGTGTTTACGCCGTATAAAAATGCCTGGCTGCGGCGTTTGCGGGAGCATCTGCCGGAATGCGTTCGCGCCCCTGCGCCGAGAAACGCTCCGGCGGTGGATAATACGCCTGCCATCACCCTCGATTATCCGCAGCAGCCGTTTGATAGCGTGCTGTTTCCCGCCGATGAAAACGCGGCGATTGCGCAGCTGCGCAAGTTTTGCCAGCAGTCGGCGGCGGAGTATCAAGCTCAGCGTGATTTCCCGGCCATTGAGGGCACCAGCCGGTTATCCGCCTGCCTTGCGGTGGGCGTGCTGTCGCCGCGTCAGTGTTTGCATCGCCTGCTGGCCGAACAGCCCGCTGCGCTTGATGGCGGCGCGGGCAGCGTTTGGCTCAATGAACTGATCTGGCGCGAATTTTACCGCCATCTGATGACCTATTACCCTCGCTTGTGCAAGCATCGCCCGTTTATTGACTGGACCGATAACGTCCGCTGGCGCGAGGCGCCGGACGAACTGAAGGCCTGGCAGGAGGGGAAAACCGGCTATCCGATAGTTGATGCCGCGATGCGTCAGCTCAACGCAACCGGTTGGATGCACAACCGCCTGCGGATGATTGTCGCCAGCTTCCTGGTGAAGGATTTACTTATCGATTGGCGGGCGGGGGAGCGTTACTTTATGTCACAGCTGGTGGACGGTTGTCTGGCGGCTAATAACGGCGGCTGGCAGTGGGCCGCATCCACCGGCACCGACGCCGCGCCGTATTTCCGCATTTTTAACCCGACCACTCAGGGCGAGCGCTTTGATAAAAGCGGTGAATTTATTCGCCACTGGCTGCCGGAGCTCAAATCGGTGCCCGATAAAGCGATTCACCAGCCGTGGACGTGGGCAGAAAAACAGGGCGTGACGCTCGATTATCCGCAGCCGATAGTCGAGCATGCAAAGGCGCGGGTCGCGACGTTGGCGGCCTATGAGGCAGCGAAAAAATCAGTCTGCTGACGCAATGTTTTTTTGGCGGGGGCGCTACGCTTGCCCGCCCTCCAATCGTGGATATCCTGTAGGTCTGATAAGCGCAGCGCCATCAGACGGCACAGCGTACATTGTCGGATGGTGGCGTTGCCTTATCCGACCGACAACGCAGCATAGCGCGGCATAACTCTTGTAGGTCTGATAAGCGCAGCGCCATCAGACAATGGTGTAGGGACAAAACGAAGCGAGGCCTGAAAATCAGGCCTCGTGGTTGCATCAAGCCTCAGCGGCCAGGCGACGGCTGCGGACTTTGAGCGAGTGGTAAAGCCAGATAATCAACACGGCTGCGACACATGCCACGGAGCCCCAGGTGATTTGGCTAAACACGTCAATGTAGGCGTTGATGGAGTAGTCGACGGCACCGGCAGCATCGAAAGAGGCCTGTGACGTCTGGTCGGCAATAAGACCGGCGACATAGTTCGCCACCGCACCAGAGAGCAGCATATAAATACCCGTTAACACGCCAGTCACGCCCGGGATCTGAATACGGGTGATTTGCGACATCGCTACCGGGTCGATAAACAGTTCGGCAAAGCCCATCACCGACAGCCCCAGAAGCATCAGCGGCATTGACGAGTGGCCGTAGGTTGCCGACCAGCGGGCGCTCAGCGTCAGGATGCAGAACCCTGCGCTCATCAGGCCTAGGCCAAGTGCATATTTGCCCCAGATACGCAGATCGCGATGGCTGGTAACATGCTCTTTAATCAACCACGCCAGCACCACGCCGCACGCCATTACCGCAAAGGCATTAACCGACTGGAACATCGCGGTCGGCACTTCATAGCCCAGCACGTTACGGTTGACGAAACGGTCAATATACAGACTGATAGAGCTACCACCCTGCTGGGCGAACGCCCAGAACAGCAGGCTGAAGAAGGTCAGCACCATTATCAGACGCAGATCTTTGCGTTGCTCGGCGGTTTCGGCGCGACGATAAATTCTCGCCAATACCACCAGACCGATAATCGAAGCGACAATCAGCGCGTAGACCGACCACTCCTGCCAGAACAGCACGGTGATAAACAGCGGCGCAACTACCAGCAGCACCAGCAGCCAGCCCCAGTTCGGCATCAGGAATTTCTTTGCACACAGTACTTCTTTATTTACCCCACGGGTGTGGGCAAAGTGGCGGCGACCGCTAATGAAGATAACCAGACCGGCAAGCATACCAACGGCGGCGAGGGTGAAGCCCATTGCCCAACTGTACTGCTCCTGAGCAAAACCGCAGGCGATAGGCGCAATGATAGAGCCAACGTTACCCGCAGCGTACATCAGCGAGAAACCGCCATCGCGACGTGGGTCGGTAGGTTCATACAGCTCGCCCAGCAGGCAACTGACGTTAGATTTAAACAGGCCATAACCACAGACGATAATCGCGAGCGACAAATACAGGAACATCGGTGCGATTTCACTGGCTCCCAGAACCATATGGCCAACCACCATCAGCAGCGCGCCTAGCATCACCGCCATGCGGTTGCCAAGGACTTTGTCTGCCAGGAAGCCGCCGAGGATTGGCGTCACGTAAACCAGAGAGCAGTAGGCGCTGAACAGTTCGTAAGCGTGGGTATCGTTATATTTCAGCTGATTAGTGAGATACAGGATCAGCAGCGCGCGCATGCCATAGAAGCTGAAGTATTCCCAGATTTGCAGAGCGACGACGTAGTAAATCGCCTTCGGCTGAGATTGTGATTTATTCATTACACATCTGACCTCGAAACCTTGCACAGCCATGCTGCGTAAGGTTTTGTTTCTATACTGTAATCATACGATGAAAATCGTATTATCTTTGTAATATGCGGTATGGTTGCATAAATATACATTAATTGCGTCACATAAAAACAGTCAAATTGTGTTGTTTAAGCACTTATTGCGCGTAATTACGCGGCGTGGCAGAGAGTGTGAGGAATTGCGTATCGACGTAGCGCCTGCAGGACGCTATTTTATTCTGTAGTACGGCATCAATGGCAAAGGGAGCGATGATGAAAAATACTGAGCTAGAACAACTGATTAATGAAAAACTCAACAGCGCCGCCTTTAGCGATTACGCGCCTAACGGCCTGCAGGTTGAAGGGCGTGAGACGGTGCAAAAAATTGTCACCGGTGTCACCGCTAGTCAGGCACTGATTGACGAGGCTATTCGCCAGCAGGCGGATGCGGTGATTGTGCATCACGGTTATTTCTGGAAAGGTGAATCACCGGTCATTCGCGGCATGAAGCGCAATCGTCTGAAGGCGCTGCTGGCAAATGATATTAATCTTTATGGCTGGCACCTGCCGCTGGATGCGCATCCTGAACTGGGGAATAACGCCCAGTTGGCGCAGCTGCTGGGAATTAACGTCCAGGGTGAAATAGAAGCGTTGGTACCTTGGGGTGAGCTATCTATGCCGGTTTCCGGACTTGAACTGGCGTCGTGGATTGAAGCGCGTCTGGGACGTAAACCGCTGTGGAGTGGGGATACCGGGCCAGATAAAGTTCAGCGTGTGGCCTGGTGTACTGGCGGTGGTCAGGGCTTTATCGACAGCGCGGCGCGCTTTGGCGTCGATGCGTTTATTACCGGTGAAGTATCTGAACAGACTATTCATTCTGCCCGCGAGCAGGGGTTACACTTTTATGCAGCCGGCCATCATGCCACCGAACGCGGCGGTATTCGCGCGCTGAGCGAATGGCTCAATGAGACAACCGATCTGGATGTGACCTTTGTGGATATCGCCAACCCGGCCTGATGATGAGGGAATAAAGTGCAGCGAGCGCGTTGTTATCTATTAGGGGAGACGGCGGTGGTGCTGGAGCTGGAGCCGCCGGTCACGCTCACAACCCAAAAGCGAATCTGGGGTTTGGCGCAGCGTGTCGCGCAAATGCCCGGCGTGGTGGATGCCATTCCAGGGATGAATAACATCACGGTCACATTGCGTGACCCGCAGACTCAGGCACTGGATGCGATTGAGCGTTTGCAGCGCTGGTGGGAAGAGAGCGAAGCGCTGGAACCCGAGTCCCGGCTTATCGATATTCCGGTGGTGTACGGTGGCGATAGCGGCCCGGATCTGCCGGAAGTGGCGAGCATTAGCGGCCTGACGCCTAAACAGGTGGTTGAGCTGCATGCCTCGGTTGATTATGTGGTGTGGTTCCTCGGCTTTCAGCCGGGTTTCCCGTATCTCGGCGGATTACCCTCTCAGCTGGCCATGCCGCGCCGCGCGGAGCCCAGATTGCAGGTGCCTGCCGGTTCGGTCGGGATTGGCGGTGTGCAAACGGGGATTTATCCGCTGGCGACGCCAGGCGGCTGGCAGTTAATTGGCCGCACGCCGCTGGCGTTGTTCTCGCCCAATCGTGAAGAACCTGTCTTGCTACGCCCGGGTGACACGGTGCGTTTCGTGCCGCAAAAGGAGGGGATATGCTGAAGGTGATTCGAGCGGGGATGTACACCACGGTACAAGATTGTGGGCGTGACGGGCTCCGTCAGTCCGGCGTCAGCCGCGGTGGTGCGATGGACAAGCCCGCGCTAATAACCGCGAACCTGCTGGTGGGTAACGATGCTAACGCTGCGGCGCTGGAAATTACCCTCGGCATGGCATCGTTTCACTTTGCCCGTGACGGCTGGTTTGCCTTAACGGGGGCGGGTAGCGAAGCGACGCTTGATGATGAGGCGGTGTGGAGCGGCTGGCGGCACTGGGCGAAAGCCGGACAAACGTTGACCTTAAAACGCCCGCAGTACGGCATTCGCAGCTATCTGGCCGTCGCGGGAGGCATTGACGTTCCGGCGGTAATGGGATCGCGCAGTACCGATCTCAACGTGGGTATCGGCGGGCTGGAAGGGCGGCGGCTCCAGGATGGCGATGTGCTGCCATTGGGCAATCCGCTGCGGACGTTTAAAGCGCCGCGCGGGGTGAAGCCGCTGCTGCCCAGTAACCATATTCGCGCGCTGCCAGGTCCGGAATATCACGAATTTGATGAGGTGTCGCAGGAGAGTTTCTGGCGTTCGCCATGGCACTTAAGCCCGCAGAGTAACCGCATGGGCTATCGCCTGAACGGACAGCCGTTGACGCGCGCTGCCGGGCGTGAACTGCTGTCTCATGGCTTGGTTCCCGGTGTCGTGCAGGTGCCGCACAATGGTCAGCCTATTGTGCTGATGAACGATGCCCAGACCACCGGCGGCTACCCGCGTATCGCCTGTATTATCGAGGCCGATATGTTCCAGCTTGCACAGATCCCACTTGGGCAGCCCATTCACTTTGTTCGCTGCAGCCTTGAAGAGGCACTGAAGGCGCGGCATGACCAGCAGCGCTATCTGCAACAATTATCCTGGCGGCTTGGCGATGATGATTGATCTTAATGCCGATGTCGGCGAAGGCTGTGCCAGTGACGCACAATTGCTGACGCTGGTTTCCTCGGCCAATATTGCCTGCGGTTTTCACGCAGGCGATGCCCGGACGATGCTTGACTGTGTGCGCGAATCATTGAAAAACGGCGTGGCCGTGGGGGCGCATCCGAGCTTTCCCGATCGGGACAATTTCGGCCGCACGGCAATGCAATTACCGCCAGAAACGGTTTACGCCCAGACGCTGTATCAGGTAGGCGCGCTGGCGGCCATTGTTCAGGCTGAGGGGGGGACGCTGCGTCACGTCAAGCCGCACGGTATGTTGTATAACCAGGCGGCGAAAGATGCTGTGCTGGCGGAGGCGATAGCTAAAGCGGTGCTGGCGATTAGCCCGGCCTTGATTCTGGTTGGGCTAGCGGGCAGCGAACTGATTCGGGCCGGCGAGCGTTTGGGGTTAGCGACCCGTCAGGAGGTATTTGCCGACCGGGGCTATCAGGCGGATGGACAACTGGTGCCGCGTAGCCAGCCAGGTGCGCTGATTACGGATGAGGCGCAGGCACTGGCGCAAACGCTGGAGATGGTGCAGAACGGGCGGGTGTGCAGCGTTGATGGACAATGGACGTCGGTACAGGCGCAGACGGTTTGTCTACACGGTGACGGAGAACATGCGCTGGCATTTGCCCGACGCCTGCGTAACGCGTTCATGACACAGGGGATTGTTGTCCAGGCGTAGATTTTTTTAAGGTGCGTCCCAGGCCATTGCGCACCTTGAGTCATTTATTATTTTTATATCTTGTTCTTTCTTATATCTTTTAATTGGTTAATTTATTCTGATTTTCTCTGCTGTTTGTATTTTTTGCTAGCATAGTTGAGAAAATTATACTTACACTTGCCAGGTGTAAATGGTCGTTTTCCTGCCGACTTTTACCGTTCATGTATCCAGGGATGGAGTTTTTATGGTACGTAAAATTGCGTTACCAACTATCATATTAGTTGTAGGTGTAATTGCTCAGAGTAAGTTTAATTTAATCGGTAATCATCTTGCCTTTCATATTATAACCGGGGCATTAATGGCGTGGATTGTATTTTCTTTGTTGCTTCATGTTCGCGCTTCTTACCATCACAGAGATATACCCGAGTTTGTTATCAGCCAGTTGTACAACACCCAGCCTTGTTACCCGCTAACATCGCCAAACGAGCAGCGTTCAGCGTGCGCAGAGTCGCTATTTTTGATTGCTGAAACGGGACGTTACAGTACTTCAATAAGTTATGTGAACTCACTTGAACAGCTGGATTTGAATAATCTGGAAGATGTTAAAGAAGCACGTTATTTAATGAGCACTTCGTGGGATATTGATAACGATAGGAAATTAAGGAAGGTTATCCGCACGTTAATTAACAATTCCATTGCTTCTTCGCACTCCTCTCTGGATGCCGTTGCAGCCAAAGATCGCTATATTTATTTTTTACAGCAGCAAGGTCTGACTTTTCAGAATGTTGATGCCTGTCCGATGACCGGATTTGATTTGGTCAGAGCCTCCTGGCTTACCCGAATAGGTTTTTCAATCGGTTATATTGATGAACAGGAAGCAAGAGCATTTCTCAATACTATCGGAGAGCTTATTCAACAGCAATTCTCATCGTGGGAACAACTTACCGCGTCATACCTAATCATGTATTTAGAGTGGAACGGTGCCTGGAAAGGGGCTCTGGGCGTACTGAGAACGGGATTTGTCGCTAGTCATCGTTTTCAGGGGGCAAAATTGCTGCTGGAGGATAACGACTCGCCTTTTCGGACCTTAGCATTCCGCGTTTGTGATGCCTGACTCTTCATCATTGCGCTTGCTAACCAGGGCTGAGACGCTCAGGATAGTTGGCGTTTTGATTGATAAAAGGACTCCACTATGCCTGAAGGCCCAGAAATCCGCCGCGCAGCGGATAGCCTGGAAGCGGCTATCAAAGGCAAGCCACTGACCGACGTCTGGTTTGCTTTTCCTGAATTAAAACCCTATGCCTCCCTCCTTGTCGACCAATACGTCACCCACGTCGAAACGCGTGGCAAAGCGCTGCTTACCCATTTTTCCGGCGGTCTGACTCTGTATAGCCATAACCAGCTTTATGGCGTCTGGCGGGTGGTTAACACCGGTGACTCGCTGGATACGAAGCGGGTTCTGCGCGTGAAGCTACAGGCTGCGGACAAGACCATTTTGTTGTATAGCGCATCGGATATTGAAATGTTGACGCCGGAGCAGGTGAAGACGCATCCGTTTTTACTGCGCGTGGGGCCGGATGTGCTCGATATGACGCTGACGCCGCAAAAGGTAAAAGATCGACTGCTATTGCCGAAATTTCGCAACCGCCAATTTTCCGGGCTGTTTTTAGATCAGGCGTTTCTGGCCGGGCTCGGCAACTATTTGCGCGTCGAGATACTCTGGCAGGTTGGGCTCACCGGGAATCATAAAGCGTCGCAGCTAAACGACGCGCAGCTTGACTCGCTGGCGCAGGCGCTGCTGGCTATCCCGCGGCTTTCCTATAACACGCGTGGTCAGGTGGATGACAACAAGTACCATGGCGCGCTGTTTCGTTTTAAAGTCTTTCACCGCGACGGAGAGGCGTGTGAGCGCTGTGGGACGATGATTGAGAAAACAATGCTTTCTTCACGGCCATTTTACTGGTGCCCGGGTTGCCAGCATTGAGAATGTCGTTCTGTGGATGAAGTTTTCCCACCGATAGTGGGTGATAAAAAAAGCGCCCGCAGGCGCTTTTTTTCTATCAAACTCTCACTTATTTCTTGAGTTCTGATTTGAAGTCACGCTGTTCGTAGCCGGTGTACAGCTGACGTGGACGCGCAATCTTCATGCCGTCGGTGTGCATTTCGTTCCAGTGTGCAATCCAGCCAATGGTACGCGCCATCGCGAAGATCACGGTAAACATGGTTGACGGGATGCCCATCGCTTTCAGGATGATACCGGAGTAGAAGTCGACGTTCGGGTACAGTTTCTTCTCGATGAAGTACGGGTCGTTCAGTGCGATGTGCTCAAGCTCCATCGCGACTTCCAGCAGATCATCTTTCGAGCCCAGTTCGCGCAGAACTTCGTGGCAGGTTTCACGCATCACGGTGGCACGCGGGTCGTAGTTCTTGTAGACGCGGTGGCCAAAGCCCATCAGGCGGAAAGAATCGTTCTTGTCTTTCGCGCGACGAACAAACTCAGGAATGTGCTTAACGGAGCTGATCTCTTCGAGCATCTTCAGGGCCGCTTCGTTGGCGCCACCGTGTGCTGGCCCCCACAGAGAAGCAATACCGGCTGCGATACAAGCGAACGGGTTAGCACCGGAAGAACCGGCGGTACGAACGGTCGAGGTTGATGCGTTCTGTTCGTGGTCAGCGTGCAGGATCAGAATACGGTCCATGGCGCGTTCCAGCACAGGGTTCACCACATACTCTTCGCAAGGGGTGGCAAACATCATGCGCAGGAAGTTACCGGCATAGGAGAGGTCGTTACGCGGATAAACGAACGGCTGACCGATAGAATATTTGTAACACATCGCTGCCATGGTTGGCATTTTCGACAGCAGACGGAATGCGGCGATTTCACGGTGGCGTGGGTTATTCACATCCAGAGAGTCGTGATAGAACGCAGCCAGCGCGCCGGTGATCCCGCACATCACCGCCATTGGGTGAGAATCGCGACGGAACGCGTGGAACAGACGGGTAATCTGCTCGTGGATCATCGTGTGGCGAGTGACGGTGGTGGTGAACTCGTCAAATTCAGCTTGCGAAGGTTTTTCACCGTACAGCAGGATGTAGCACACTTCGAGATAGTTAGACTCGGTGGCTAACTGATCGATAGGGAAGCCGCGGTGCAGCAAGATCCCTTCATCACCATCAATAAAAGTAATTTTAGATTCGCAAGATGCGGTAGAGGTAAAACCAGGATCAAAAGTAAAAATGCCTTTTGAACCAAGACTACGGATATCAATAACATCCTGACCGAGCGTACCTTTTAGCACATCAAGTTCAATAGCATTTTCACCGGTTACAGTGATTTTTGCTTTAGTATCAGCCATTTACGGTCTCCTTAGCGCCTTTTTGCTTAAGACTGCTGGATGCCGGATTTGCAATTCAAAACATATTTCGACGTTGCCTGTTTGTTATTTGGCTCACGACTCTGTTGAATAAATAAAGCAAGGGTACAGAGCAAGGGCGCTTGACGGTGCACGTCTAATCTACAGTGAAACAACAGCAAATCAGGGTCTTAGCAATCCGATGATTCAAACCTGTACAACACTAATAACTGTCCTGATTGGTCAGGTCAACTCCGGAACACTGTTACATAACTTATTATCAGGTTAAAGAGTGACCCCATAACTTTTGAGCATTATATGCTTTTACAGGTAATGGTTGTAACAATAATGTTTAATATTTGTCAAATCACGTGGTTAATTTTTAAAAAATTGTTTTAATCGTGAGCATGATCACTGTTCTGCATAAAACCGGACAAACTATATGTAGGTTAATTGTAATGATTTTGTGAACGGCCTATACTGCCGCCAGGTCTCCGGAATACCCTGCAATCCCGAGCCACCCAGCGTTGCAACGTGTCGTTTTAGCATCTGTGAGCAGATTTTTACATGACGCGAAGTTATAGAAAAAAACGCTGCTTGACCCGCCTGCGGACCGGAGGAAGGAAATAATAAGAACAGCATGTGGGCGTTATTCATGATAAGAAATGTGAAAAAACAAAGACCTGTCAATCTGGATTTGACAACAATCCGGTTCCCTATAACAGCGATAGCGTCCATTCTCCATCGCGTATCCGGTGTGATCACGTTTGTGGCGGTCGGTATTCTGCTGTGGTTGCTGGGCACCAGTCTCTCTTCTCCGGAAGGCTTCCAAACCGCTTCATCTATCATGGGCAGTTTCTTCGCCAAATTCATTATGTGGGGCATCCTGACTGCGCTGGCGTATCACGCGGTTGTCGGTATTCGTCACGTGTTAATGGATTTCGGTTATCTGGAAGAAACGCTCGAAGCCGGTAAGCGCTCAGCGAAAATTTCTTTTGTTATTACTGTCGTGCTTTCAATTCTTGCAGGAGTCCTCGTATGGTAAGCAACGCCTCAGCATTAGGACGCAACGGCGTACATGACTTCATCCTGGTCCGCGCCACCGCCATTGTTTTGACGCTCTACATTATCTATATGGTTGGCTTCTTCGCGGTAACGGGTGACGTCACGTGGGAAGTCTGGAGTGGTTTCTTTGCCTCTGCGTTCACCAAAGTATTCACCTTGCTGGCCCTGTTCTCGATTTTGATTCATGCCTGGATTGGCATGTGGCAGGTGTTAACCGACTACGTTAAACCACTGGCTCTGCGCCTGACGCTGCAACTGCTGATTGTTGTTGCGCTGCTGGTTTACGTTATCTATGGATTTGTTGTGGTGTGGGGTGTGTGATGAAACTGCCAGTCAGAGAATTTGATGCTGTTGTGATTGGTGCCGGTGGCGCAGGTATGCGCGCGGCGCTGCAAATTTCCCAAAGCGGCCAGACCTGTGCGCTGCTGTCCAAAGTGTTCCCGACCCGTTCCCATACCGTGTCAGCGCAGGGTGGTATCACCGTGGCGCTCGGTAATACCCATGAAGATAACTGGGAATGGCACATGTACGACACCGTTAAAGGGTCGGACTACATCGGTGACCAGGACGCTATCGAATATATGTGCAAAACCGGTCCGGAAGCGATTCTGGAGCTGGATCACATGGGGCTGCCATTCTCCCGTCTGGATGATGGCACCATCTATCAACGTCCGTTTGGTGGCCAGTCGAAAAACTTCGGCGGCGAGCAGGCGGCACGTACCGCAGCGGCGGCGGACCGTACCGGTCACGCACTGCTGCACACGCTGTATCAGCAAAACCTGAAAAACCACACCACCATCTTCTCCGAGTGGTATGCGCTGGATCTGGTGAAAAACGCCGATGGCGCAGTGGTGGGTTGTACCGCGCTGTGTATCGAAACCGGTGAAGTGGTCTACTTTAAAGCCCGCGCAACCGTGCTGGCGACCGGCGGTGCAGGTCGTATTTATCAGTCCACCACCAACGCCCACATTAATACCGGTGACGGCGTAGGCATGGCGATTCGTGCCGGCGTTCCGGTACAGGATATGGAAATGTGGCAGTTCCACCCAACCGGTATCGCGGGTGCGGGTGTTCTGGTGACAGAAGGCTGTCGTGGTGAAGGTGGCTACCTGCTGAACAAACACGGCGAACGCTTTATGGAGCGTTATGCCCCGAATGCGAAAGACCTGGCGGGTCGTGACGTGGTGGCGCGTTCCATCATGATCGAAATCCGTGAAGGCCGCGGTTGCGATGGCCCATGGGGTCCGCACGCTAAGCTGAAACTGGACCACCTGGGTAAAGAAGTTCTGGAATCCCGTCTGCCGGGCATCCTGGAACTGTCGCGTACCTTTGCGCACGTCGACCCGGTTAAAGAGCCGATTCCGGTTATTCCAACCTGTCACTACATGATGGGCGGTATTCCGACCAAAGTGAGCGGCCAGGCACTGACCGTGAACGAGCAGGGCGAAGATGTAGTGATTCCGGGCCTGTTCGCGGTGGGCGAAATCGCCTGCGTATCGGTACACGGTGCAAACCGTCTGGGCGGCAACTCGCTGCTGGACCTGGTGGTCTTTGGCCGCGCGGTGGGTCTGCATCTGCAAGAGTCTATCGCTGAGCAGGGCGTACTGCGTGACGCGACGGAAGAAGAGATTGATGCTTCTCTGGAACGTCTTAACCGCTGGAACGGCAACCGTGACGGCGAAGACCCGGTCGAAATCCGCAAAGCGCTGCAAGAATGTATGCAGCACAACTTCTCGGTATTCCGCGAAGGCGATGCAATGGCGAAAGGGCTTGAGCAGCTGAAAGCCATCCGCGAGCGTTTGAAAAATGCCCGTCTGGATGACACTTCCAGCGAGTTCAACACCCAGCGCGTTGAGTGTCTGGAGCTGGATAACCTGATGGAAACCGCTTACGCCACCGCTGTGTCTGCGAACTTCCGTACCGAAAGCCGTGGCGCGCATAGCCGCTTCGACTTCCCGGATCGTGATGATGAAAACTGGCTGTGCCATTCCCTGTACCTGCCAGAGTCGGAATCTATGACGCGTCGTAGCGTCAATATGGAACCGAAACTGCGTCCGGCATTCCCGCCGAAGATTCGTACTTATTAATGCGGAGACAGGAAAATGAAACTCGAGTTTTCAGTTTATCGTTATAACCCGGACGTAGACGATGCTCCGCGCATGCAGGATTACACCCTGGAAGCGGAAGAAGGTCGCGACATGATGCTGCTGGATGCACTGATGCAGCTGAAAGAAAAAGATCCATCGCTGTCGTTCCGTCGTTCTTGCCGTGAAGGGGTTTGTGGCTCTGACGGCCTCAACATGAATGGCAAAAACGGTCTGGCATGCATCACGCCGATCTCTGCGCTGAATCAGCCGGGCAAGAAAATTGTTATCCGTCCGCTGCCTGGTCTGCCGGTTATCCGCGATTTGGTGGTAGACATGGGGCAATTCTATGCACAATATGAGAAGATTAAGCCTTACTTATTGAATAATGGGCAAAATCCTCCGGCTCGTGAGCATCTGCAGATGCCAGAGCAGCGTGAGAAACTCGATGGCTTGTACGAGTGTATTCTTTGCGCATGTTGTTCAACTTCTTGCCCGTCGTTCTGGTGGAACCCGGACAAGTTCGTAGGCCCGGCAGGCCTGTTGGCCGCGTATCGCTTCCTGATTGACAGCCGCGATACCGAAACCGACAGCCGTCTTGAAGGGTTAAGTGACGCTTTCAGCGTATTCCGCTGCCACAGCATCATGAACTGCGTCAGTGTATGTCCTAAGGGGCTGAACCCGACGCGCGCCATCGGCCATATTAAGTCGATGCTGCTGCAACGTAGTGCATAAATAGTAAGAGGGGAGCGTTGTTCCCCTCACCCTAACCCTCTCCCTTAGGGAGAGGGGACAGATAGCAGGAAATCTCTAAAAACTGCCATATGAGCGGTAATAATCGAGATGTTCAGAGTGAGTGAAGGCCGCAACGCAGTCATAGCCTGAACAGTGACGATTATTAGACAGTTTTTAAAGGTTCCTTAGCGGACGCAGATGACACGACAGTCCGCAACAGGTGAACCCCGGCACGCACAGCGGTGTGCGTGGTAGTATCCACGGCGAAGTAAGCATAAAAATGCTTAAGGGATCACGATGCAGAACAGCGCTTTGAAAGCCTGGTTGGACTCTTCTTACCTCTCTGGCTCAAACCAGAGCTGGATAGAACAGCTCTATGAAGACTTCTTAACCGATCCTGACTCGGTAGACGCTAACTGGCGTTCGACGTTCCAGCAGTTACCTGGTACCGGAGTCAAACCGGATCAACTCCATTCAACAACGCGTGAATATTTCCGTCGTCTGGCGAAGGATGCCTCACGTTACTCTTCTTCCGTTTCCGACCCTGATACGAATGCGAAGCAGGTTAAAGTCCTGCAGCTTATCAACGCATATCGCTTCCGTGGTCACCAGCATGCGATCCTCGATCCGCTGGGGCTGTGGCAGCAGGATAAAGTGGCTGATTTAGATCCCGCTTTCCACGATCTGACCGAGGCTGACTTCCAGGAGAGCTTTAACGTCGGTTCTTTTGCTATCGGCAAAGAGACGATGAAGCTCGGCGAACTGATTGACGCGCTGAAACAGACCTACTGTGGTCACATCGGCGCGGAATACATGCACATTACTAACACCGAAGAAAAACGTTGGATTCAGCAGCGTTTTGAAGCGGGGCATGCCACCTTTAGCGCCGAAGAAAAAACGCGTTTCCTCAGCGAACTGACCGCAGCAGAAGGTCTGGAGCGTTACCTGGGGGCTAAATTCCCTGGCGCGAAACGCTTCTCGCTGGAAGGCGGCGATGCGCTGGTGCCAATGCTTAAAGAGATGATCCGCCACGCTGGCAAGAGCGGCACGCGTGAAGTGGTGCTGGGTATGGCGCACCGTGGTCGTCTGAACGTACTGATCAACGTGCTGGGCAAACAGTCCCAGGAGCTGTTCGACGAGTTCTCCGGTAAGCATAAAGAACACCTCGGCACCGGTGACGTGAAGTACCACATGGGCTTCTCTTCCGATATCGAAACCGAAGGCGGCCTGGTGCACCTGGCGCTGGCGTTCAACCCATCGCACCTCGAAATCGTTAGCCCAGTGGTTATTGGTTCCGTTCGTGCGCGTCTGGATCGTCTGGACGAACCGAGCATCAACCAGGTTCTGCCAATCACCATTCACGGTGATGCCGCAGTGACCGGTCAGGGCGTGGTTCAGGAAACCCTGAACATGTCCAAGGCTCGCGGTTATGAAGTGGGCGGTACCGTACGTATCGTTATCAACAACCAGGTTGGTTTTACCACCTCTAACCCGCTGGATGCTCGCTCTACGCCATACTGTACCGACATCGGTAAGATGGTGATGGCGCCGATTTTCCACGTTAACGCGGATGACCCGGAAGCCGTTGCTTTCGTCACTCGTCTGGCGCTGGACTTCCGTAACACCTTCAAACGCGATGTATTCATCGATCTGGTTTGCTACCGTCGTCATGGCCACAACGAAGCCGACGAACCAAGCGCAACCCAGCCGCTGATGTATCAAAAAATCAAAAAGCATCCAACCCCGCGCAAAATCTACGCTGACAAGCTAGAAGCCGATAAAGTTGCGACGCTGGAAGATGCCACTGAGATGGTTAACCTGTATCGCGACGCGCTGGATGCGGGCGAATGCGTGGTGAAAGAGTGGCGTCCAATGAACATGCACTCCTTCACCTGGTCTCCGTACCTCAACCATGAATGGGACGAAAGCTACCCGAACAAGGTTGACATGAAGCGCCTGCAGGAGTTGGCTAACCGTATCAGCACCGTGCCTGACGCGATTGAAATGCAGTCCCGCGTAGCGAAAATCTACGGCGACCGTCAATCCATGGCTGCGGGTGAGAAGCTGTTCGATTGGGGCGGCGCGGAAAACCTGGCTTACGCCACGTTGGTTGATGAGGGCGTTCCGGTTCGTCTGTCTGGCGAAGATGCCGGTCGCGGCACCTTCTTCCACCGCCACGCGGTTATTCATAACCAATCGAACGGCTCAACCTACACGCCGCTGCAGCACGTGCACAACGGCCAGGGCGACTTTAAAGTTTGGGACTCCGTACTGTCTGAAGAAGCGGTGCTGGCATTTGAATACGGTTATGCGACGGCTGAGCCGCGCACGCTGACCATCTGGGAAGCCCAGTTCGGTGACTTCGCCAACGGCGCTCAGGTTGTTATTGACCAGTTCATCTCTTCCGGCGAGCAGAAATGGGGCCGTATGTGCGGTCTGGTAATGCTGCTGCCGCACGGTTACGAAGGGCAGGGGCCGGAGCACTCCTCCGCGCGTCTGGAGCGTTATCTGCAGCTTTGCGCTCAGCAGAACATGCAGGTTTGCGTACCGTCGACTCCGGCTCAGGTTTATCACATGCTGCGTCGTCAGGCACTGCGCGGGATGCGTCGTCCGCTGGTGGTGATGTCACCGAAATCGCTGCTGCGTCATCCGCTGGCGGTTTCCTCTCTCGACGAACTGGCAAACGGCACCTTTATGCCGGCCATTGGCGAGATTGATGAGCTGGATCCGCAGAGCGTGAAACGCGTGGTACTGTGTTCAGGTAAGGTTTACTACGACCTGCTGGAACAGCGTCGCAAAAACAACCAGAAAGATGTTGCCATCGTGCGTATCGAACAGCTGTATCCGTTCCCGCACCAGGCAGTACAGGAAGCATTGAAACCATTTGCTCACGTGCATGATTTCGTCTGGTGTCAGGAAGAGCCCCTTAATCAGGGTGCCTGGTACTGCAGCCAGCATCATTTCCGTGATGTGATTCCATTTGGGGCCGCTCTGCGTTATGCAGGTCGCCCAGCCTCCGCCTCGCCGGCGGTAGGGTATATGTCCGTTCACCAGAAGCAACAACAAGATCTGGTCAATGACGCGCTGAACGTCGATTAATTAAGGATACAAAATGAGTAGCGTAGATATTCTGGTTCCCGACCTGCCTGAATCCGTAGCAGATGCGACCGTGGCAACCTGGCATAAAAAACCCGGCGATGCGGTAGTTCGTGATGAAGTGCTGGTAGAAATCGAAACTGACAAAGTGGTACTGGAAGTACCGGCGTCGGCGGATGGCATTCTGGATGCCGTTCTGGAAGATGAAGGCACCACCGTGACCTCACGTCAGATCCTGGGTCGCCTGCGTGAAGGCAACAGCGCCGGTAAAGCCACCGAAGCGAAGGCTGATGCTAAAGAGTCCACCCCGGCTCAGCGCCAGCAGGCTTCCCTGGAAGAACAGACTAACGATGCACTGAGCCCGGCGATCCGTCGCCTGCTGGCTGAGCATAACCTTGATGCCAATGCCATTAAAGGCTCCGGCGTTGGCGGCCGTCTGACTCGCGAAGACGTTGAAAAACATCTGGCGAAAGCTCCGGCAAAAGCTGCTGCTGCTCCGGCTGCGGCCGCTGCTGCACCAATTGCACCGCTGGCTGGCCGCTCAGAGAAACGCGTTCCGATGACTCGTCTGCGCAAACGCGTTGCCGAACGTCTGCTGGAAGCGAAAAACTCAACCGCCATGCTGACGACTTTCAACGAAGTCAACATGAAGCCAATCATGGATCTGCGTAAGCAGTACGGCGATGCGTTTGAAAAACGTCACGGCATCCGTCTGGGCTTCATGTCCTTCTACGTGAAGGCGGTGGTTGAAGCGCTGAAACGCTATCCGGAAGTGAACGCTTCTATCGATGGCGACGATGTGGTTTATCACAACTACTTCGACGTGAGCATGGCCGTTTCTACGCCGCGTGGCCTGGTAACTCCAGTTCTGCGTGACGTCGATGCCCTCGGCATGGCTGACATTGAGAAGAACATCAAGACGCTGGCGCTGAAAGGCCGCGACGGCAAACTGACCGTAGAAGATCTGACCGGCGGTAATTTCACCATTACCAACGGCGGTGTTTTCGGTTCGCTGATGTCTACCCCGATTATCAACCCGCCTCAGAGCGCGATTCTGGGTATGCATGCCATTAAAGATCGTCCGATGGCGGTTGACGGTAAAGTTGAGATCCTGCCGATGATGTACCTGGCACTTTCTTACGATCACCGTCTGATCGATGGCCGCGAGTCCGTGGGCTTCCTGGTAGCGATTAAAGAGCTGCTGGAAGATCCGACTCGTCTGCTGCTGGACGTGTAGTAAACAGAGTATCACCTGCCCTGTAGGCCGGATGGGGCGTTTGCGCCGCCATCCGGCGATGGTGTCATGCCTGATGGCGTTACGCTTATCAGGCCTACAGGTTTAAAGATAACGATTACCTGAAAAATGGATAGAACGCATGAATTTACATGAATACCAGGCCAAACAGCTGTTTGCCCGCTACGGTTTACCTGCACCAGTAGGCTATGCCTGCTCAACTCCACGCGAAGCAGAAGAAGCCGCTTCAAAAATCGGCGCTGGCCCGTGGGTAGTAAAATGTCAGGTTCACGCTGGTGGCCGCGGTAAAGCTGGCGGTGTGAAGGTTGTTAATTCTAAAGAAGACATCCGCGCGTTCGCTGAGCATTGGCTGGGCAAACGTCTGGTGACTTATCAGACGGACGCACACGGTCAGCCGGTTAACCAGATTCTGGTTGAAGCCGCGACCGATATCGGTAAAGAACTGTACCTGGGTGCGGTTGTTGACCGTAGCTCCCGTCGCGTGGTGTTCATGGCGTCTACCGAAGGCGGCGTGGAAATCGAAAAAGTGGCGGAAGAAACTCCACACCTGATCCACAAAGTTGCACTGGACCCACTGGCAGGCCCAATGCCTTACCAGGGGCGTGAGCTGGCGTTCAAACTGGGTCTGGAAGGTAAACAGGTTCAGCAGTTCACCAAAATTTTCATGGGTCTGGCGACCATCTTCCTTGAGCGCGATCTGGCGCTTATCGAAATTAACCCGCTGGTTGTGACCAAGCAGGGCGACCTTATCTGCCTCGACGGCAAACTGGGCGCTGACGGCAACGCACTGTTCCGCCAGGCTGACCTGCGCGAAATGCGCGACCAGTCTCAGGAAGATCCACGTGAAGCGCAGGCGGCACAGTGGGAGCTGAACTACGTTGCGCTGGACGGCAACATTGGTTGTATGGTTAACGGTGCGGGCCTGGCAATGGGCACCATGGACATCGTTAAACTGCACGGCGGCGAACCGGCTAACTTCTTAGACGTTGGCGGCGGCGCAACCAAAGAGCGCGTAACCGAAGCATTCAAAATCATTCTGTCTGATGACAATGTGAAAGCGGTTCTGGTGAACATCTTCGGCGGTATCGTACGTTGCGACCTGATCGCTGACGGTATCATCGGCGCGGTAGCAGAAGTGGGCGTTAACGTCCCAGTCGTTGTCCGTCTGGAAGGTAACAACGCCGAACTCGGCGCGAAAAAACTGGCTGACAGCGGCCTGAATATTATTGCAGCGAAAAGTCTGACGGACGCAGCACAGCAGGTTGTTGCCGCAGTGGAGGGAAAATAATGTCCATTTTAATCGATAAAAACACCAAGGTTATCTGTCAGGGTTTCACCGGTAGCCAGGGTTCTTTCCACTCCGAACAGGCAATTGCTTATGGTACGCAGATGGTTGGCGGCGTAACCCCAGGTAAAGGCGGTACTGAGCATCTGGGTCTGCCGGTGTTTAACACCGTGCGTGAAGCGGTTGAAGCAACCGGCGCAACCGCGACCGTTATCTACGTTCCGGCTCCGTTCTGCAAAGACTCCATCCTGGAAGCTATCGATGCAGGCATCAAACTGATTATCACCATCACCGAAGGTATCCCAACTCTGGATATGCTGACCGTGAAGGTGAAACTGGACGAAGCGGGCGTTCGCATGATCGGCCCTAACTGCCCAGGCGTTATCACCCCAGGCGCATGCAAAATCGGTATCATGCCGGGCCACATTCATAAGCCGGGTAAAGTGGGTATCGTTTCCCGTTCAGGTACCCTGACCTATGAAGCGGTTAAGCAGACTACCGACTACGGTTTCGGCCAGTCTACCTGTGTCGGCATCGGCGGTGACCCGATCCCTGGTTCTAACTTCATCGATATCCTGAAGCTGTTCCAGGAAGATCCGCAGACTGAAGCTATCGTGATGATCGGTGAGATCGGCGGTAGTGCTGAAGAAGAAGCGGCTGCCTACATTAAAGATCATGTGACTAAGCCGGTTGTTGGCTACATCGCGGGTGTTACCGCGCCGAAAGGCAAGCGTATGGGCCACGCGGGCGCCATCATTGCAGGCGGTAAAGGTACAGCAGACGAGAAGTTTGCAGCACTGGAAGCGGCTGGCGTGAAAACCGTTCGCAGCCTGGCCGACATCGGCGAAGCGCTGAAATCCGTTATTAAGTAATCCTCTCTGCTCCCTCATCGAATTCCCGCGTATACAGGGAAAGAGGGAGCCTTATATGTCTAGTTTCGACATGGTTGGCCATCTTCGGATGGCCTTTTTTAATGGCGACGTTTCGCCACCAGCGTAAATTTGTAGTCGTCACTTTTGAAGGTGTTGCGGCTATATTCAAATATACGACCATCCTGCAGAAAACCGCGTGATACCTTTTCCAGTACGGGTTTTCCCGCCGTAATATCCAGCATCGATACCGTTTCGTTATCGGGGATCACCGGGATTAACTCCTGTTCGCTGCGATCGATAACCATTTTTTTGATCTGCTCGATAAAGTGATATTTGGAATTTTCCATCACTTCCCACGTCAGGTCGGGGAAGAGCGATAGCGGCATCCACGTCTCCTCCAGAGCGACCGCTTTTTGTTTAATAAAACGAACCCTTTTTACGTGCCAGATTTTATCTGTCGTGGCCAGCTGTAGCTGCTCGGCCAACATATCCCCAGCGGGAATAACCTCAAATATTTTAACTTCGCTATGCGTGTCAACGTGCCTGTCAGCCAGCTTTTCATAGAAGCTCGTGAGCTGATAGATGTCGTAGTTAACGCGCTCTTCCTTCACATAGGACCCACTACCCTGAATGCTTTCAATAATTTCCAGCTCAGTGAGCAGTTTCAGGGCCTGTCGAACGGTAACGCGGCTGACCTGAAAAGTGGTCTGAAGTGCGGATTCAGTGGGGAGGGCATCGCCAGGCTTCAAATCGCCGCGTGAAATTTGCTCGCGTAGCTCATCAGCAATCTGGCGATACATCGGTTTTTTGCTCATGTCATTTCGCTTTTGTATGAATGGGTTAATACCTTTGAGACAAATTATGCCGACATCTGCACAATAGTAAATAATACAAATTAGATACAAATAATGACTGCATAGTGAAAGTGATCACATAAATGTATTGTTTTGTCTGTCACAATCGCGGCACTTAACGATGACAACTCTGTGAGGATCATGATGAACCTGACGTCCCTGTCCCATTCGCATGCGGTCCTTTTGCATGCACGATTTATCGATCGTGATGATGCTATCCGCCAGCTTGCGCAGCGCCTTGCCGAGCAGGGGAAAATTGCCGATACCCCAGCTTTTCTGAATGAAGTTTTCCACCGTGAATCGCTGGGGCCAACGGCGCTGGGCGAAGGGCTTGCGGTTCCGCACGGTAAAAGTGCAGCGGTGAAAGAGGCGGCCTTTGCCGTCGCGACGCTAAGCGAACCGTTGGCATGGGAAGGGGTCGATGGTCCTGAGCCAGTTGAGCTGATCTTTTTGTTGGCCATTCCGCCTAATGAAGCGGGCTCAACGCATATTCAAATTCTGACCGAACTGACCACACGGCTGGCCGATGACCGTTTACGTGAGCGTGTAATGGCGGCTACCAGCGCAGAGGCGCTATTGGCCGCGCTGGATACGGCCCCGGAGGAGCAAACCGTGGTTGTTAAACCGGATGCGCCGACCGTTGTTTGCGTGACGGCGTGCCCGGCGGGGATTGCGCACACCTACATGGCCGCAGAGTATCTGGAAAAAGCGGGGCGGCAGATGGGGGTGAACGTCGTCGTTGAAAAGCAGGGGGCCAACGGCATTGAGGGGCGTTTAACGCCGCAACAGATTAACGACGCGCGGGCCTGCATTTTTGCGGCGGAAGTTGCCATCAAAGAGAGTGAACGATTTAACGGGATACCGGCTATCTCTGTGCCGGTAGCCGAACCCTTGCGCCATGCAAAAGCGCTGATTGAACGTGCGCTGGCGCTAGAACCAACCAATGGCCGCAGAGTGGCGCAGCCGCAGACAGAAATTAAAAAAGGCGTTAAGGCTGAACTGAAACAGGCATTGCTGAGCGGTATCTCCTACGCTGTGCCGCTGATTGTCGCGGGCGGTACGGTTCTGGCCGTCGCTGTGCTGCTGGCGCAGATTTTTGGTCTGCAGCATCTCTTTGACCAGGAAAACTCATGGCTGTGGATGTACCGCAAACTCGGTGGCGGCATGCTGGGGACACTGATGGTGCCGGTGCTGGCGGCCTATACGGCGTATTCACTGGCGGATAAACCGGCGCTAGCGCCTGGGTTTGCCGCCGGGCTTGCAGCCAACATGATTGGCGCTGGCTTTTTAGGTGCGGTCGCCGGTGGTTTGATTGCGGGCTATCTCATGCGCTGGGTGAAAAATCACATTCGCCTGAGCAGCCGGTTTAACGGTTTTCTGACCTTTTATCTTTATCCGGTTATCGGGACGTTGGCTGCCGGTAGTCTGATGCTGTTCGTGGTCGGCGAGCCAGTGGCGTGGATTAATAACGGCCTCACGGCCTGGCTGAACGGGCTTTCGGGGGCTAACGCACTGTTGCTCGGTGTGATTCTCGGTTTTATGTGTTCCTTTGACTTAGGTGGCCCGGTTAACAAGGCCGCCTATGCTTTCTGCCTCGGAGCGATGGCTAACGGCGTATATGGCCCTTACGCCATCTTCGCGTCGGTAAAAATGGTCTCCGCCTTTACCGTTACGGCCTCCACCATGCTGGCACCACATCTGTTTAAACAGTTCGAAATTGAGACCGGTAAATCAACCTGGCTGCTTGGGCTTGCAGGAATTACCGAAGGAGCGATTCCGATGGCGATAGAAGATCCGCTTCGGGTGATTGGCTCTTTTGTCCTTGGGTCAATGGCGACAGGGGCCATCGTAGGGGCTATGGGGATTGGGCTCTCTACGCCAGGCGCCGGGATTTTCTCCCTATTTTTACTCCAGCATACCGGGATGAGCGCCTTTATTGCGGCGGCAGGCTGGTTTGGTGCCGCGCTGGTGGGGACATTGATTTCCACCGCGGTGCTTCTTGTCTGGCGACGCCAGGCGGTAAAGCAGGGGAAATACGTCACCGATAGCGTGATGCCGTAAGCACTGATGAAACAGGAAACGAAGATGAAAGCTGTATCTCGCGTTCACATTACGCCGCATATGCACTGGGATCGAGAGTGGTATTTCACCACCGAAGAGTCGCGCATTTTACTGGTCAACAATATGGAAGAGATCCTCGCTCGTCTCGAGCAGGACGAAAACTATAAGTACTACGTCCTCGATGGGCAAACGGCGATACTCGAAGACTATTTCGCCGTTAAACCAGAGAACCGGGAGCGCGTTAAGGCGCTGGTTCAGGCGGGAAAACTCATTATTGGGCCATGGTATACGCAAACGGATACGACGCTCGTTTCTGGCGAGTCCATTGTTCGCAACCTGATGTACGGCATCCGTGACTGCATGGCATTTGGTGAGCCAATGAAGATTGGCTATCTCCCGGACTCATTCGGCATGTCCGGGCAGTTACCGCATATTTATCACGGATTTGGTATTACCCGAGCATTGTTCTGGCGTGGTTGCTCAGAACGTCATGGCACCGATAAAACCGAGTTCTTATGGCATAGTCAGGACGGTAGTGAGGTGACAACTCAGGTACTGCCTCTGGGCTATGCGATTGGTAAGTACTTACCTGAGGATGAAGCCGGCCTGCGTAAACGGCTTGATAGCTATTTTGAAGTGCTGGAAAAAGCCTCGGTGACTAAAGAGATTTTGCTGCCTAACGGCCATGACCAGATGCCACTGCAACAAAATATCTTCGCCGTTATGGACAAGCTACGGGAAATCTACCCGCAGCGGCAGTTTGTGATGAGTCGCTTCGAGGAGGTATTTGCACTGATTGAAGCGCACCGTGATGAGCTGGCGACCCTGCAAGGTGAGTTTATTGATGGTAAATACATGCGTGTTCACCGGACGATTGGCTCTACGCGAATGGATATTAAGATAGCGCATGCCCGAATTGAGAACAAAATCGTCAATCTGCTGGAACCGCTCGCCACGCTGGCCTGGAGCTTAGGCTTTGAATATCACCACGGCCTGCTGGAGAAAATGTGGAAAGAGATCCTGAAAAACCACGCACATGACAGCATTGGCTGCTGTTGCAGCGATAAGGTACACCGGGAAATAGTCTCACGTTTTCTGCTGGCTGAAGATATGGCGGATAATCTGATTCGCTTCTATCTGCGTAAAATTACCGACAATATGGCGCAGAGCGAAGAAGACAAACTGGTGATGTTTAACCTGATGCCGTGGCCGCGTGAGGAGGTTCTCAACACCACCATCCGCCTGCGGGCTAGCCAGTTCCGGCTGGTGGACAGCAAAGGCCATGAAATTCCCTATTTTATCCGTCAGGCGCGAGAAATCGATCCTGGGCTTATCGACCGACAAATTGTGCATTATGGCAACTACGAGCCGTTCATGGAGTTCGATATCCAACTGAACCAGATCCTGCCGTCTATGGGATATCGCACGTTGTATATTGAGCCAAACGTTGCCGGAAGCCAGATGAAGCGCCCGGAGCCTACACAGGCGCTGCTGGAAAATGCGTTCTGGCAGATTGATATCAACCGCGATGGGACCTTACGGCTGCGTGATAAGGATTCTGGTGTTGTGTATCAGCGGGTGCTGGAAATAGAAGAAGGTGCCGACGATGGCGATGAGTACGACTACTCGCCGTCGCGCGAAGAGTGGCTGCTTACTTCGGCTGATACGCCATTTGAATATGAGGTCGTCCATGAAGCCTGGCAAAGTCGGGCATATATCCGTTATCGGATGGCGGTTCCGGCCAATTTAAATGCGCGCTCGGCACGTCTTCGCAACGCTGAACTTGGTGTGGAAATCGAGGTAACGCTCAGCCATAACAGTCGCCGTATCGACGTGGATGTCCGGCTGGACAATCAGGCGGATGACCACCGCGTACGCGTGCTGATTCCTACCCCGTTTAGCACGCAGGAGGTGTTGGCCGATACACAGTTTGGCACTATCGTGCGCCCGGTACGCGATGAAGCAATGGACCGCTGGCAGGAAGAGGGGTGGAAAGAAGCGCCGGTTCCGGTATGGAATCTGCTGAACTATGCCGCTTTACAGGAAGGGCGCAACGGGTTGGCGGTCTTTAGCGAAGGGCTGCGTGAGTTTGAAGTTGTCGGGGAAGAGAAGAAAACCTTCGCGTTGACGCTGCTTCGCGGCATCGGTTTGCTGGGTAAAGAAGATCTCTTATTACGCCCCGGTCGGCCTTCTGGTATTAAATTGCCGGTACCAGATTCCCAGATGCGTGGTTCGCTGCATGGCCGATTCAGCCTGTTTAGCTACAGCGGTAAGCCGCTTAATGTTGGCCTTGCCCAACAGGCTCGTGCCTGGCTAACGCCGGTCCAGTGCTATAACAAAATCCCATGGGATGCGATGAAACTGAATAAAGCTGAGTTGACCACTCCAGACAGCTACAGTTTGCTGAGTATGTCGCCGGTAGGTTGCCAGTTAAGTGCATTGAAGAAAGCGGAAGACCGCGATGAGATCATTCTGCGTTTGTTTAATCCGTCAGACAGTCAGTGCAGCGAAGCGGCGGTGTCGTTTAGCCGCGACGTTATGCAGTGCCGGGAAACGGGAATGGACGAAATCCCGTATCCTGAGCAGGTGAGTGCACAGAGTATCACCGGTGTATTCCATCCAGGACAATCGAGAACGTTTAGCCTTAAGCTAGGCTGACAGCCACCGAACAACGCCAGTCTGCTTCGTTGGCGTTGTTCGCGTCCCCTTCCCGGTGTGTCATTACGCACATGTCGCTCAGTAACATACGGCAAGCTGATATCTAACGCGTCTGTTTTTTGTGCGATCAATCAATAGCTAAACTTACTCGCGTCGCGGACAGTTTTTGTGCCAATCGATGCAAATGTTGATTTAATAATTCAATTGGTTAATTAAATGTTAATTATGGCGGCGGGATTAATGGCGGGTGGAAAAAAATGACGGACGGTCTATTGTCAGTCAGATGGGGGTTCTCCCGAGAATCGCCCTGCTAACGGTTAAATTCAATTACCTTAATGCCAATTTAACGCTCAATTGATAACCGTGCGTGTCAAATATTACACACATCATTAACATTAAATTCATCAAGACACCCAATTAAAAACATAATTAACAAAATCAAGGTAAATTGATTTAAATCAATATGTAATGACTGGATATAACTTACTAAAACCGTTAAATTGTCGTGGATCAAATTGGCTGAAACCTATCTGATTCGCTATAAATTGATCACCGTCGAAAAACGTAAAACTAATCCAATAAAAACCTGTTTATTGTAAGGGTTTTACAGCGTAATATATTTTAGGGATCAATTGAGTTTTTTATTAACACGTTTGTAACTTTCACTTATTGCTGTTTCCTGCCTTCCGCAAGGGGCGGCAGTAGGGAAGGGGACAAATAAATTTGTATTGGGGCATGTGTTTGAATCTCGTTAACAGATTCAATCTCGGAGTCTTCATGCGATGAGCAAGGAGTCATGATGTTAGATATAGTCGAACTGTCGCGCTTACAGTTTGCCTTGACCGCGATGTACCACTTCCTGTTTGTTCCGCTGACGCTGGGTATGGCGTTCTTGCTGGCAATCATGGAAACGGTTTACGTCCTTTCCGGCAAACAGATTTATAAAGATATGACCAAGTTTTGGGGCAAGTTGTTTGGTATCAACTTTGCGCTGGGTGTGGCTACCGGTCTGACCATGGAGTTCCAGTTCGGGACTAACTGGTCTTACTATTCCCACTATGTGGGCGATATCTTCGGTGCGCCGCTGGCCATCGAAGGTCTGATGGCCTTCTTCCTCGAATCTACCTTTGTAGGTCTGTTCTTCTTCGGTTGGGATCGTCTGGGTAAAGTCCAGCACATGGCTGTCACCTGGCTGGTGGCGCTTGGCTCCAACCTCTCCGCACTGTGGATTCTGGTCGCGAACGGTTGGATGCAGAACCCAATCGCTTCCGACTTCAACTTCGAAACCATGCGTATGGAAATGGTCAGCTTCTCTGAGCTGGTCCTGAACCCAGTTGCACAGGTTAAATTTGTCCACACCGTGGCATCCGGCTACGTCTGTGGCGCGATGTTCATTCTCGGTATCAGCTCCTACTATATGCTGCGTGGCCGCGACTTCGCCTTTGCGAAACGCTCGTTCGCTATCGCTGCAAGCTTCGGTATGGCGGCTATCCTCTCTGTTATCGTTCTGGGTGATGAATCTGGTTACGAAATGGGTGACGTACAGAAAACCAAACTGGCTGCTATCGAAGCCGAGTGGGAAACGCAGCCGGCCCCGGCAGCCTTCACCCTGTTTGGTATTCCGGACCAGGATGCGCAAGAGAACCACTTCGCCATTCAAATTCCTTACGCCCTGGGCATCATCGCCACCCGCTCTGTTGATAAGCAGGTGACGGGTCTGAAAGATCTGATGGTGCAACACGAAGAGCGTATTCGTAACGGCATGAAAGCCTACTCGCTGCTGGAACAGCTGCGCGGTGGCTCGACTGACCAGTCCGTTCGCGATGAGTTCAATAACGTCAAGAAAGACCTGGGCTACGGTCTGCTGCTGAAACGCTATACCGACAACGTTGCTGATGCAACCGAAGCGCAGATTAGCCAGGCAACCAAAGACTCAATCCCACGCGTTGCGCCGCTGTACTTCGCCTTCCGTATCATGGTGGCGTGCGGCATCCTGATGCTGGCGATTATTGCGGTTTCCTTCTGGACCGTAATTCGTAACAAGATCGGCGAGAAGAAATGGCTGCTGCGCACCGCGCTGTATGCGATTCCGCTGCCGTGGATTGCTATCGAGTCTGGCTGGTTCGTTGCTGAATATGGCCGTCAACCGTGGGCGATTGGTGAGGTGCTGCCAACGGCAGTGGCCAACTCTAGCCTGACCCCGGGCGATCTGATCTTCTCGATGCTGCTGATTTGTGGTCTGTACACCCTGTTCCTCGTGGCGGAGCTGTACCTGATGTTCAAATTTGCCCGCCGTGGCCCAAGCAGCCTGAAAACCGGTCGTTACCACTATGAGCAGTCTACCGCGACTACTCAGCCGGCACGCTAAGACAGGAGTCGTCAAATGATCGATTATGAAGTATTGCGTTTTATCTGGTGGCTGCTGATCGGTATCTTGCTGATTGGTTTTGCCGTCGCCGATGGCTTCGACATGGGGGTGGGCATGCTCACCCGTTTCCTCGGTCGTAACGACACCGAGCGTCGAATCATGATTAACTCCATCGCTCCGCACTGGGACGGTAACCAGGTATGGCTCATCACTGCAGGCGGCGCGCTGTTCGCCGCATGGCCGATGGTCTATGCTGCCGCGTTCTCCGGCTTCTATGTGGCGATGATTCTGGTGCTGGCTTCCTTGTTCTTCCGTCCGGTCGGTTTTGACTACCGCTCGAAGATTGAAGACACCCGCTGGCGCAATATGTGGGACTGGGGCATCTTCATCGGTAGCTTCGTGCCGCCGCTGGTTATCGGCGTTGCGTTCGGTAACCTGCTGCAGGGCGTACCGTTCCACGTTGATGAATATATGCGTCTGTACTACACCGGTAACTTCTTCCAGCTGCTGAACCCGTTCGGTCTGCTGGCCGGTATTGTCAGTGCCGCGATGATCCTGACTCAGGGTGCAACCTACCTGCAAATGCGTACCGTGGGCGAACTGCACCTGCGTACTCGTAACGTTTCTATGGTTGCGGCGCTGGTTACGCTGGTGTGCTTTGCACTGGCAGGCGTTTGGGTCTACTACGGCATTGATGGCTATGTGGTGAAATCGGTTCTGGATCACACCGGTCCGTCTAACCCACTGACCAAAGAAGTGGCGCGTGAAGCCGGTGCATGGATGGTGAACTTCAACAACATGCCAGCGCTGTGGGCGATTCCTGCTCTGGGCGTGGTGCTGCCGTTGCTGACTATTGTGACCACCAAAGCAGATAAAGGAGCATGGGCGTTCCTGTTCTCTTCACTGACTCTGGCATGCATCATCCTGACTGCTGGTATTGCAATGTTCCCGTTCATTATGCCTTCCAGCACGATGATGAACGCAAGCCTGACCATGTGGGATGCGACATCCAGCCAGCTGACGCTGAACCTGATGACCTATGTAGCGATTATCTTCGTACCGATTATTCTGGCCTACACCAGCTGGTGTTACTGGAAAATGTTCGGTCGTATCACTAAAGAAGATATCGAACGTAACACCCACTCTCTGTACTAAGTAAGGAGCTGAATATGTGGTATTTCGCATGGATTTTGGGAACGCTTCTTGCCTGTGCATTCGGCGTGATCACCGCCCTGGCGCTTGAGCACGTTGAAGCGACCAAAGCGGGTGAAGAAAAGCATTGATGAAAAATATTATCGCAACGCTGTACGCGATAATGGATAAGCGCCCCTTGCGGGCGCTTTCCCTTGTTATGGCCCTGGCGTTAGCTGGCTGCATTTTCTGGGATCCGACGCGTTTTGCGGCGAAGACCAGCGAGCTGGAAATCTGGCACGGTTTTCTGCTGATGTGGTCTGTGTGCGCTGGCGTGATTCACGGGGTCGGTTTCCGCCCTCGGTCGATTCACTGGCAGGGGATTTTTTGTCCGCTTATCGCCGATCTTGTATTATTCGCAGGTCTGATATTTTTCTTCTACCGCTGAAAACTCCCGCCTGATAATGATGGGCTTGCAGAAGCCCATAAAAATTTACTCTCCGTTTACTTCTTCCCATTCCAAACCATCTTTCCCGCGCGTATAGTAGCGAAGTTCAAAAACCCAAAAAATTTTTTGCATTACTGGGACGTAAAGTGAATACAACGCTGTTTCGATGGCCGGTTAGGGTCTACTACGAAGATACCGATGCCGGGGGTGTGGTTTACCACGCCAGCTATGTGGCTTTCTATGAAAGAGCACGTACTGAGATGCTGCGTCACCATCACTTCAGCCAACAGGTTTTGCTGGCTGAACGCGTGGCCTTTGTCGTGCGCAAAATGACGCTGGAGTATTTTGCAGCTGCCAGACTCGACGATATGCTCGAAGTCCAAACAGAAATTACATCAATGCGTGGTACGTCAATGGTATTTACGCAGAGAATAGTCAACGCTGAGAATAAGGTTCTGAACGAAGCAGAAGTCCTGATTGTCTGTGTTGATCCACTCATCATGAAGCCTCGTGCGCTTCCCAAGTCTATTGTCGCGGAGTTTAAGCAGTGACTGACATGAACATCCTTGATTTGTTCCTGAAGGCTAGCCTTCTGGTTAAACTTATCATGTTGATTTTGATTGGTTTTTCAATCGCATCCTGGGCCATCATCATCCAGAGAACGCGCATCCTTAATGCGGCTAGCCGTGAGGCTGAAGCGTTTGAAGATAAATTCTGGTCCGGCATCGAGCTGTCTCGTCTGTACCAGGAAAGCCAGGGGCGCCGTGATAATCTGGCGGGCTCTGAGCAGATCTTCTACAGTGGATTCAAAGAGTTTGCTCGCTTGCATCGGGCTAACAGCCATGCGCCGGAAGCGGTTGTGGAAGGGGCATCGCGTGCGATGCGTATCTCCATGAATCGTGAGCTGGAGACTCTGGAAACGCACATTCCGTTCCTCGGCACCGTCGGTTCTATCAGCCCATACATTGGTCTGTTCGGTACCGTATGGGGGATCATGCATGCCTTTATCGCACTGGGTGCGGTGAAACAGGCTACGCTGCAGATGGTTGCGCCAGGGATCGCCGAAGCGCTGATCGCCACGGCAATCGGTCTGTTTGCGGCAATTCCTGCGGTTATGGCGTACAACCGTCTGAACCAGCGCGTGAACAAACTGGAGCTGAACTACGACAACTTTATGGAAGAGTTCACCGCCATTCTGCACCGTCAGGCTTTTACCGTCAGCGAGAGCAACAAGGGGTAAGCCATGGCCAGAGCACGTGGACGCGGGCGTCGCGAACTGAAGTCCGAAATTAACATCGTTCCGCTGCTGGATGTGTTGTTGGTGCTGCTGCTGATCTTTATGGCGACAGCGCCGATCATTACGCAGAGCGTGGAAGTGGATCTCCCTGATGCAACCGAATCACAGGCTGTCAGCAGTAATGATGAACCCCCGGTCATTGTTGAAGTGTCCGGCGTAGGGCAGTACAGCGTGAACGTTGGCCAGGAGAAGATGCCGCAACTGCCACCTGAACAGGTTGTTGCAGAAGCGCAGCGCCGTTTAGAGGCGAATCCGAAGACGGTCTTCTTAATTGGGGGCGCGAAAGACGTGCCTTATGATGAAATAATTAAAGCGCTTAACCTGTTACACAGCGCCGGGGTGAAATCGGTCGGGTTAATGACCCAGCCAATTTAATCGCCGACATGCCGCACAGCAGCAGACGTAGGTTGGCGACAGCCTATGTTGTTTGCTGCAGGGTAATGGGTGAACAGTTTTTGGGAACCGAGAGTGTCAAAGGCAACCGAACAAAACGACAAGCTTAAACGAGCGATAATTATTTCAGCTGTGCTGCACGTCATTCTTTTTGCAGCACTGATCTGGAGTTCGTTCGATGAGCATATAGACGCTGCAGCCGGCGGTGGCGGCGGTTCGTCCATCGATGCAGTTATGGTCGATCCCGGTGCGGTCGTCGAGAACTATAATCGTACGCAGCAGCAGCAGGCTAGTTCAAAACGTGCGCAAGAGCAGCGTGAAAAACAGGCCCAGCAGCAGGCTGAAGAGCTACGCGAAAAACAGGCTGCTGAACAGGAACGTTTAAAAGCGCTGGAAAAAGAGCGTTTACAGGCTCAGGATGCAGCGAAGCAGGCGCAGGAGCAGCAGAAACAGGCTGAAGAAGCGGCGGCGAAAGCGGCAGCAGATGCGAAAGCAAAAGCTGATGCCCAAGCCAAAGAGGCCGCGGAAGCTGCTGTTAAAGCGGCTGCTGATGCCAAAGTAAAAGCAGATGCACAGGCTAAAGTCGCAGCGGAAGCCGCGAAAAAAGCTGCCGCAGATGCTCAGAAAAAGGCGGAAGCTGAAGCGGCGAAAGCTGCTGCGGATGCGAAAAAAGTCGCTGAAGCGGCTGCTGCAAAAGCGGCTGCCGATGCAGAGAAGAAAGCTGCCGCTGCCGCTGAGAAAAAAGCAGCAGCAGAAGCAGCGAAGAAGGCCGCGGCTGACAAAGCGGCAGCGGATAAAGCGGCTGCTGCAGAAAAAGCCGCCGCAGAGAAAGCTGCTGCCGCAGCTGAAAAGGCCGCCGCCGATAAAAAAGCGGCTGCTGATAAAGCGGCTGCCGATAAGAAAGCTGCTGCTGCGAAGAAAGCGGCTGCAGCTGAAAAAGCGGCTGCGGCTTCCGGTGTTGATGACCTGCTGGGCGATCTCAGTTCAGGTAAGAATGCGCCGAAAGGAAATACCAGCGGTAGCGCTGGGGGCTCGTCTCCTGCTAAAGGTAGTAAACAAGGACAGGGTGGGGCATCACAGGCTGAAATTGCTTCGTACATTGCACAGGTTCAGGCAGCGATCAAAGGTCATCTGTATGACTGGGATACCTACCAAGGGAAAACCTGTACTCTGCGCGTTAATATTGGCGAAGATGGTACCGTACTGAAAGTGACTCAGGAAGGTGGCGATCCGGCGTTTTGTCAGCAGATGCTGGCGGCAACAAACCGGATGACCAAGTTCCCGAAACCGCCTTCACAATCGGTTTGGCAGACCTTTAAAAATGCGCCACTGGACTTCAAGCCATAAAGATTATTTTTCGCGGCAGTACGTGAAAAATAAAGGCGAGATCGTCGCAGGGTTTTGGTAGTTTTGTGTATTTTAGTTTGTTAACATTCTGCTAAATTATCGTGGGCTTTCCGCCTGGATAAGGGAGAAATGATGAAGCAGGCATTACGAGTAGCGTTTGGTTTTCTGATGCTGTGGGCAGCCGTGCTGCACGCAGAAGTACGTATCGAGATCACCCAAGGGGTGGACTCTGCACGTCCGATTGGCGTCGTTCCGTTCCAGTGGGCCGGACCGGGTGCTGCACCTGAAGATATTGGCGGCATCGTTGGTGCCGACCTGCGTAACAGCGGGAAATTTAACCCATTAGATCGCTCTCGTCTGCCGCAGCAGCCGGGTACCGCTCAGGAAGTTCAGCCGGCAGCATGGTCTGCACTGGGTATTGATACCGTTGTTGTCGGTCAGGTAACGCCTAACGCTGACGGTAGCTATAATGTGTCTTATCAGCTGGTTGATACCGGTGCGGCACCAGGTACCGTGTTGGCACAGAACACCTATAAAGTTAACAAGCAGTGGCTGCGTTATGCTGGCCATACTGCCAGTGACGAAGTGTTCGAGAAGCTGACCAGTATTAAAGGTGCATTCCGTACCCGTATCGCCTACGTGGTTCAGACCAACGGCGGTCAGTTCCCGTATGAGCTGCGCGTATCCGATTACGATGGTTACAACCAGTTCGTGGTTCACCGTTCTCCACAGCCGCTGATGTCTCCGGCGTGGTCTCCAGACGGTTCTAAACTGGCTTACGTGACCTTCGAAAGCGGCCGTTCAGCGCTGGTTATCCAGACATTGGCTAACGGTGCGGTACGTCAGGTGGCTTCGTTCCCTCGTCACAACGGTGCACCAGCGTTCTCTCCGGATGGCAGCAAACTGGCGTTTGCCCTGTCTAAAACCGGTAGCCTGAACCTGTACGTGATGGATATCGGCTCCGGCCAGATTCGTCAGGTCACTGATGGTCGTAGTAACAACACCGAACCAACCTGGTTCCCGGACAGCCAGAACCTGGCCTTTACTTCTGACCAGGCCGGTCGTCCACAGGTGTACAAAGTTAATGTTGGCGGCGGTGCTCCGCAGCGTATTACCTGGGAAGGTTCGCAGAACCAGGACGCAGATGTCAGCAGCGACGGTAAATTTATGGTAATGGTAAGCTCGGCTAACGGCCAGCAGCACATTGCTAAGCAGGATCTGGTAGCGGGTGGCGTACAAGTATTGTCGTCAACGTTCCTGGACGAAACGCCAAGTCTGGCACCTAACGGCACGATGGTAATCTACAGCTCTTCTCAGGGGATGGGATCCGTGCTGAATCTGGTTTCTACAGATGGGCGTTTCAAAGCGCGTCTTCCGGCAACTGATGGACAGGTCAAATTCCCTGCCTGGTCGCCGTATCTGTAATAATAATTAATTAATTGATTACTAAAGGAATCATAGAAATGCAACTGAACAAAGTGCTGAAAGGGCTGATGATCGCTCTGCCTGTAATGGCAATCGCAGCGTGTTCTTCTAACAAGAACGCAAGCAATGACCAGAGCGGCGAAGGCATGCTGGGTGCCGGCACTGGTATGGATGCGAACGGTAACGGCAACATGTCTTCTGAAGAGCAAGCGCGTCTTCAGATGCAGCAGCTGCAGCAGAACAACATCGTTTACTTCGATCTGGACAAATACGATATCCGTTCTGACTTCGCTGCAATGCTGGATGCGCACGCAAACTTCCTGCGTAGCAACCCGTCTTACAAAGTCACCGTAGAAGGTCACGCGGACGAACGTGGTACTCCTGAGTACAACATCTCCCTGGGTGAGCGTCGTGCTAACGCCGTTAAGATGTACCTGCAGGGTAAAGGCGTTTCTGCTGACCAGATCTCCATCGTTTCTTACGGTAAAGAAAAACCTGCAGTACTGGGTCATGACGAAGCGGCTTACTCCAAAAACCGTCGTGCCGTACTGGTTTACTAAGAGAATTGCATGAGCAGTAACTTCAGACATCACATGTTGAGTCTGTCGTTACTGGTTGGCATAGCGGCCCCTTGGGCCGCTTTTGCTCAGGCGCCAATCAGTAGTGTCGGCTCAGGCTCGGTCGAAGACCGTGTCACTCAACTCGAGCGTATTTCTAATGCTCACAGTCAGCTTTTGACCCAACTCCAGCAACAACTCTCCGATAATCAGACCGATATTGACGCCCTGCGAGGCCAAATCCAGGAAAGTCAGTACCAGCTGAATCAGATTGTGGATCGTCAAAAACAGATCATGCTGCAAATTGACAGCCTAAACGGCGGTAGCGGCAGTGCGCAGACGCAGCAAGCTTCGGGTGACCAAAGCAATGCGGCGGCGACAGCAGCGCCTGCAGGCGGCGATACGGCGGCTTCCGGCGTGCCTGCGCAGACGGGCGATGCGAATACCGATTACAACGCAGCGATTGCGTTAGTAAAAGATAGCGCTCGTCAGGATGACGCGATTGCGGCGTTTCAGAACTTCATCAAAAAGTACCCTGATTCAACCTATCAGCCAAATGCTAACTATTGGCTGGGTCAGTTGAATTACAACAAGGGTAAAAAAGATGATGCGGCCTTTTATTTTGCATCGGTGGTGAAAAACTACCCGAAGTCGCCTAAGGCGGCGGACGCGATGTTTAAGGTTGGGGTTATCATGCAGGACAAAGGGGACACCGCAAAAGCGAAAGCGGTCTACCAGCAGGTTGTCAGCAAGTACCCAGGTACCGACGGTGCGAAACAGGCGCAAAAACGTCTTAGCGGACTGTAATGCATAAAGTAAGACCAGAAATCGCGTTATTTCTGGTCTTGCCGCATGAAACATAAGCAGTTAAGTGATCTTTGTCGAAATTTTTGTTGCGCAGAATTCTGAATTCAGTAATATATGCCGCCGTTGCCAAGGGATATCAAACAGCCCGAAAGTGACAAAAAAAGTGGGGCGTTAGCTCAGTTGGTAGAGCAGTTGACTTTTAATCAATTGGTCGCAGGTTCGAATCCTGCACGCCCCACCACTTAAAGCAGTATCCAGCGTAGTACGGGTGATTAGCTCAGCTGGGAGAGCACCTCCCTTACAAGGAGGGGGTCGGCGGTTCGATCCCGTCATCACCCACCACCGGGGCGTTAGCTCAGTTGGTAGAGCAGTTGACTTTTAATCAATTGGTCGCAGGTTCGAATCCTGCACGCCCCACCATCTTAACGGTGGGCACGGTGAAAGCAGTACCGGCAGTATCCAGCGCAGTTTCGGGTGATTAGCTCAGCTGGGAGAGCACCTCCCTTACAAGGAGGGGGTCGGCGGTTCGATCCCGTCATCACCCACCACTCGGGTCGTTAGCTCAGTTGGTAGAGCAGTTGACTTTTAATCAATTGGTCGCAGGTTCGAATCCTGCACGACCCACCAATCTTAACATCACGCTCAGATGTTAACCGTGAAGGATAACATTGCTTTAGCAATGGCCCGTAGGGCGAGACGAAGTCGAGTCATCCTGCACGACCCACCATCTTATCAGATGGTCCCGAGTAAAATCTTTCAGGCAACACCCGAATGGGGCGTTAGCTCAGTTGGTAGAGCAGTTGACTTTTAATCAATTGGTCGCAGGTTCGAATCCTGCACGCCCCACCATCCTGAAAAGATTATGCAGTAAACCCCATAAGGGGGCGTTAGCTCAGTTGGTAGAGCAGTTGACTTTTAATCAATTGGTCGCAGGTTCGAATCCTGCACGCCCCACCAGTGTAAAAAGGCGCCCTAAAGGCGCCTTTTTGCTATCTGCAGTATTTGAAGATTCGAACCTGCCGCAGGTTCGGGTCGAACGTAGTGAGACAACGAAGTCGTTTACGACGACGGCCCGAAGGGCGAGCGCAGCGAGTCATCCTGCATGCCCCACCAGTGTAAAAAGGCGCCCTAAAGGCGCCTTTTTGCTATCTGCGATTTAGAGATTTCTTTTCCCATGCGGGTCCGAGCCCCAACGCATTTCTGATCCTGTTTGGCTGTTTATACCAACGCTCTTAAATGCCCAAAATTCATCACGACTTTTTTTCTACAATCCGCTATCTTGTTTAGCATATAAAACATATTGCCGCGGTATAGGCGATTCTTTGCCTGATAGCCGCTTATTTCGTTAAGCTAGTAAAACGAGAAGCATGATGAGCGTGATGTTTGATCCAGAAGCAGCGATTTACCCGTTTCCGCCGAAGCCAACGCCGTTAAGTCACGATGAGAAGCAGTTTTATCGCGAAAAAATAAAGCGGTTACTCAAAGAGCGTAACGCCGTCATGGTCGCGCACTACTATACCGACCCGGAGATCCAGCAACTGGCAGAAGAAACCGGTGGCTGTATCTCCGACTCGCTAGAGATGGCGCGCTTTGGCGCAAAGCATGAAGCTTCAACGCTGCTGGTGGCGGGGGTGCGCTTTATGGGAGAGACCGCTAAAATCCTTAGCCCGGAAAAAACCATTCTGATGCCTACGCTGAACGCAGAGTGTTCGCTGGACCTTGGCTGTCCTATTGATGCGTTCAATGATTTTTGCGATGCGCACCCCGATCGTACCGTCGTGGTCTACGCCAACACCTCAGCGGCGGTAAAAGCGCGGGCGGATTGGGTGGTGACCTCGAGCATCGCCGTTGAGCTAATTGAACATCTCGATAGTCTTGGTGAGAAAATTATCTGGGCGCCAGATCGTCATCTGGGTCGCTATGTCCAAAAACAAACCGGAGCTGACGTCTTGTGCTGGCAGGGAGCCTGTATCGTTCATGACGAATTCAAAACGCAGGCATTAAGCCGGATGAAGTCGCTCTACCCGCAGGCTGCGGTACTGGTTCATCCAGAATCCCCGCAGGCGATTGTTGATATGGCCGATGCTGTGGGGTCGACCAGCCAGTTGATTAACGCGGCTAAAATGCTGCCGCATCAGCAACTGATTGTGGCCACCGATCGCGGTATCTTCTACAAGATGCAGCAGGCCGTACCCGATAAAGAGCTCTTTGAAGCACCGACGGCCGGAGAAGGGGCAACCTGTCGAACCTGCGCACACTGTCCGTGGATGGCGATGAATGGCCTGAAGGCGATTGCCGAAAGCCTGGAAAACGGTGGTGCTGCGCATGAAATTCACGTGGATGCAGCGCTGCGGGAAGGGGCGTTAATTCCGCTTAACCGCATGCTGGATTTTGCGGCTACACTTCGAGGGTAATTGTCTAACACGCTGGAGTTAAAATGGATTTTTTAAGTACGCAAAACATTCTGGTGCACATCCCGATAGGCGCGGGCGGTTATGACCTGTCGTGGATTGAAGCAATAGGCACCATCGCGGGCCTGCTGTGTATCTGGCTGGCGAGTCTGGAGAAGATCGTTAACTACCTGTTTGGGCTGATTAACGTCACGCTGTTTGCGATTATCTTTTTCCAGATTCAGCTCTACGCTAGCCTGCTGCTACAGCTCTTCTTTTTTGCTGCCAATATTTATGGCTGGTACGCGTGGTCGCGGCAAACCAGTCATCATCAAGCGGAGCTGCAAATTCGCTGGCTACCGCTGCCAAAGGCATTGGCCTGGCTTGCGGCCTGCGTTATTGCTATTGGGCTGATGACGGTTTATATCGACCCGGTCTTTGCCGTGCTGACCCGTATTGCGGTGGGCGTGATGCAAACGCTGGGGATGAACGTGACCATGCCGGAGTTGCAGCCTGATGCCTTCCCGTTCTGGGATTCCTGCATGATGGTGCTGTCGATTGCGGCGATGGTATTGATGACGCGAAAATATGTTGAGAACTGGCTGCTGTGGGTGGTGATTAACGTGATTAGCGTGGCCATTTTCGCACTGCAGGGCGTGTATGCCATGGCGCTGGAATATTTGATCCTGACCTTTATTGCTCTGAACGGCAGCCGGATGTGGATGAATAGCGCGCGTGAGCGCGGTTCTCGCGCGCTATCCCATTAATGGTGATGATGATGCTCGTGTCCGGAATGCACCTCGTTAAGGTGGCATTCCGGGCCGTTACAGGGTTGATATTCCATCTGCACGGTTGCGTGGTCAATCTGATACTGCTCTTCAAGAAAATGATGAATTCTGTCCAGGAGGGCATCGTGATCGTGTGGGGGCACTACCTGTACGTGTAGCGTCATCAGCGGCTTCTCACCGACTAGCCAGACATGAACATGATGGACATCGCGCACTTCCGGCAAGGATCGGCGCATATTGCGTTTTAACGCGGTAACGTCAATTGTTTGCGGCGCGCCCTCTAGCAGCTCATTGAGACTCTCTTTTAGCAACGACCACGCGCTGCGCAACACCAGGCAGGAAACCAGCACCGACAGGATCGGGTCAATCGGCGTCCAGCCGGTGGTCATTATCACTATCGCCGCAATAATTGCGCCCACGGATCCTAATAGATCGCCCATCACGTGCAGCGCCGCCGCGCGCACGTTGAGATTTTTCTCTTCACTACCGTGATGCAATATCCAGAAGGCCAGAATATTCGCCAGCAGTCCGGCAACGGCAATCACCATCATGGTGGTGCCAGCCACCGGCTGCGGAGTATAGAAACGCTTCACCGCTTCCCAGACAATTAAAACAATAATAAATAGCAGGGCAATGGCGTTAACGAAAGCCGCAAGAGTAGTCAGACGCAGCCAACCAAAAGTGTGTCGTGTACTCGGAGGGCGTCGGGCAAAGTGCACCGCCAGGAGCGCAAACAGCAGGGCGGCAGAATCCGTCAGCATATGCCCGGCATCGGCCAGCAGCGCCAGCGAGCCGGAGATTACCCCGCCAATGGCCTCAATGACCATAAAGCCAGCCGTAACCCCGAAAGCCAGCAGTAATCGGCGGCCGTTACCATCATCAGGGGCGGAATGGGAATGTGAACCATGCTGGTGCGGCATGAGCGTCGTCCTTCGTTAATTAAGTGTGACTATCTGACATCATTGCAGATCTTTGCTTTTTGCGCACAGAAATAGATGCAGGAGTTCACAGGGGGAAAATAGCGCCTGCTTCGGTTTGTTAAGTTGATATATATTGTTTTTTATATTGTTTGTAGTTATAGAAACTGGCTATTGGAAGTTAAAACGCCTTTAAGTACTATTAAATTCTAAATAGTAGGGTTTTTTTAGTAATAAACAGGCTAAAGTGTAAAAGCCAGTTTACACTTTTTTGCTGACGATATAGATTTAAGGGATTGCACTCAATTGTATAAGTATGGCAACACTGGGACAGTCATGAATTATCAGAACGACGATTTACGTATTAAAGAGATCAATGAGTTATTACCTCCTGTAGCACTCCTTGAAAAATTTCCCGCCACTGAAAACGCTGCAAACACCGTTTCTCATGCGCGCAAAGCTATTCATCAGATCCTAAGAGGGGATGACGATCGCCTGCTGGTTGTTATCGGCCCGTGCTCCATCCACGATCCGGTTGCGGCGAAAGAATACGCCCAGCGCCTGCTGAAAATTCGTCAAGAGCTCAACGGTGAGCTGGAAATTGTTATGCGCGTCTATTTTGAAAAACCGCGCACTACCGTTGGCTGGAAAGGGCTTATCAACGATCCGCACATGGATAACAGCTTCCAGATTAACGATGGCCTGCGTATTGCCCGCAAGCTGCTGCTGGACATCAACGATACCGGCCTACCGGCTGCGGGTGAGTTCCTTGATATGATCACCCCGCAGTATCTGGCCGATCTGATGAGCTGGGGCGCCATTGGCGCGCGTACCACCGAATCGCAGGTTCACCGTGAACTGGCTTCCGGTCTTTCTTGTCCGGTAGGTTTTAAAAACGGTACCGATGGCACGATTAAAGTCGCCATTGATGCTATCAACGCCGCGGGCGCGCCTCACTGTTTCCTGTCGGTGACCAAATGGGGTCATTCCGCAATTGTGAACACTAGCGGTAACGGCGATTGCCATATCATTCTGCGTGGCGGTAAAGAGCCGAACTATAGCGCATCCCATGTGGCAGCAGTGAAAGAAGGGCTGTCGAAAGCTGGCCTGCCTGCGCAAATCATGATTGATTTCAGCCACGCCAACTCCAGCAAGCAGTTCAAAAAGCAGATGGAAGTCGGCGCTGACGTATGCCAGCAGGTGGCAAGCGGCGAAAAAGCGATTATGGGCGTGATGATCGAAAGTCACCTGGTCGAAGGCAACCAGAACCCGGACAGCGGCGAGCCGCTGGTTTATGGCAAAAGCATCACCGATGCCTGCATTAACTGGGATGATACTGATACGATTTTGCGTCAGCTGGCGAATGCGGTAAAAGCGCGTCGCGGCTAATGCCATAGCTATCCGGACAGGCGTCGCGCCGCCGGGTAGTCCGCAATAAAAAAAAGCGTGGAGGAATCCACGCTTTTTCTGTTTTAACCGGGGGTAAAATTACTTCGCTTTACCTTGGTTAGCTACCGCTGCTGCTTTCGCTGCGATTTCGTCAGCGTTGCCCAGATAGTAGTGTTTGATAGGTTTGAAGTTCTCGTCGAACTCATAAACCAGCGGTACGCCGGTCGGGATGTTCAGTTCGAGGATTTCATCTTCACCCATGTTGTCCAGGTATTTCACCAGCGCACGCAGGGAGTTACCGTGAGCCGCGATGATCACGCGCTCACCGCTTTTCAGGCGTGGCAGAATGGTTTCATTCCAGTAAGGCACCACGCGGTCGATGGTCAGTGCCAGGCTCTCGGTCGTTGGCAGCTCTTTATCAGTCAGTTTTGCATAACGCGGGTCATGACCTGGGAAACGCTCGTCGTCTTTGGTCAGCTCTGGTGGAGTCACTGCGAAGCCGCGACGCCATTGTTTAACCTGCTCGTCACCGTATTTCTCAGCGGTTTCTGCTTTGTTCAGACCCTGCAGCGCGCCGTAGTGACGTTCGTTCAGTTTCCAGGATTTCTCAACCGGCAGCCAGGCCTGATCCAGTTCATCCAGCACGTTCCACAAAGTGTGGATGGCACGTTTCAGCACGGAGGTATAAGCAAAATCGAAGCTGAAGCCTTCAGCCTTCAGCAGTTTGCCTGCCGCTTTTGCTTCGCTAACGCCTTTCTCAGACAGATCAACGTCGTACCAACCGGTGAAACGGTTTTCGTTGTTCCACTGACTTTCACCGTGACGAACCAGTACCAGCTTAGTTACAGCCATACTCTCACTCCTCAAGCTTTATTGAATGATAACAATTCTCATTATATTGCTGTGATCGTCTCAGCAGCAACGCTTATGCATAACCATAGCGAAAATAGTGCCCCAGTGTAAGGCGCATGTGAACTCAGCGTTATTATTTTGTCTTTGCGTGGCGTTAATTTCAGCGATATGGCGAAAAGATCGGCGAGGGAGAGAAGGCAATGGCGCTAACGTTCAGACAAGGGACAGAGATTGGTCCTGGAATAGGGCGGAATAAAGACCCCCGGCGTCGCGTTGCTCAGCCGGGAGATTTTGTATTTTACCGCGCGATAAACTGATATTCAGTCAGGCTCACGTACTCTTCACCCGGGCGCAGCACGCAGTCAGGCTGCGGCCATTCCGGATGATTAGGGCTATCCGGCAGGAACTCACTCTCCAGCGCCAGGCCCTGCCAGGCCGCATACGGCTGGTTTGTCCTGGATAAGGTACCGTCGAGATAGTTGCCTGAATAGAACTGGATAGCCGGGGCCGAAGTATAAACCGCCATCTGCAGTTTCTTATCCTGCGACCAGACGTTGGCAACCACCTGGGTTGCATCGCCCTGGGCCTGGAGCAGAAATGCATGATCGTAACCTTTCACCTTCTGCTGATCGGCGTCGCTTAAGAAATCCTGGGCCACGGTTTTAGGTTCACGGAAATCGAAGCTGGTGTTGGCTACGTCTTTCAAGCCTTCATGCGGAATGCCGCTGGAGTCAACCGGCAAGTAAGCATCTGCCAGCAACTGCAACGTATGGTGACGCACGTCGGTCTGCGCCCCGTCGAGGTTGAAGTAGACGTGGTTGGTCAGGTTCACCGGGCACGCTTTATCAACTGTCGCACGGTACTCAATTGAAATACGGTTATCGTCGGTCAAACGATAGGTTGCCGTGGCCTGCAACGTGCCAGGGAAGCCCTGATCGCCATCTTCTGAGGTAAGGGTAAACACGACCTCGGTCGGATTCTGCGAGGCAATCGCCCAGCGGCGTTTATCAAACCCATTCGGGCCGCCGTGCAGTTGGTGCTCACCCTGGCTTGGCGCTACGTTGACCGTTTTACCGTCCAGCGTAAAACGGCTGTTGGCGATACGGTTAGCATAACGACCAATCGATGCGCCAAGGAATGCGGCTTGCTCGGTGTATTGCTCAGGCGATGCGCAGCCCAGTAATGCCTCACGAACGCTACCATCTGGCAGCGGGATACGTGTCGACAGCAGCGTGGCACCCCAGTCCATTAAGGTGACGACCACGTTATGGGCGTTGCGTAACGTAATCAGTTGATATGGCTGGCCATCTGAAGCCAGCGCAGAGGATTGAGTTAGCACTGGCCGGCTCCTTGTGATGCTTTGCACACGTAGAACGTCTCTTTAATACCTGTTTTCGCTTCGTACTGCTCGGCCACCGCTTGCTGCACCGCTGGAACCAGCGCTTCAGGGATCAGCGCGACAATACAACCACCGAAACCGCCGCCGGTCATACGCACGCCGCCTTTATCGCCAATGGTCGCTTTCACAATCTCCACCAGGGTGTCAATTTGCGGGACGGTAATTTCGAAGTCATCACGCATAGAAGCGTGTGATTCCGCCATCAGTTGGCCCATACGCAGTAAATCGCCTTTCTCCAGTGCTGACGCTGCTTCGACGGTACGGGTGTTTTCAGTCAGCACGTGGCGGACGCGTTTGGCGACGATAGGATCCAACTGATGGGCGACGGCGTTAAACTGCTCAATAGTGACGTCGCGCAGCGCAGGTTGCTGGAAGAAACGCGCACCGGTTTCACACTGTTCGCGGCGGGTGTTGTACTCGCTGCCGACCAGGGTACGTTTAAAGTTACTGTTGATAATCACCACCGCCACGCCTTCCGGCATGGAAACGGCTTTGGTATCTAAAGAACGGCAGTCGATCAGCAGCGCATGGTCTTTTTTACCCAATGCTGAAATCAGCTGATCCATGATGCCGCAGTTACAGCCGACAAACTGGTTTTCCGCTTCCTGGCCGTTCAGGGCAATCTGCGCACCGTCAAGTGGCAGCTGATACAGCTGCTGGAAGACGGTACCGACAGCCACTTCCAGCGACGCCGAGGAACTTAATCCCGCGCCCTGCGGTACGTTACCGCTGATAACCAGGTCTGCACCGCCAAACGCGCTATTGCGTTTTTGCAGATGTTTCACCACACCGCGCACGTAATTGGACCACTGCTGGGTGTCATGAGCGACGATAGGGGCATCGAGCGAAAATTCGTCAATCTGGTTGTCGTAATCAGCGGCGATGACGCGAACCTGGCGGTCACTGCGCGGAGAACAGCTGATTACGGTCTGGTAATCGATAGCGCACGGCAGTACAAAGCCATCGTTGTAGTCGGTGTGCTCGCCGATCAGGTTGACGCGGCCCGGAGCCTGAATCACGTGGGTGGCAGGGTAGCCAAATTTTTCAGCAAACAGGGTTTGTGTTTTATCTTTCAGACTCATTGTTATTCTCCGGATTCGCGAAAATGGACGTCGCTGACCGCGCGCAGGCGCTCAGCCGCTTGTTCTGCCGTCAGGTCACGCTGGGTCTCTGCCAGCATTTCGTACCCAACCATAAATTTACGCACGGTAGCGGATCGCAGCAGCGGCGGATAGAAGTGCGCATGCAACTGCCAATGTGCGTTCTCTTCGCCGTTGAACGGTGCGCCGTGCCAGCCCATGGAATAAGGGAATGAGCACTGGAACAGGTTGTCGTAACGGCTGGTTAATTTCTTCAATGCCAGCGCCAAATCGTCGCGCTGAGCATCGGTTAAGTCGGTGATGCGCAGCACGTGAGTCTTCGGCAGCAGCAGAGTTTCAAACGGCCAGGCCGCCCAGTAAGGCACCACGGCTAACCAATGCTCGGTTTCCACCACGGTACGGCTGCCATCGGCAAGCTCGCGGTTGACGTAGTCCATCAGCATTGGTGTACGGTGTTCGACGTAGTACTCGCGCATCAGGCGGTCTTCACGCTCAATTTCATTGGGCAGGAAGCTGTTGGCCCAAACCTGGCCGTGCGGATGCGGGTTAGAGCAACCCATCGCCGCGCCCTTGTTTTCAAAGACCTGTACCCATGGGTATTTTTGGCCCAGTTCAGCGGTCTGCTGTTGCCAGGTTTGAACCACCGATTGCAATGCGCTAAGGCTCAACTCCGGCAGCGTTTTGCTGTGATCCGGCGAGAAGCAGATAACCCGACTGGTGCCGCGTGCGCTCTGGCAGCGCATCAGCGGATCGTCGCTTTCCGGTGCATCCGGCGTGTCGGTCATCAGTGCGGCAAAATCGTTGGTAAAGACGTAAGTGCTGGTGTAGTCGGGATTTTTATCGCCCGTCACCCGAGTATTACCCGGGCATAAAAAGCAATCCGGATCGTGCTTGGGCAGCGTTTGTTTTGCTGGTGTCTCTTGCGCCCCTTGCCATGGGCGCTTTGCACGATGCGGTGAAACGAGGATCCACTGGCCGGTTAATGGATTAAAACGGCGATGTGGATGGTCGACGGGGTTAAATTGTGTCATCACAAAATCCTTAGTCTGGATAGCCCTGAGGGTGACGGGACTGCCAGTTCCAGGTGTCCTGCGCCATCTCATCAAGATTACGGGTTACGTGCCAGTTGAGCTCTTTATCGGCTTTGCTGGCATCGGCCCAGTAGGCCGGGAGATCGCCATCGCGACGCGGTGCGAAGTGGTAGTTAACCGGTTTGCCACAGGCTTTGCTGAACGCATTGACCACATCAAGCACGCTGCTGCCGACGCCTGCGCCGAGGTTGTAAATGTGGACACCCGCTTTATTCGCCAGTTTCTCCATCGCCGCAACGTGGCCATCGGCCAAATCCATCACGTGGATATAGTCGCGCACGCCGGTGCCATCTGGAGTTGGGTAGTCGTTACCAAAAATTGCCAGCGATTCACGACGGCCCACCGCCACCTGTGCGATATAAGGCATTAGGTTATTCGGGATGCCCTGTGGATCTTCGCCCATATCGCCGGACTGATGTGCGCCAACCGGGTTGAAGTAGCGCAGCAGCGCGATGCTCCAGTCTGGCTGTGCTTTTTGCAGGTCAGTCAGGATTTGCTCCACCATCAGTTTGCTTTTGCCGTATGGGCTTTGCGGTGTACCGGTAGGGAAGCTTTCGACGTAAGGGATTTTCGGCTGGTCGCCATAGACCGTTGCAGAAGAGCTGAAAATGAAGTTTTTGACGTTGGCTGCGCGCATGGCGGCAATCAGACGCAGGGTACCGTTGACGTTGTTGTCATAGTACTCCAGCGGTTTTTGTACCGACTCGCCAACGGCTTTTAGGCCAGCAAAGTGGATCACCGCTTCAATGGCATTTTCACGCAGGATCTCGGTGAGTAGCGCTTCGTTACGGATATCGCCTTCGACGAAGGTCGCCTGCTTACCGCTTAAACGCGCAATAACCGGCAGGACGCTGCGTTTACTGTTGCACAGGTTGTCGAGGATGAAGACGTCATGACCTTGTTGCAGCAGTTGTACACATGTGTGACTTCCAATGTAACCGCTACCACCTGTAACCAATACTTTCATTTTTAGCTCCGTTCAGCTTATGGTATGGAATAACCTTAGCATAACAGAGAAGCCAAAAGTGTGACATGGGCTATATTAGTGGAATCGTTTACACTGGCAATATAAGTGTAACCTGCCGCAGAATTTGCATTGTAAATCAAAGGCGCTATCGCTGTATTGTGTACATAATCCGAAAATCGGTAGGGACGAGGGGATTGCCAAAAGCGTTATGTTTGCTGGGTTACATTGATGCGCATTATCAAGAACCGGGGCGCATAGTACGCCCCGGAGAAAACCGGTTATCTCGGACCAATCTCGTAGCGATATCCCTCGCCCTCTGCCACAAACTCCAGCCGGTGGGTAATGCACTCCGGCGCATCTTCGGCATGATGGGAAACAAACAGCAGCTGTGTCTTGCCTTCGCTAATCAGCACATCAATGAAACGGCGTACTACCTGACGATTCAGCGGGTCCAGCCCCTGTAACGGCTCGTCAAGAATCAGCAGCGTCGGGTGTTTCACCAGCGCACGAACAATCAGCGCCAAACGCTGCTGCCCCCACGACAGACCGTGGAACGGAGCATCGGCAGTGCGCGCATCCATGCCGAGAATGTGCAGCCACTCATCGACCAATTTGCGCTGTTTATCAGAAACCGCCTGATAAATCCCGATGGAGTCGAAGTAGCCTGAGAGGATAACGTTGCGCACATTGGTGCTCACCCGGTAATCCAAATGCAGGCTGCTGCTGACGTAGCCAATGTGTTTTTTGATATCCCAGATGGTTTCCCCGCTGCCGCGACGGCGGCCAAACAGGGTCAGATCGTTGCTATATCCCTGCGGATGATCGCCGGTGACGAGGCTTAACAGCGTCGATTTCCCCGCACCGTTCGGGCCGACAATCTGCCAGTGTTCATCGGGCGCGACCGTCCAGCTAAGGTGATTGATTATCGGACGATCGTTATAGGACACCACGCCATCGTTGAGCACAATACGCGGTTGGTCGTCGGGCAGAGAGAGGCGTGCCGACGGCGCATCCGGATCGGGTAGCGTCATGTGGTCGAGCTTTTCGCTGTGTGCCAGCTGCGCTATCAGCGTTTGCGCCAGCAGCGCTTGGGTTTCGCCGATTTCTGCTAACGTACAGTCCGCCAGCACGCCGGCAAAAGGCACAAAGTCAGGAATGTCGTCAAAGCGGTTGAGCACCAAAACCAGGGTATAGCCCGCTTCATGGAGGGTCGCCAGATGATCCGCCAACTGGCGGCGCGAGGCGATATCGAGGCCATCAAAAGGCTCATCGAGAATCAACAGGTCGGGCTGCGCCATCAGCGCCTGACAGAGTAAGGTTTTGCGGGTTTCGCCGGTGGAAAGGTATTTGAATCGGCGTTCGAGCAGATGACCGATGCCAAACTGCTCAGCAAGCGTCGCGCACAGCGCCGGATCTTTGACTTCATCCTGGATAATTTGCGCGGCGGTACGGCCGGTATCTTCCTCGCCAGGGCTTAACATATCCGTATTGTTGCGCTGCCACTCATCGCTAACCAGCTTTTGTAGCTGTTCGAAGGAGAGGCGAGTGACGCGCGTGAAATCGCCTTTGCGGTTGCCGGAAAGTAGCGTCAGTTCGCCCGAAAGCGCGCGTGCGAGTGCAGATTTACCGCTGCCGTTGCTGCCGACAAATGCCCAGCTCTCCCCGGCGCGGAGGGTCAATTGCTCAATTTTTAACGTTTTTGTGTCGCTAAGACGAAACGTGCCTTGCGATATTTGCAATGATGACATGATGTATCCCATTTTTTGCAGCGATATGCATCAGGGATACGTCTTCAGGCGCGTAATGTCAATGCCATCAGCACAACGTGGCGACAATGATTCTGTCGGCATTAAAGAATGCTATGACGTCAGCACCTTCCTCTAGCGTTTCGGCATCGGTGAGCGGCAGGGTGGCGCATAGGGTTTGCCCGTCCGGCAGCGCCATCAGCACTTCACACTGCTCATCGCCGCGCTGGATATGGCTGATGCGACAGGCGAGCTGGTTGTCGGCTTCGGCAGCGACGGATGGGTCGCACGTGACGTTAACCCACGGCGCTTTTAACAGCACCAGCACTTCTTTGCCTTCATCCAGAGCAAGGCGCTCGCCGCTCTGGGCGGTAATCGCCACTTTCAGACGCGTGGTACCGTCGGCCAGTAGAATATCGACGTGCTGCTGTACCTGCTGGTGGTCGCGCTGGGTGACTGTACCAAACCACTGGTTACGGGCGCTGGTTTGCAGCGAGAAGCGTGAGATAGCGGCCAGCAGGCTATCCAGCGGCAGCGCATCGTCATCGCTCAGCACGTCAAAGGCTTTTTGCTGGATTTGTGCCAGCAGATCGTAGAGCTGAATCAGGCGCTGGCCGTAGCGGGTCAACACCGCGCCGCCGCCGCCTTTACCGCCGGTAGCGCGGTCAACCAGCGACTGCTCGCTGAGCTGATTCATTTCATTAATGGCGTCCCAGGCGCTCTTATAGCTGATGCCCGCATTTTTCGCTCCCTGGCTGATAGAGCCAGTCTGTGCTATTTGTTTGAGGAGTGAAATGCGGCGCGGATCGGCAAACAGGCGCTGCTGAAGCTTGAGGGTAAGAAGGATTTCGGCCTGCATAAGAGTATCCTGGCAAGAAAAAGGGTATTTTGACCCAAATGGCGGATTCCGCAAAGCGCACAGCACAAAAGGGAGTGTATTTCTGCGCTATCCGGTTACAATAGCCGCATCACAATGTCTGGAGTAAACCATGTTAGAGCTGTTGAAAAGTCTGGTATTTGCCGTAATCATGGTACCCGTAGTGATGGCTATCATCCTGGGGTTGATTTACGGTCTGGGTGAAGTGTTTAACATCTTCTCCGGCGTCGGTCACAAAGATCGCGGCCAGCAAAACCACTGATTTCCCCAAAACGCCCGCTTCTGTCGGGCGTTTTGCTATTAAGCATTTCACACTTCTGCCGATAACTCCCTGTAATACCCACAATCATTCATGTATCTGTAATGCATTAATGCCAGAAAACCCCTATACTCAGCGCTGTATTTTTCAGTATACAACGGCACTCACAGGAGTTTTAAATGACAGGTTCATGGTTACGTTTATTTGCAGGGGCGACATTAACGCTTTCCGTCGCAGGTCACGCGCTGGCGGATGAAGCCAAAATTACCGTATTTGCCGCCGCGTCGCTGACCAACGCGATGCAGGATATTGCCAAAGAGTACAAAAAAGAGAAGAACGTTGAGGTTGTCTCCTCTTTTGCTTCTTCTTCTACGCTGGCTCGCCAGATTGAAGCGGGTGCACCAGCCGATCTGTTTATCTCCGCGGATCAAAAATGGATGGACTACGCGGTTGATAAAAAAGCTATCGATACCGCAACCCGCGAAACGCTGCTGGGCAACAGTCTGGTCGTCGTAGCACCAAAAGCCAGCGCACAGGGTGATATCACCATTGATGCGAAAACCAACTGGACCAGCCTGCTGAAAGGCGGCCGTTTGGCCGTTGGCGACCCGGAACACGTTCCTGCGGGTATTTACGCCAAAGAAGCGCTGCAGAAACTCGGTGCCTGGGAAACGCTGTCACCAAAACTGGCACCGGCGGAAGATGTTCGCGGCGCACTGGCGCTGGTCGAACGTAATGAAGCGCCGCTGGGCATTGTTTACGGCTCTGACGCCGTCGCCAGCAAAGGTGTTAAAGTTGTCGGGACTTTCCCGGAAGACTCGCACAAGAAAGTGGAATACCCGATAGCCATCACCGATGGCCATAAAAATGCAACCGTCTCGGCGTTTTATGACTACCTGAAAGGGCCGCAGGCGTCTGAAATCTTTAAACGTTACGGATTCACGACTCGCTAATGATATTGTCCGATCCCGAATGGCAAGCGGTTCTGCTGAGCCTTAAAGTGTCATCCCTGGCCGTGGTGTTCAGCCTGCCGTTTGGGATCTTCTTTGCCTGGTTGCTGGTACGCCGCAACTTCCCCGGTAAGGCGCTGCTCGACGGCCTTATCCATCTGCCGCTGGTGTTACCGCCGGTGGTGGTCGGTTATTTGTTGCTGGTCGCAATGGGGCGTCGTGGTTTTATTGGCAGCTGGCTGTATGACTGGTTTGGCCTGACCTTTGCCTTTAGCTGGCGCGGTGCGGTGATGGCTGCGGCGGTGATGTCTTTCCCGTTGATGGTCAGGGCCATTCGCCTGGCGCTGGAAGGCGTTGACGTTAAGCTCGAGCAGGCCGCTCGTACGCTCGGCGCGGGGCGCTGGCGGGTGTTTTGCACCATTACGCTCCCGCTGATGCTGCCCGGTATTATCGTCGGAACGGTGCTGGCTTTTGCCCGTTCACTAGGCGAATTCGGCGCGACCATTACGTTTGTCTCTAATATTCCCGGCGAGACCCGCACGATCCCATCTGCCATGTACACCTTGATTCAGACTCCTGGCGGTGAAAGCGCAGCGGCGCGTCTGTGCCTGATTTCTATCGTCCTTGCGCTGATTTCCTTGATGATTTCTGAATGGCTGGCCCGCATTAGCCGCCAGCGGATAGGAGCGTAACCGATGCTGGAGCTGAACTTTAGCCAGACGCTGGGCGCACACTGTCTGCAAATTAATGAATCCCTGCCAGCCTCCGGGATCACCGCCGTGTTTGGCGTCTCGGGTGCGGGTAAAACCTCGCTCATCAACGCGATTAGCGGCCTGACGCAACCGCAGCATGGGCGTATTGTCCTCAATGGTCGGGTGCTGAACGATACGGAGCAGGGCGTGAGTCTGGCGCCGGAGAAGCGGCGTATTGGCTATGTTTTCCAGGATGCTCGACTCTTTCCGCACTATAAAGTACGCGGGAATCTGCGCTACGGTATGGCGAAAAGCATGGCCGATCAGTTTGATAAGCTAGTGTCGCTGCTCGGTATTGAAGCGCTGCTCGATCGTCTACCCGGCAGTCTTTCCGGCGGCGAAAAACAGCGCGTTGCCATTGGCCGGGCGCTGCTTACTGCCCCGGAACTGTTGTTATTAGACGAGCCGCTGGCGTCACTTGATATTCCGCGTAAACGTGAGCTGCTGCCATACCTGCAACGGCTGGCGCGCGAAATAAACATTCCAATGCTTTACGTCAGCCACTCGTTGGATGAGATCCTGCATCTGGCGGACAAAGTACTGGTGCTGGAAGGCGGACAGGTCAAAGCCTTTGGTAATCTGGAAGAAGTGTGGGGCAGCAGCGTGATGCATCCGTGGCTGCCACAGGATCAGCAAAGCAGCATTCTGCGCGTGACGGTGCTGGAACATCACCCGCACTATGCGATGACCGCGCTGGCTCTAGGTGATCAGCATATCTGGGTGAATAAACTCGATAAACCGCTGCAAAGCGCGGTGCGGGTGCGTATTCAGGCAACCGACGTGTCGCTGGTGCTCCAGCCCTCGCAGCACACCAGTATCCGTAACGTCCTGCACGCCAAAGTCCTGCAGTGTTATGACGATAACGGCCAGGTTGAAGTGCAGCTAGACGTCAGCGGACGTACGCTGTGGGCGCGAATCAGCCCATGGGCAAGAGATGACCTGGCGGTGAAACCAGGTCAATGGCTCTATGCGCAGATAAAGAGCGTCTCGATAACCGCCTGATTACAGCAGGTGCTGGTTGATATAGTCGGCGATGGCATCGGTGGTGTTATCGCCGATGACGACATTAGCGCGGGCTTTTACTGCGTCATCGGCATTGCCCATCGCCACGCCGGTTCCGGCAGCTTCCAGCATACTGATATCGTTAAAGTTGTCGCCGAAGGCAATCACATCCTGCATCGACCAGCCCTGGGCGGTGACAAACTGCGTCAGACGCTTACCCTTGCTGTTACCCTGACGGGCGATATCTACCTGATCGTGCCAGGACCATTCGCACTCCAGCTGCAGCGTCTGCTCAACGTGTTTGGCGAAATCCTGCAGTCTCTGGCCATCTTCATCGGTGAGGGCGAATTTCCACACGTTTTTGACGTCACGCGCGGCCTGAGCCAGGGAATCGACCTGGGTAAAGGATGGGCGTTGGTCTTCCGGCAGAGTCAGCGCCCAGTTGCTGGTACGGGTGACGTGCCCGGTGGGATGCTGGTACATCATGGTATCGTCGACGTACATCAGTCCGTGAATCTGATGCTCATCAAGCAAACTGATTAACTGCTGGGCTTTTTCTACCGGCATTGGATCGGCGTTCAGTATTTTTTTTGCTTGATAATCATACAAATAGGTGCCATTACAACAAATTGCAGGTGTATCTAACGCCAGTGCCTGATAAAAAGGATGAATGGCAACGTGGTGACGACCGGTCACAATCATTAATTGGTACCCCGCGGCCCGGGCTCGATTCAGCGCTTCCAGAGAAGAGGGGAGCAGAGTTTTCTTTGGCGTCAGGAGCGTTCCGTCCAGATCCAGGGCAATTACACGTGCAGTCATAGTCAGGTCTCGAGTTTAAGAGAAAATTCGCTGTGCAGGATGGTACACCCAGATACCTGTGCGGCAAAATGGTGTGAAGCCGGCGACGAAAAGCCGCCGCAAATTCTACGTTTTCGTAAAAGGAGTATTCATGAAACAGACCGTTTATACCGCCAGCCCGGAAAGCCAGCAGATCCACGTCTGGACGCTGAACCACGACGGCAGCCTGACGCTGGTGCAGGTGGTGGATGTTCCCGGCCAGGTACAGCCAATGGTTGTCAGCCCCGATAAACGCTTTCTGTATGTAGGCGTGCGCCCGGAATTCCGCGTGCTGGCCTACCGTATCGCTCCGGATGACGGTGCGCTGACCTTTGCCGCCGAAGCGCCGCTGCCGGGCAGCCCAACCCATATCTCTACCGACCGTAAAGGCAACTTCGTATTCAGCGCCTCTTATAACCAAGCGAACGTGAGCGTTATCCGTCTGGAAGATGGTTTACCGCGCGATACCGTCACCGTGGTGGAAGGTCTGGATGGTTGCCACTCGGCCAACATTTCTCCGGATAACCGCACTCTGTGGGTTCCGGCGCTGAAGCAGGACCGTATTTGTTTATTCACCCTGAGCGACGATGGATTCCTGGCCGAGCAGTGCCCGGCGGAAGTTACCACCGTAGAAGGGGCTGGCCCGCGCCATCTGGTGTTCCATCCGAACGAACAGTACGCCTACTGCGTCAATGAGCTCAACGGCACCGTAAACGTCTGGGAGCTTAAAAATCCACACGGTGAAATTGAGTGCGTACAGACGCTGGATATGATGCCGGCCGATTTCTCCGACACCCGCTGGGCGGCAGATATTCACATTACGCCGGATGGCCGTCATCTGTATGCCTGCGACCGAACTTCCAGCCTGATCACGGTATTCAGCGTTTCGGAAGACGGCAGCGTTCTGTCGCTGGAGGGCTTCCAGCCGACCGAAACCCAGCCGCGTGGCTTTAACATCGATCACAGCGGTAAATATCTGGTGGCCTCCGGTCAGAAATCTCACCATATCGCGGTGTATGAAATTGCCGGTGAGCAGGGGCTGCTGCAGGAGAAAGGGCGTTATGCGGTAGGACAGGGGCCAATGTGGGTGGTGGTTAACGCGCATTGATTTGCCGATTGATACGGAGTTGACAAAGCCTATTGGCTTTCCCCGTTTTGCACAGTGCTAATAAAAAAGGCCCATGATTTCATGGGCCTTTTAGCTTTACAGCGAGATTACTTCTTCGGTTCAGCCACGATGTGACTGCCAACACCGCGGTTGTTGTATTCCCACATGCGGTTGAAGTTGCGGTCATTCAGATCGCGTTTCAGCTGGCCTTTCTCATCCTGCGCGCCGGTATTGCCGCTGAACGGACGTTTTGATACCGCGGCATCAGCCCATGGTTTCGCCACGTTAAAGCCTTCGTTAATCACGCTGTCACGGATAACAACCTGGCCGTTGGTATTGCTGTCTACGTCCAGAGAACGACCGAGCTGCGCCACGCCTTCACCGGCTGCGGTGAAGCGGCTGTTGGTCGCCAGGAAACCGTAGAAAATGTTGGACTGGGTAGCCGGGGCAAACACGTAGCCTTCCTGCTGGGTGCGGGAGTTCACCACGCGGAAGTCGGTGTTGTCAAAGACCACGGCGCCGCGACCGGAGACGATATCTACATCGCCTTCGAGGTAGCTGTTGCTCACCAGCGTGCGGGTCTGACGATTGTTTTGCAGACGGTTATCAACGCCACTGTTGGTAACGAAGAAGGTATTCTGACGACCCAGAATGTTGACGTTATTCAGCTGGGTTTTGTCGCCATCGGTACGCAGTGCTACCGCCTGGTGCGTTCCAGCATCAACGCTGTCGCCCAGATTGTTTTCGATGGTCAGGTTCTGCAATTGCAGACCGCTATTTTGTGACCACACCACTGCAGAACACATTACGCCGATAGTCGCGCTACGCTTGCTCTGGCAGTTATCAAACATGTACCACGCCGGTTTGCCTGGCATGTATTTACCGCCTGGGTTCACCAGACGACGCCAGTCTGCTGGGCTCATCTCGGAGTCAACTGCCAGACCGATTTTCACGTCGACTGCTTTATCGCCGGTACCGTAAATCGTTACGCTACCCGGTGCCGCAGGAATATATACGGTGCCCTGATACTCGCCCGGCATAACCGCAATGTACTGACGTGCGCTGCTGTGGCGGGTAATGGCGGCATCAACCGCGGCCTGAACCGTCGTATGCGTTACGCCCTGAGTACCGGCAGGCCCAACCACGAAGTCAGCTTTCGCCGGAATAGCGATAGATGACGGTGTCCAGGCTGCGGCCTTAGGATCGAGCGATGAGAAATAATGCGCGGCGGTAAAGTTCTGCGCTTCATCTGCTGACAATACCGGACGGGAAGACGTTCCAGGTGCGGCCTGGTCAGACGGACGCTGATCCGCAGGCGTTGAGCTGCAAGCCGTCAGTGTCACGCCAAAAGCCAATGCCAGCGCCAGACGAGAAACCGATAAAGTGTTCATGTTGCTCCAGGCTAGTTAAGTGAATGTGAATCCTGTAAAAAAAGACTTTTTATACTAAGTTGAACGAAACGGGAAGATAAACTGGCAAAAAAATCACCTGTTTTTTTGGCAACTCAGGTATGGAGAAGAAAAGGAGGAGATTTCGGGCAAACAATAGCGGTAAATCAACGGCCTCATAAAGCCGTAGCGAGGTGGCCCTGCATTTTCTCATGGCCACCTAAAAGGCTTTTTTATGCGTCAGGCTGGTAATTAAATCGGTGATGCTGAGCACTAGCGTCGAGCGAACCATTTGCTGATAGCGTTGTTCCTGCATGGTAATCAGTGATTCATCAACCACATCCTCTGGCAAATGCAACGTAGGCTGCGGTGGTAGCGCCGTCATGCAGTGCAGCATGTTGATAGGCCCAAGGATTTCATCATCGGTAAAGCCGTAAATCTTATTCTCGGTCAGCAATTCGTTGTTGAGCGCAACCAGCAGTTCGATGTCTTCGTATTCATCGCGGCTAATAACGCCCATCGCGTAGATGAGCTTGAGACGTACCGAGAGGTTTGCCAACGGGCCGCTGCCTTCCAGCAACGGTTCCACCGCGTATTTGACGGCGTAGTCATCTTTGCGAAAGGCCTGAAGAATCAGCAGGTCTACGGCTTCGGCCAATAGTCCAACGGCGGTCTGAATAAAGCCGGTGAGCGTCTGGCGTGCATTAAGCCGTTCCAAAACGCGGTTTTCGACCGCCTGATTTTTATAAAGATCGGAGTCATCCATTGTGGTCATCATCGTGGTGTCATATTCCGTAGCGCGCGGCTTCTCTGGCGCCGGTGTCGCCGGACGATGTGTGTTTTCTTCGGGTTGCGCAGCTAAGCGCAGGCGATTGTGTTTCATCTTATCCTTCTTATTCTGGCGCTGCCGGTGTACGGCAGCGCCAACCTCTAAGGTGGCATCATGCCTTGCGTTGCATGGCGTTATACACATTCGCTATCTGGGCGACAAGTTTTGGCTGATCGTTAAGACCGCAAAGCTGAATAATGGTGTCAACCACGCCATTTTCGCGTAATAACGTCGCCATTTCTTGTGCCTGCGGGTCATTAAGGCTGCGATAGCTCAGCGCAGCGGCAATGCCCATCACCAGGTTTTCGTTGGGAAGACCATACTCCAAAGTCCCTCGCAGCGGCTTGATGAGACGATCGTTCTCGCTCAATTTGCGCAACGGTTGGCGGCCTACGCGTTCAACATCGTCATGCAAATAAGGGTTTTCAAAGCGGGCTAAAATCTTGTCGATATAGGCCGCATGTTGCGCCGGATCGAAGCCGTAGCGTTTAATCAGCACGTCACCACTTTCTGCCATAGCACTTTTCACCACCTGACGGATTGCCGGGTCGAGAATAGCGTCACGGATAGTCTGATGCCCTGCCAACTGGCCGAGATAGGCGGTGATGGCATGGCCGGTGTTAAGGGTAAACAGTTTACGCTCAATGTAGGCCATCAAATTGCTGGTTGGTTCCATTCCAGCAATATTCGGCAATTGCCCTTTGAACTGAGTGCTATCGACAATCCATTCGCTAAAGGTTTCCACCGTCACGTCCAGCGGATCGTCGTTCGCCGCCGCGCTTGGTGGGACAATACGGTCCACGGCGGAATCGACAAAACCGACATGCTCTTCAACCCATGCATGAATCTCGGCGGGAAGCGCCTTGAGCACATGATTTTTGAGCTGACTGGTGCCGCGCACCATGTTTTCACAGGCGATGATGTTCATCGGCTGCTGGTTGCCGCTGGCGTGGCGGGCTATCAGCCCCTGTGCCAGCGTGTTGGCGATTTTACTGAGCACCTGCGGGCCAACGGCGGTGGTAATCATATCGGCTTGCGCAATCTGTTGAATGGCATCCGGGCTGTTGCTATTAATCGCGCGGATATGGCTGACCTGTTCCACGCGCGCCTGTTCACCCACGACGTTGACCTGATAGTGCTGCTGGTGGGCCAACTGATCGATTAACGGTTGGTTGACGTCGGCAAAGGTTAATTCTGCCTGCGCATCGGCCAGCAGTTTGCCAATAAAGCCACGGCCAATATTCCCTGCGCCAAAATGAATTGCTTTCATAAATGTTACTCCGAAAAAGTCTATCCGTATCAGGGGGCGAATGGCCCCCGAAACCTTACGCTGCTTGCTCGCCGGACAGGATCTGCAAGATTTCCTGTACGCTGCTGGTCTGCGTCAGACGTTCGATAACGTCTTTATCATCCAGCGCGTTGGCTAAGCGGGCGATAACCTGCACGTGTTCGTTATTGCGGGCGGCAATACCGATAACCAGGCGGGCTACGTCGTCCGGCTCATCGCCGAATTGAACACCCTGTGGATACTGGCAAATGACGATCCCGGTGCGCAGCACGCGGTCTTTGGCTTCTACGGTACCGTGTGGAACGGCGATGGACTCTCCCAGATAGGTGGTGGTTAACGCTTCCCGCGCCAGCATGGCGTCGATGTAGTCCGGTTCTACGTAGCCGCCGGAGACCAGCATTTCACCGGCAAAGCGGATGGCTTGGGCTTTATTGTCGGCGGTGAGGTTCAGGAAGATGTTGTCAGCGCTGAGCTTAAACAGATTCTCATCACGCTCAGTACCGGCGAATGTTTCGTCGTTGGCAGCGATTATTGTCTGGTTAATCAGACGGTTATCGTTGGCTGCTGGAGGCATTTTTGCAGCAAGCAGGCGGGTCGTGAGATCGGTGTACAACCCACTATCGAGGAAGTTGCTCAGCGAAATATGCATCGCCTGCGGCGCATGGCGCATGGCTCGCTCGGTTAAATCCTGATGGGTAATCACCAGATCCACGTCATCGGGCAGGCTGTTGATGGCGCAGTTGCTGACGGAAATGTGGGTCAGGCCGGCATCTTTGACCTTCTTACGCAGGACGCCAGCACCCAGAGCGCTTGAGCCCATACCGGCATCGCAGGCCACGATAATTTTGCGGACGTGCTGCAGGTCTTTCGACAAATCGAGAGCCGGAGCTGGAAGTGGCTGCTCGCCGGACGTTTTGCCGCCGGATTTAGATTGCTGCTTCAACGCCTGCATGCGGCGAGTCGCTTCTGACAAACCGTTGCTCTCTTCATCGCCAACGCGAACGCGCTTAAGCAGCATGGACGCGGTGAGGAACGATACCAGCGTGGAGGCAATAATCGACAGTGCGACGCCAATCAGAGATGCCTTCGGCGTCATCAGCAGGACCGCGAAGATAGAGCCTGGAGAGGCCGGAGAAACCAGGCCCGCGTTGAACAACGTCAGCGTAAACACGCCGGTCATGCCGCCGAGAATTACCGCCAGAATAAGGCGTGGGTTCATCAGCACATACGGGAAATAGATCTCGTGGATGCCGCCGAAGAAGTGAATAATTGCCGCGCCGCCAGCGGACTGCTTCGCGCTACCTTTACCCACAAACATATACGCTAACAGGATACCGAGGCCCGGGCCTGGGTTAGCTTCAATCAGGAAGAAGATTGATTTGCCGGTTTCAGTCGCCTGCTGAATGCCCAGCGGCGAGAAGATGCCGTGGTTAATGGCGTTATTGAGGAACAGGATTTTTGCCGGCTCGACGAACACGGAAGTCAGCGGCAGCAGGTTGTTCTGCACCATGACGTTCACGCCCGATGCCAGCACTTTCGACAGCACTTCAACCATTGGGCCAATCGCCATAAAGGCGAGCATAGCCAGCAGCATGCCGATAATACCGGCCGAGAAGTTGTTCACCAGCATCTCAAAACCGCTTTTGATTTTACCGTCAATCCAGCGGTCAAAGCGTTTAATTGCCCAGCCGCCGAGCGGGCCGGCAATCATGGCGCCCATAAACATTGGCATATCGGCACCGACGATAACGCCCATGGTGGTGATAGCGCCGACTACGCCACCGCGCTCGCCGCCAATCAGGCGACCACCGGTGTAGCCGATGAGCAGCGGCAGCAGATAGGTGATCATCGGGCCAACCAGCTTGGCTAACGTTTCGTTAGGCAGCCAGCCCGTCGGAATAAATAAAGCGGTAATCAAACCCCAGGCAATGAATGCGCCAATATTGGGCATCACCATATTGCTGAGAAAGCGGCCAAAATTCTGTACCTTGACCTTGATATCTGGTGATAACATAAAACACCCCTCGTGGTGCGCGTAAAGATGTTACGCGTCGTAATAGTTGTGGTGGTTTCGCCAAAAACCATCCAGTCGTTCTGTATGCAAAACCGACTCTATCACGCCGTATTCATCTCGCGTACTCGAGGGGGATTCGTGATCTAAATCACTAACAACACCCCCATCCACCTGCGTTTTAAGTGATGTTCATCACATTAAATTCTGTAATTTCGCTACAATGTTAAAAATAGAGGCCTTATCGGCAATTTTTTGTGATGTTAATCACCTTTGTTTTTGGCGTCTTTGTTTTTAAATTGTGACAACATTCACAAGATGTTTTTCATGACCACTCTCTTCTCCCGCTTTTCGGCTTCGGCCGGTCAATTTACGTCATAAAATTACAAACCCCAGATCACGGATATAAAAAAGCCCCGCACGGTTTGCCATGCAGGGCTGAGAAGGTCGAGCGCGTATTAGCTAAAAAGCGCGGTCAGCGAGGCGCTCGCCAGACTGTGGAAGTGGACGTTAAACCCGACCATAGCGCCGCTAGCACCTTCATCGACATCGATTTTGTCCACATCGAGTGCGTGTACGGTAAAGATATAGCGGTGGGTTTCGCCTTTTGGCGGTGCCGCGCCACCGTAACCTGCTTTGCCGAAATCGGTACGGGTTTGCAGGGCACCCGCCGGTAAGGCGACTAAGTCAGAGCCAGCACCTGCGGGCAGTTCACGGGTATCGGCGGGAATATTAGCTACTATCCAATGCCACCAGCCGGATCCGGTTGGTGCGTCGGGGTCATAGCAGGTGACGACAAAGCTTTTGGTACCGACCGGTACATCGTCCCATGCCAGATGCGGGGAGATATTTTCGCCATCATAGCCCATCCCATTGAAAACCTGGCGCTGGGGAAGTTTTTCGCCGTCGCGTAGTTCGTGGCTGACTAATTTCATTGACTGACTCCTTCGTTAATCTGCTGATTAACGAAGGAGTTTAATGCTTATTACGCGGTGTTGCTGCTGCTATTGGATAAAAAATGTTTCCTGCTCGACGGCCAAACAGACCGCGCGCGTCAAGCGTGTGAGCTGTTGCGGGCTGATGATATATGGCGGCATCAAGTAAATCAGGCGGCCAAATGGGCGGATCCACACGCCTTGCTCGACGAAGAAGCGCTGCAACTGCGCCATGTTTACCGGATAGCGTGTTTCTATAACGCCAATCGCGCCCAGCACGCGTACGTCGGCGACCTGCGGCGAATCGCCTGCTGGAGCCAGTTCACACTTGAGCTGTTGCTCAATGGCGGCGACCTGCGTTTGCCATTCACCGCTCTCAAGGATAGCCAGACTTTCCGCCGCCACGGCGCAGGCCAGCGGGTTGCCCATAAACGTCGGGCCGTGCATGAAGCAACCGGCTTCTCCGTTGCTGATGGTCTCTGCAACGTCACGCGTGGTGATGGCTGCCGATAGGGTCATGGTGCCGCCGGTCAAGGCTTTCCCCAAACACAGAATATCGGCGCTGATGTCCGCGTGTTCGCAGGCGAACAGCTTGCCGGTGCGGCCAAAACCGGTGGCAATCTCATCGGCAATCAGCAGAATGCCTTCCCGGTCGCACATCTTGCGGATCCGCTTGAGCCACTCCGGATGATACATCCGCATCCCGCCCGCGCCCTGCACGACAGGCTCGAGGATCACCGCCGCAATCTCTGTGCGATGCGCCGCCATCAGGCGCGCAAACGCCACCATATCGTACTCATCAAACTCGCCGTCAAAGCGGCTGTGCGGTGCCGGAGCAAACAGGTTTTCCGGCAGATAGCCTTTCCACAGGCTGTGCATCGAATTGTCGGGATCGCACACCGACATCGCACCAAAGGTATCGCCGTGATAACCATTACGGAAGGTGAGAAAACGCTGGCGCGACTCGCCTTTGGCCTGCCAGTACTGCAAGGCCATCTTCATCGCCACTTCCACCGCGACCGAACCTGAATCCGCAAGGAATACGCACTCCAGTGGTTCCGGCGTCATTGCCACCAGCTTGCGACACAGGGCAACGGCAGGAGGATGGGTTATCCCGCCAAACATCACGTGCGACATCTGGTCAATCTGCGCCTTCATCGCCGCGTTCAGACGCGGGTGATTGTAGCCATGAATGGTCGCCCACCAGGATGACATACCGTCAACCAGACGCTCGCCGCTGGCGAGCTGCAGCTCGCAACCTTCGGCGGAGACAATTGGGTAAACCGGCAACGGCGCGGTCATTGAGGTATAGGGATGCCAGATGTGGCGCTGATCGAAGGCGAGATCGTCCATTGTCATAATCGACTTGTAAACCATTTTGAAAAGTTTTAGGTTTACGAGTATAAACCGATCCGAAAATTAACAAAACCCCCGGAGAAGCCAATGGCTCACCCTTTACGCTGGACAATGTCGCAGGTCACCGCTCTTTTCGAAAAACCGCTGCTGGATTTACTGTTTGAAGCGCAGCAGGTTCACCGTCAACATTTTGACCCTCAGCAGGTGCAGGTGAGCACGCTGCTATCGATTAAAACCGGTGCCTGTCCGGAAGACTGTAAATACTGCCCGCAAAGTTCGCGCTACAAAACCGGGCTGGAAAGCGAGCGTCTGATGGAAGTGGAGCAGGTGCTGGAATCCGCTCGCAAAGCGAAGCTGGCGGGCTCTACCCGTTTCTGCATGGGCGCTGCGTGGAAAAACCCGCACGAGCGCGATATGCCGTACCTCGAGCAGATGGTGCAGGGCGTGAAAGAGATGGGGCTGGAAGCCTGTATGACGCTGGGCACGCTGTCCGATAGCCAGGCGGGACGTTTGGCGTCGGCGGGCCTCGATTACTACAACCACAACCTCGACACCTCGCCGGAATTTTACGGCAATATCATCACCACCCGCAGCTATCAGGAGCGCCTCGACACGCTCGACAAGGTGCGTGACGCCGGGATCAAAGTGTGCTCCGGCGGCATCGTGGGCCTGGGCGAAACGGTGACTGACCGTGCCGGTCTGTTGCTGCAATTAGCCAATCTGCCGACGCCGCCGGAGAGCGTGCCGATCAACATGCTGGTGAAAGTAAAAGGGACCCCGCTGGCCGATAACGAAGACGTTGATGCCTTTGATTTTATTCGCACGATTGCCGTGGCGCGCATCATGATGCCGACCTCGCACGTGCGCCTCTCCGCCGGTCGCGAGCAGATGAACGAGCAGACCCAAGCGATGTGCTTTATGGCCGGTGCCAACTCGGTGTTCTACGGCTGCAAGCTGTTGACCACGCCGAACCCGGAAGAAGACAAAGATCTGCAACTGTTCCGCAAGCTGGGTCTCAACCCGCAGCAGACCATGGTCACCGCTGGCGATAACGAGCAGCAGCAGCGTCTGGAGCAGGCGCTGAAAACGCCGGATACCGAGGAATATTACAACGCGGCGGCGGTATGAGTTGGCAGCTGCGAATTGAACAAGCGGTCGCCGAGCGGCGGGAAGCCCAGGCATTTCGTCAGCGCCAGCCGCTGACGCAGGGAGCGGGGCGTTGGCTGGTCCGTGACGATCGTCGTTATCTGAATTTTTCCAGTAATGATTATCTCGGACTAAGTCAGCATCCCCGGGTGATTCAGGCCTGGCAACAGGGTGCCGAGCGCTATGGCGTCGGGTCAGGCGGCTCCGGCCACGTTACCGGCTATCACCAGGCGCACCAGCGGCTGGAAGAAGAGCTGGCCGACTGGCTAGGCTATGACCGTGCGCTGCTGTTTATCTCCGGATTCGCCGCCAACCAGGCGGTGATTGCCGCACTGGCCGGACGCGAAGATCGCATTGTTGCCGACCGTCTCAGCCACGCTTCGCTGTTGGAAGCTGCAGCGCAGAGCCCGGCGCAGCTGCGACGTTTTCAGCACAATGACAGCCAGCATCTCGCTCGCCTGCTTGCCGCTCCGCTCACCGGGCAGCAACTGGTAGTGACTGAAGGGGTGTTCAGCATGGACGGCGACCGTGCGCCGCTGGCCGATATTGCCAGCGCCACGCGAGCGGCCAACGGCTGGCTGATGGTTGATGATGCGCACGGTATTGGCGTTGACGGGGACACGGGGCGCGGCAGCTGTCAGCAGCAGGGCGTTCACCCGGAACTGCTGATTGTTACCTTCGGCAAGGCCTTCGGCCTCAGCGGCGCGGCGGTATTGTGCAGCCACGCGGTGGCGGACTACTTCCTGCAGTTTGCTCGTCATTTGATTTACAGCACCGCCATGCCACCCGCTCAGGCGGTGGCGCTGCAGGCGGCGCTGGCGGTTATCCAAAGTGATGAAGGCCAACAGCGTCGTGAAACGCTGGCGCAGCACGTGGCGGATTTTCGTCACGGGGCCAGCGGGCTCGCTTACCCACTGACTGATTCACGCAGCGCCATTCAGCCGCTTATCGTCGGCGATAATCAGCGTACGCTGCAGCTGGCTGACCGACTGCGCGAACAGGGCTGTTGGGTGACGGCGATCCGTCCACCGACGGTTCCATCTGGCACCGCGCGTTTGCGTTTGACGCTCACCGCCGCGCATGAGCCGCAGGATATTGCGCATCTGCTGGAGGTGCTGCATGGCGAGCGTGGATAAACAGGCGGTGGCCGCGGCGTTTGGCCGTGCGGCGGCCCATTACCACCAGCATGATGAGCTGCAGCGTTTGAGCGCGGCGCATCTGCTGGCCCAGCTTCCATCGCCGTCGTTCGCGCGAGTGCTGGACGCCGGATGCGGGCCCGGCAGCTACAGTCGCTACTGGCGTGAGCGAGGGAGCTATGTCACCGCGCTGGATCTTTCTGACGACATGCTGCAACAAGCGCGACATCATCAGGCGGCAGATCGCTATTTGCAGGCCGATATCGAAGATATTCCGCTGCCGGAAGGTGGTTTTGAGCTGGTGTGGAGCAATCTGGCAGTGCAGTGGTGCAGCGATATCCGCGTGGCGCTGGCTGGGCTTTACCGTCAGCTGAGCCCCGGCGGAACGCTGGCATTTACCACCCTGACGGCAGGCTCTCTGCCGGAGCTCAATCAGGCCTGGCGCGCAATCGACAGCCATCCGCATGCTAACCGCTTTCTGCCGGAAGAGGCGCTACGCGATGCGCTGGCAGGCTATCGCTATCAGGAAACATCAACCTCTATCACACTGCCGTTCCCCGATGCGCTAAGCGCCATGCGCTCGCTGAAGGGAATTGGCGCGACGCACCTCCATCAGGGGCGCAGCAGTCAGCCATTAACGCGCGGCAGGTTGCAGCAACTTCAGCTGGCATGGCCGTCGCAGGCGGGCGAATGTCCGCTGACTTACCATCTTTTTACAGGAGTGATTACGCGTGATTGAGCGCTACTATGTAACCGGAACCGACACCGAAGTGGGGAAAACCGTCGCCAGCACCGCACTGTTGCAGGCAGCCCGTTTGCTTGGACGGCGCACCGCGGGCTATAAACCGGTGGCCTCCGGCAGCGAAATGACGCCAGAGGGATTGCGCAACAGCGATGCGCTGGCGCTCCAGCGTAACAGCGTGGTGCCGCTTGATTATGATGCGGTCAACCCATACACCTTCGCAGAGCCAACTTCCCCGCATATCGTCAGTGCCGATGAGCGGCGTCCCATTGAAGCTAGCGTGCTCTCGGCAGGATTACGTACATTGGAAGCGCAGGCGGACTGGGTGCTGGTGGAAGGGGCGGGCGGCTGGTTTACGCCGCTGTCACCGACGCTGACGTTGGCCGACTGGGTCAAAATGGAACAACTGCCGGTCATTCTGGTGGTTGGCATCAAGCTGGGATGTATTAATCATGCGGTGCTGACCGCACAGGCGGTACAACAGGCTGGGCTGCGCCTGGCGGGCTGGATTGCTAATGATGTGACGCCGCCTGGGCGTCGCCATGCCGAATACCTCAGTACGCTCCAGCGAATGCTACCAGCCCCTATGCTCGGTGAAATTCCATGGCTGGGCGACGCAGTAGAGACTCAACCGCTGGGGCACTATCTTTCACTGACCGCCCTCTGACGTTGTTTGCGGGTTATCTTCATTCGTAAGCGCTAACCCGCAGAAAACGTAAAAGAATCGAGCAAAATTTCCCTAATACAGCTACGTCTTTTCGCTGATAAATATCAAAATCAGCAGGAAAAAAAATATTTGCCGTGGCTTTTCGTCCATGTTGCGCAAATCGCCGGGTGGCGGGGGATAGGGGCTGGAGGTAGTTATCCACTATTCCTGTGGATAACCCTGTGTATTAGGGTTAGAAAACTTGCGGTAAACGAGAGAGCATGCGGCTTTCGCCTGAATTGACGCGAAACGCATCTTTTGCATGTTTTCATTTATTATCAATAAGATAAATAAAAGCAATGGCGTCACAAAAAGTGCTGTGAATTGCCATAAAACTTTCATGACCTATATTGACAAATGTTAAAAGAGAAAATGTTCTGGGGATAACCCTTTATGGCTGGTTTTTTATCTGGTCAGAGGATAAATTTCAGCCGCTCTTGCCTGTTATCGCCATGAGTACACGAAATACGATAATGCATCACTGGTTTTATATCCAGTATTTTTTATTGGCAATTCCGCAAGCGGCGAGTAGAATTAATCTCCAGCCCGGCCATCAGTCATCAGGTAGCGTTGTCCATGAGTAAACCCTTTAAGTTACATTCTGCGTTTAGTCCTTCAGGCGACCAGCCTGTTGCCATTGCACGTCTGAAAGAGGGGCTGGAAGACGGCCTGGCGCACCAGACTCTGCTGGGCGTAACCGGGTCGGGTAAAACCTTTACCGTGGCTAACGTCATTGCCGATCTCCAGCGGCCAACGATGGTGCTGGCACCGAATAAAACGCTGGCGGCGCAGCTGTACGGCGAAATGAAAGCCTTCTTCCCGGAGAATGCGGTCGAGTATTTCGTCTCTTACTACGATTACTACCAGCCGGAAGCCTACGTTCCGAGCTCCGATACCTTTATCGAAAAAGATTCCGCCGTTAACGAACATATCGATCAGATGCGTCTGTCGGCGACCAAAGCGCTGCTTGAGCGCCGTGATGTCATCGTGGTGGCGTCGGTATCGGCTATTTACGGTCTGGGCGATCCAGACCTGTATTTGAAAATGATGCTGCATCTGACGGTGGGCACCATTATCGATCAGCGGGCCATTTTGCGCCGCCTGGCGGATCTGCAGTACACCCGTAATGACCAGGCGTTCCAACGCGGCACCTTCCGCGTGCGCGGCGAGGTTATCGATATCTTCCCGGCGGAATCAGACGACATCGCGCTGCGCGTGGAGCTGTTTGACGAAGAGGTCGAGCGGCTGTCGCTGTTCGACCCGCTGACTGGGCATATCGAATCTACCCTGCAGCGCTATACGGTCTATCCGAAAAGCCACTACGTGACGCCACGCGAACGTATCGTGCAGGCGATGGAAGAGATTAAGGTTGAGCTAGCGGAACGACGCAAAGTGCTGCTGGACAACAACAAGCTACTGGAAGAGCAGCGTCTCAGTCAGCGTACCCAGTTTGACCTTGAAATGATGAATGAGCTTGGTTACTGCTCGGGCATTGAAAACTATTCACGCTTCCTTTCTGGCCGTGGACCAGGCGAGCCGCCGCCGACGCTGTTCGACTATCTGCCGGCCGATGGTCTGCTGGTTATTGACGAATCGCACGTCACTATTCCGCAAATTGGCGGTATGTATCGCGGCGACAGGGCACGTAAAGAGACGCTGGTAGAGTACGGGTTCCGCCTGCCGTCAGCGCTGGATAACCGCCCGCTAAAATTTGAAGAGTTTGAAGCGCTGGCACCGCAGACTATCTACGTATCGGCGACGCCGGGTAACTACGAACTGGAGAAATCCGGTGGCGACGTGATTGATCAGGTTGTGCGCCCTACCGGGCTGCTCGATCCTATTATTGAAGTGCGTCCGGTCGGTACGCAGGTTGATGATCTGCTATCGGAAATCCGTAAACGTTCGGTCATTAACGAGCGCGTGCTGGTGACAACGCTGACCAAACGTATGGCGGAAGATCTCACCGACTATCTGGAAGAGCACGGCGAGAGGGTGCGTTATCTGCACTCTGATATCGATACCGTTGAGCGTATGGAAATTATTCGCGACCTGCGTCTGGGGGAGTTCGATGTGCTGGTGGGCATCAACCTGCTGCGTGAAGGGCTGGACATGCCGGAAGTCTCGCTGGTGGCGATCCTCGATGCCGACAAAGAAGGTTTCCTGCGTTCCGAGCGTTCGCTTATCCAGACCATTGGCCGCGCCGCGCGTAACATCAACGGTAAGGCGATTCTGTATGGTGACAGAATTACCGCCTCAATGGCCAAAGCAATAGGCGAGACCGAACGCCGCCGTGAGAAGCAGCAGCTCTATAACGAAGAGCACGGGATTGTGCCTCAGGGGCTGGTGAAAGATGTGGTCGACATTCTGTCGATGGGCGAGGGGCTGGCGAAGACCAAAGCCAAAGGCCGCGGCAAGTCTCGCGGCGCATCTTCTGTCGTCGAGCCAGATGTGCAGGCGTTGACGCCGAAGGCGCTACAGCAGCAAATCCAGACGCTGGAGGCGCAGATGATGAAACATGCGCAGAACCTCGAATTCGAAGAGGCGGCGCAGGCGCGTGACCGTTTGCACAAGCTGCGCGAACTGTTTATTGCGACGTCCTGATAGGACATTCGCCCGGTGGTGCAAGACTCGCCGGGCAAAACGTTAGCCCGGGCGTGATATATCCGAGAAATGTGGCTGTGGTCACGCGGCGGGCTGAATCCTTAATGTTCACTTAATAAATTCTACTGATACTATCCTTAAAATCTATGAGGGTAGCGTCATGTCTAATTTAAATTTCCAACAGCTGTTTACCATGCTCGTCTCTGTGGTCATCGTCGCGGGCTTTGCCTGCCACTGGATGTTGACCTACTAAAGCCCTCAGCGCTTCGTCGCCTGAAATTCTATCCACGCCCGCGTGCCGGTACCGGTATCGCGGTTTTGTAAAAAGAATGCCGCTTCATGGAGCTGGGCGATACGCGTCACGATGCTTAACCCCAGACCAATCCCGCCATAGCGGCTGTCCATACGAACAAACGCCTGGCTCAACTCGCCCACTTTCGACTCATCAATCCCCGACCCCTCATCTTCAACGACCAGCATCGGATACGATGCAGACTCCAGTGAGAGCGTAATGGTTGACGCTTGCGGGCTATAACGGTGCGCGTTTTCCACCAGATTACGCACCAATAGCCGCAGTAGGGTGGCATCGCCGGAAACGATAATCGCTGAGGCTGGCTCCTCAATCGCCAACGTTTGCCCACGCGCGCTCAGCATGGTCTCTAGCTCGCCTTTTATCGGCTCCACCACATCAGCTAGCAGGTCAACCTGCTGGTAGCTTCCTGCGGAGAACGACTGGCCAACTCGTGCGAGCAGCAGCAGTTGCGCAACGCTTTCGGTCATTTGATCCAGACGTTGCACCAGCGGTGAGAGATTCAGGTTCTGGGTCTTTTCCAGCAGTTCCAGATGCAGCTTCAACCCCGCCAGCGGCGTGCGAAGTTCGTGGGCCACGTCGGCGGTGAACAGCCGTTCCCGATCCAGCGTTTGGGTTAAATTTTCTACTAACTGATTGATTGCATTAGTTACCGCATCGACTTCAACCGTGGTCTGTTGCAGGTAGATGGGCTGCAAATTCCCCGGCGTCCGCGCGTCGAGCTCTTTTTGCAGGTCGGCCAGTGGGCGAGTGATGCGCTTGACCGCCTGCAGGCACAGATACAGCGCGAGGCCGATAATCACCAGGCTTGGCAGCAACAGACTGGCAATTGCTTCGCGTACCTCGTGACGAATATGCTTCGCGTTATTATGGTTGTGAATCAGCATCGCCACTTCTAGCTCGATCTGTTCTTTGCTCTCATGCCAGAGCCAGAACACGCTGATAAGCTGGAAAACGATCAGAATGAGGCCGATGGCGAGCAACAGCTGATGGCGCATCGGCCATTTACGAATAGAAAAAAGCGCCATGCGTTATTCTGCCTTTGCGCAATTAACCAGCTGATAGCCGAAACCGCGTACGGTGCGTATACGGCTTTTCCCGACTTTGTCGCGCAGGTTATGGATATGTACTTCCAGCGTATTGGTAGCCGGCTCGTTATCCCAGTTATAGATATCGTTGTAGAGAATTTCGCGGTGTACCGGGCTACCGGCTTTGAGCATCAGGCGCGACAGTAAAGCGTATTCTTTGGGGGTGAGTTCCAGCAGTTCACCGTCCAGCCACACCTGGCGGCGGGTGACGTTGAGGCGCAGATTCTCAACGGTGACTTCGTTATCACCCTGATTCAGATTGCGTCGCAGCAGAGCTCGAATGCGGGCGTTAAGTTCTTCCAGCGCGAACGGTTTCACCAGATAATCGTCGGCACCGGTATCCAGACCGCTCACGCGATCCTCTAACGTATCGCGCGCAGTGAGGATCAACACCGGAACGCTGAGTTTTTCCTGGCGCATCCGGTTGAGGAAATGCAGCCCATCCTCATCCGGCAGACCTAAATCCAGCACGACAAGGCTGTAATGCCCGTTGGCGAGGCTAAGCGCTGCTTGCTGGGCGGTTGCCACGCCATCACAGGCGTAGCCCTCACTTTGCATGGCCAGAATCAGCCCCTGTAATAGCAAGGTGTCATCTTCAACGACTAAAATTTTCATCTACTGGCCTCTATTTACACGTGGCTAAGATATCATCCGCTGCGCGATATTCCTGCGTCTCTACGCCGGTCAGACCTAGCATTGTAGAGAACAGGTTATCCTGCGAGTAGTTATTTTCTTTGGCCTGCTTTTGCAGACAGTCGTAATTAACGCCATAGCGCTTTTGATAATCATCCGATAACCATAACAGCATTGGCACATGTTTTTGTGTTTCTGGCGCGATGGAATAGGGCAACCCGTGCAGATAAACGCCATTCTCGCCCAATGATTCACCGTGATCGGAAAGATAGACCAGGCTGGTGGTGAATTTATCCTGCTTCGATTGCAGCAATTTAATCGCCTTATCGACGATATAGTCGACATACAAAATGGTGTTGTCGTAGCTATTCTTGAGCTGCTCTTGGGTACAGGATTGAATTTCGCTGGTATCGCAGGTTGGCGTATAGCGACGGAATTCCGCTGGATAGCGATTGTAATAAGTTGGGCCGTGACTGCCGATGGTGTGCAGAACAATCACGCCGTTGCCCTGCATATTATCAATGGTTTTTTCCAGGTCATGGAACAGCACTTCATCGTAGCACTCGCCGTTAATACATTGGCCTGGCAGATTCAGCGCCGTGACGTCCTGATGCGGTACACGGTCGCAGGCACCTTTACAGCCGCCGTCGTTATCGTTCCACAGCACCTGAATTCCGGCGCGCTGAATAATGTCCAGCAAACCTTCCTGATGATGAGCCAGCGACTCGTTGTAGCTGGTGCGCGGCATATTTGAGAACATGCAGGGAACCGAGACGGCGGTGGCGGTTCCGCAGGAAGCCGTTTTCGGGAAATAGACAACGTTATCTTTCGCCAGCAATGGGTTTGTTTCTCTATCATAACCACCCAGCGAGAAATTGGCGGCGCGGGACGTTTCGCCAACAATTAAAATGGTCAGATTTTTACGTGGGCCATTTGTCATCGTCGCTTTTTGCTTCGCATCTTCACCAATTTTTACCAGCGGTAAATTGTCCATCTCGTGGTGAAAATACCACGAGTTAATTGCCACGATACTGTTGGACGGATTCAGCGTTTTTACCAGCTCTTTATTATTACGAAACAATGAGGCGTAATCCTTATAGAACAAGGATGCGACCAGCAGAATTAATACCGTTGAAACCACCAGCGTACCTACGCGTATCAGGGTGCCGCGCCACAGACTTGCCGCAGGTTTTATTTTAATCCACCACGCCAGGGCGATGAACAGTAATGCGGTAAAGGCGAGTGTGACGATCATTTGCCCGGAGAGCAGGGCGTAGCTTTCGGCAGGTGTGGTATCGAGAATATTGGTGACCATGGAACGGTCAACCACAATACCGAAGTTCATCATGAAATACTGGGCACAGGCGCTGAGGAGAATAAACAGCGTAGCAGCCAGTTTCTCAAGACGGATGATTGAGGCCAGAGTCAGTAATATCGCCATCACCGAGAATGCCACCATCGGCGTGGTCATAAAGACCAGCGCGTTGTGCAAACTATCAACGGGCAGCAGGGTAAAAGTCTGATGATAAAAATTAATATTCAGCGCCAGCGCAATGTACAGCGCGAACAGAAGAATATAGGTCAGCCGACTCACGGTAGGACGATAGCGTAACAGGCGAAGCATAACGATAGACTCAGCAAGGATAGTATTCGCTATGCTGCCTGACGTTTTTTAAGACAACCTTAAGAAGTTAAGGAAACTCAACTAAAGGCCTGTAATGCCTCTTCTAATGCGGCGCGCAATAGAACGCGGTCGTGACGATAGGGGATATCACCGGCTTCCAGCGGTTGCTGAATAACCACTTTGCACTGAACGCGGCTGGCGTCGACTTTCGGGCCGACAACGACCGCATCGATAACCGCTTTGCCGATATAGTACTCCAGCAGCGCGATCCGTTCATCAATGCCGAGGTCGCCCGCCGGGCTGTGCTCGCGGCCGAGATTATCGATATAGACCATCGGCGCCGGGGTGCGGCGTAGCGCCTGGGCAATATCCGGCAGCAGAATAATCGGTAACAGGCTGGTGTAGAAACTGCCGGGCCCAATAAGAATCAGGTCTGCATCGGCAATTGCTTCTACTGCTTCGCGAGTCGCCGAGACTAAAGGGGTTAACATTAATTCGCGCGGCGGCAGCTTGAGTTGGTCAATATTCACTTCACCGTAAATTTCATGGCCCTCACTGTCGATTGCCATTAAATCAACCGGCTGTTCGGACATTGGAATCAGTGAAGCTTCAACTTTCAGCAGGTTTTTTATTAAATTGATGGCTTCTAAAGGCCGGATACTCAGGTTGTCCAGCGCCTTTAACATTAAATTTCCGAGGTTATGTCCTGAAAGTTCGCCATTACCCGTAAAACGGTACTCAAACATCGTTGAGGCGACGCTGGGTTCGGTAATTAATTGGTTAAGGCAGTTGCGCATATCGCCCCAGGCGATTCCCCCTTCAGAGCGCCGAATACGTCCCGTGGAGCCGCCGTTGTCGGTGGTTGTGACGATACCGGTCAGGCGAGAGCCGAGCGATGAGAGGGATGACATCACGCGTCCAAGGCCATGTCCGCCGCCTAGTGCGACAACGCGGTCAAGATCGGCAAAAGTGCGATTGCGCATACAACTTCCTTATAGTGAAAAACGTGCTTACATTAGCCTAACTACCTCTAAAAGACGATGCTCTGTACCGGTCAAAATGACGTATATCAATGCAAAAACGGTATTTTTACGTATTCTGTAGGGAAAGTGCACGATCAGGTCGTTATGTATGGCTTTATATAGCGATTGCGAGAATGGCGAAACTGTTATTCTCGCGCTACTATTCGGCATAACCAGGTTCAGTACTCTGTCTACTTTAGTCTGAACAACACACTCTAGCCTCTGTGCCTAAGTTGAAAAATATGGCGCTTTGGCCGCGACAGATAATCTGTCGCCAGGGCGAAGGAAGAAATGATCTCGCCTCCCGTATTTGGAAAGGTGTCTATGGCTTCACAACTCACTGATGCGTTTGCGCGCAGATTCTTTTATCTGCGCCTGTCGATTACCGACGTCTGCAACTTTCGCTGCACCTACTGTCTGCCAAACGGCTACCAGCCCAATGGGGTCACCAACAAAGGATTTTTGTCGCTGGACGAAATTCGCCGGGTGACGCGTGCCTTCTCGGCATTGGGTACGGAAAAAGTCCGTTTGACCGGCGGGGAGCCGTCGTTACGTCGCGACTTCACCGACGTTATCGCGGCGGTGAAAGAGAACGCTTCAATTCGCCAGATTGCCGTGACCACCAATGGTTATCGCATGGCGCGCGATGTTGCCGCCTGGCGCGAAGCCGGACTTACCGCGTTAAACGTCAGCGTTGACAGTCTCGACGCGCGGCAGTTTCACGCGATTACCGGTCAGGATAAGTTCCGCCAGGTCATGGACGGCATCGATGCCGCCTTTACCGCGGGCTTTGATAAAGTGAAGGTCAACACCGTGCTGATGCGCGATGTGAATCATCACCAGCTCGACACCTTTCTGGCGTGGATCAAACCGCGCCGCATTCAACTCCGCTTTATTGAACTGATGGAAACCGGCGACGGTAGCGAACTGTTCCGCAAACACCATATCTCAGGCATGGTACTGCGTGACCAACTGCTCCAGCGTGGCTGGATCCATCAAATCCGTCAGCGTAGCGACGGCCCGGCGCAGGTCTTTTGCCATCCCGACTACGAAGGGGAAATCGGCTTAATTATGCCGTATGAAAAAGACTTCTGCGCCAGCTGTAACCGTCTGCGCGTATCGTCCGTTGGGAAATTGCATCTGTGCCTGTTTGGCGACGGTGGCGTTGACCTGCGCGAACTGCTGGCCGAAGACGCCCAGCAGCAGGCGCTGGAAGAGCGCATTGCTGAAGCCTTAACGCATAAAAAGCAGACCCATTTCCTGCATCAGGGCAATACCGGAATTACCCAGAACTTATCCTATATTGGTGGATAATTCGTCATCAAGGAGCTATCAAATGAGTCAGGTGAGCGCTGAATTTATCCCAGCACGCGTTGCTATTCTTACTATTTCCAATCGCCGTGGCGAAGAGGACGATACCTCTGGCCATTTCCTGCGTGACTCGGCGCAGGAAGCGGGCCATCAGGTCGTCGATAAGGCCATTGTCAAAGAGAACCGCTACCAGATCCGCGCCCAGGTTTCCGCATGGATTGCCCGCGACGATGTGCAGGTGGTGTTGATCACCGGTGGTACCGGTTTAACCGACGGCGATCAGGCCCCTGAAGCCCTGCTGCCGCTGTTTGACCGGGAAGTTGAGGGTTTTGGCGAAGTGTTCCGCATGCTCTCTTTCGAAGAAATTGGCACCGCCACGCTGCAATCGCGTGCCGTCGCCGGAATGGCAAACCGTACGCTGATTTTCGCCATGCCGGGTTCAACCAAAGCGTGCCGCACCGCGTGGGATAACATCATTGCCCCACAGCTTGATGCCCGTACGCGTCCGTGCAACTTCCACCCTCATTTGAAGAAATAAACGATGTCGCAACTGACCCATATCAACGCGGCCGGTGAAGCCCATATGGTGGATGTCTCCGCCAAGGCGGAAACCGTTCGCGAAGCGCGCGCTGAAGCGTTTGTTACTATGCTGCCGGAAACTCTGTCGATGATTATCGACGGCAGCCATCATAAGGGCGACGTGTTCGCCACCGCCCGTATCGCCGGTATTCAGGCAGCAAAACGCACCTGGGATCTTATTCCACTGTGCCATCCGCTGATGCTGAGCAAAGTGGAAGTGAATTTGCAGGCCCAGCCGGAGCATAACCGCGTGCGGATTGAGTCGCTGTGTCGCTTAACCGGCAAGACCGGCGTCGAGATGGAAGCGCTCACTGCCGCATCGGTTGCAGCACTCACCATTTATGACATGTGCAAAGCGGTGCAAAAAGACATGGTCATTGGCCCGGTGCGTCTGCTGGCGAAAAGCGGCGGCAAGTCGGGAGACTTTAAGGTGGATGCTCATGATTAACGTGCTGTTTTTTGCTCAGGTCCGCGAGCTAGTCGGCACCGACTCGCTGGCGCTGGCATCTGAGTTTTCGACGGTGGAAGCCGTGCGCCAGCATCTGGTGGCGCAGGAAGGGCGCTGGGCGCTGGCGCTGGAAGAGGGCAAACTGCTGGCGGCGGTAAATCAAACGCTGGTGAGCTTCGATCATCCGGTGGCCGATGGCGACGAGGTAGCGTTTTTCCCACCGGTTACGGGAGGTTGATATGAGTGAAACCCGTATTCGTGTCGGCCATGAGCCGTTCAGCGTCGGTGATGAATATCCCTGGCTGGCTGCCCGCGATGAAGACGGCGCGGTCGTGACCTTCACCGGTAAAGTGCGCAATCATAACCTGGGCGACAGCGTCAAAGCCCTGAGCCTTGAGCATTATCCCGGTATGACCGAAAAAGCTCTGGCGGAGATCGTCGATGCCGCGCGCGAACGCTGGCCGCTGGGCCGCGTCACGGTGATTCACCGTATTGGCGAACTGTGGCCGGGCGAAGAGATCGTCTTTGTCGGTGTGACCAGCGCTCATCGCAGCAGCGCCTTTGACGCGGGCGAGTTTATCATGGACTATCTAAAGACCCGTGCGCCGTTCTGGAAGCGTGAAGCGACCCCGGAAGGGGAGCGTTGGGTCGAAGCGCGCGACAGCGATAAACAGGCAGCCGAGCGCTGGTAGAGTACACTTAAATTCATGGAGTTCAGGTTGTCGCTGATGCGCTGGCAGCCTGAATAACGGCGAATATTTTAGGTTCATACTAACTTCAGGAGAACGTCATGGAACGATTCCCGCGCTCAGATTCTATCGTGCAGGCGCGTAGCGGCCTGCAAACCTATATGGCTCAGGTGTATGGCTGGATGACCTGTGGTCTGCTGCTGACCGCGTTTATTGCGTGGTATGCGGCCAATACGCCGGCGGTGATGGAGTTCGTTTTCTCCAGTAAAATCACCTTCTTCGGGCTGATTATCGCCCAGCTGGCGCTGGTGTTTGTCCTCTCCGGCATGGTGCAGCGCCTGAGTTCGGGCATGGCGACGACGCTATTTATGCTCTACTCGGCACTTACCGGGTTGACGCTCTCCAGCATTTTTATCGTCTATACCTATTCATCAATTGCCAGCACCTTCGTGGTGACCGGCGGCATGTTCGGTATCATGAGCCTGTATGGGTACACCACCAAGCGTGACCTGAGCGGTTTAGGCAACATGCTGTTTATGGCGCTGATTGGTATCGTGCTGGCGTCGCTGGTGAACTTCTGGCTGAAAAGCGAAGCGCTGATGTGGGCAGTGACCTATATCGGGGTGATCGTGTTCGTCGGCCTTACCGCCTATGACACTCAGAAGCTGAAAAACATTGGCGAACAGATTGATGTGCGTGATTCATCTAATCTGCGCAAATACGCCATTCTCGGTGCGCTGACCCTGTATCTCGACTTTATTAACCTGTTCCTGATGCTGCTGCGTATCTTCGGCAACCGCCGCTAACTCAGCGAATTGATATTGAAAAAATCCCGGACTGGTTCCGGGATTTTTTTTGTCCAAAAGCAGCCCTTGGGCACTTTTCTGAAAGAATTAGTCGTACTCGTAAATCATGAGGAGGTCACGGATTAAATATTTCAAATAATGAAAATGCATTGCACAACATTGCTTAATGGAATTTTCAATGTCTGCACCAGTGTATTGGATAGGATGTCTAATTATTGCCCTGACGGTGCTCGCGCTGCCGATGCCCTTGCTGGCGATTCCTCTAAGCCCGGTTATTCACGAGACGATTGAACAGCAACAAAAAATGCGTCTTGAACAGACGCAACAACAGCGTGAGGCATTGCAAAGTGTAGGACCTTTATCTACATCTATACCGGACGTTCCCCAGTTAGATAAAAATGCGCCTTGTTTTGTTATTAAACGCATTGAACTCAGCGGAGCAACCGTTTTAACTTCGTCGACTTTGAAAAAACTCACTCGTATTCCTGACGAAGGGTGTCTTCGCCTCACTGATATACAACAGCGGGTCAATAATATAACTCAGACTTATATTTCTATGGGTTACATTACGTCGAGGGCTTGGTTACCTGAGCAGGATATTTCCAGTACGGTCTTACACATCAATGTGACAGAAGGACGGGTTGAGGACATTACGATAGAGGGTAAAAAAGCCCTCGATCTGCAAATGGCTTTTCCTGGGGTCTCCGGGCAGTTGCTAAATCTGCGTGATATAGAACAAGGGATCGAACAACTTAATCGACTTTCATCTCGTCCTCTTACCGTTGATATTTTACCGGGAGATGTACCCGGTTATTCCCGTCTTCAACTCATCCCTGCACACCAACATTTTCCACTTACGCTGAATGTTGGCATTGATAATAACGGACAAAAAAGTACAGGCGATCAACAAATAAGCACTTCTGTGGTGGCGGATAACATATTGCATATGGCTGACCAGTGGGCGTTTACCGTTGCGCGCGATGCTGAGTTTCATACTGACCGTCGCAGCCGTAGTGTACAAACGAGCTTATCCGTTCCTTATGGCTACTGGTTGTTTAGTGCTCAGTATGGCTGGTCCGACTCCTGGCAACCTGTCACTTCCAGTAACTGGCGATATGAAGGAAGCGTACAGACCCAGCGATTAACCGTTAACCGTACGCTATGGCGTGATGGGAATCAACGTCTGGTATTCGAGACGGACTTAACACGACGTAAAACAGAAAACTGTCTCGGCGATGTCCGTCTTAATGTGAGTAGCCCAACAATAACCAGCCTGACCTCCGGATTTTCTTATAGCCGCACGCTAGGCAAAAGTTACCTGACACTAGGGCCTGCATTTTCCCAAGGACTGGAGATCGCTGGCGCTACCAATAATGATGCTTATCGCGGGCTTCCTGCCTCTGATTTTCGCCGTTTCACCCTGAATGGCAGTTGGTTTTATCCCATCACTTCTTCACTTTCCTGGCTGACAACCGTTTACGGCCAGGCAACGCCAGACACACTTTATGCCAGCGAGCAGCTTTCCGTTGGGGGGCTGTATTCGGTTCGAGGATTTAAGGAACAGTATTTGAGCGGTAACCGTGGTGGCTATTGGCGCAATGAGCTGACCTGGCTGGGGGACAGTATTACGAACATGGGAACCTTGTCGGTCACCGGCGCTCTGGATACCGGTTATGTGGCGAAGCAAAAAGGGAAAATAGATGGTGGAACCGTAACTGGCGCAGCGCTAGGGCTGACGTTAAGTAGTGGTTGGGGATCTCAGACGATAACGATTGGCACGCCACTCGCCTGGCCGCACTCGTTGAATCCGGATAACACAGTGGTTTACTGGCAGGCCACTCTGGCTCTGTAACTGTCAGCTTACTGCGGGATAACGCTGCTTCTCCCGCCAAAATAAGGATGTTCAGATATGAAAATAATGGAGCATTCACTCGCCCGTGGGGCTAGTTGGCTGCTGATCTACCTGACTGCCGTACAGCCGATGCATCCGGCTATTGCTGCCGGTATCACCGCTGCTAACGGTAATACTAACGTGACGATGAAACCGGGCAATGTACCGGTGGTGAATATCGCCACACCGAATAAAGCCGGTGTTTCGCATAACACCTACAAAGACTTCAATGTCAACGCGCCGGGCACGGTGTTGAACAACGCGACTTCCACGACACAATCACAGCTGGCAGGGCAAATTGCGGCGAATAGCCAGCTAAAAGGCAAGGCAGCAGAGCTCATTATTAATGAAGTGACCGGGAGTAGCCGCTCTGAGTTGAAGGGGAAGCTGGAAGTGGCAGGGGCAAAAGCTAATGTCATGATTGCTAACCCGAACGGTATTTCTTGTGATGGATGCGGATTTGTTAATGCACCTGGCGTGGTGCTGACAACTGGAAAACCGACGTTGGATAAACAGGGGGCACTTGACCGTCTTGATGTGACAAAAGGCAGTGTGATTGTTGGCGAGCAGGGGCTGGATGGTAACAGTGCCAACTATGTTGATGTAATCAGCCGAGCGACAGAGCTTAATGGGAAAATTAAAGCAAAAACTTTGAACTTAACCCAGGGAGCTAACCGGGTCAGTTATCAGGATGGAACCGTAAAAACGATTGCTGGAGTGGGGGCAAAGCCGCTTTTGGCAGTCGATACCAAAGCGCTGGGCGGGATGTATGCCGGTAAAATTCGTCTGGTAGCTACTGAGTCGGGTGTTGGTATTAACCTGAATAACGTAACCTCAACACAGCGCGATATTTCGCTGACCACTGCAGGGAAAATAACCCTCAGTAATGTTAAAGCGCAGACCGACCTGAATATCAGCGCCAATTCGCTGACCACTACTGCGGGAGCTAGTGTGAGGGCGGAGCGTGATATGACGCTCGCCGCAACCAGTATAGATAATCATAGTAATACAACGGCTAGCGGTGATATCCGGGTTTTTGCCAATACCGTGCGTAACAGCAATGGCGCTGCGCTGCACAGTGGTAAAAACATGTGGATCCAAAAGGATGCTCAGGGAAATAAATCCACGTTGGTGGAGAACCGTTCTGCACGTATACAGACTAATAGCGGCGATTTAATTATTCGAGCGGAAAAACTGAATAACGTACGAGATACACAGGTTTATAATTGGGCCAATATTACACCAGATTCAACAGCGTTTGTGAAACTACCTCGTCACAGGACTATTGATTCTCTGACGATTCCGTCAAGGGAAGCGCCGATTATTAATGTCAGCTATTGGGATGCGGTATTAGGCGGTAAATGGTTCGGTGTTGCTGATTTTAATCGTTCAGATCTGGTAAATATAGCCAGAAAAGAGTACCGAAAAACATCTAATTCCTCAGCTTCTTCAATCTTAGCAGGAGCGAGTAGTTATCTGAATGTGACTACGCTTGTTAATAATGAAAGCCAGATTCGAGCCAATCATGATCTGATTATGACAGGGAAAACCCTGAATAATATTAGTGGGATAACTGGAGTTCAGAATATCTGGAATGTTTATGACACTAGTTATAGGCCTGCAGATAAAGTTAAGGATATCCCTCGATACACCACCGTTTCGGGTGGTAAAACGAGTACATACTCATTGCCGAAAACAGGAGAGATTATCTCCTGGAAAAATATAACGTTCACACCAGCCACGCTCAAGGCGGGAGGGAGTCTGGTCGCAGATTTCTCGGAACGAATTGACAGTAGTTCACCCTATAACACGGATGCAAAATATATTGATGTTACAGCTCACCCTGAGACTATAACGGCTAAAAATATTCTTCTACATGCGGGGAAAATTAACACCGCTGATGTGATGAATGCCACTGAGGATATTGTTCTTCAGTCCGAACAGTCTACACGTGTTACGACAACATCGCTGACCGCGGGTAACGACATCTCCATTTTTACGGGCGGGAACCTTGACGTTATGCAGAGCGACCTTCAGGGAAGGAATATCACACTGGTCAGCCGTAGCGGTAACGTGAAATTACAGAGTAGTGAAGCAGTAAACTATTTTAATGCCGATGGCTCACGAGCATTAGGTAGCCTCGCCGCTACGGGTGATTTACTGGTGACTGCCGGTGGCGATATTTTACTGAGGGATCTTCGCCAGCCGGTAAAAAGTAAAAATATCTCACTGGTGGCTAACGGCAACCTCACGTTAGATAAAAATGATGCCATGCTTAACCATGAGCGTCCCGGCTTTATACCTTCAACAGAACAAGCACAGCAGTTTTTTAATCAGATGCTGCCAGGCGACCCTTTATGGGCTTCAGGCGATATCACGCTGAGTAGTGGTAAAAATCTCAATGCCAAAGGGGTTAATATCGATGCGGGCGGCAGTATCAGCCTGACTGCCGGTGGTGTGGCAAATCTGGGAATGAGAATTCTGGATGAGCGATTCAGCCCTCTTTTTTTAATCCAACGTACACCAGAACTGCGCAGCACGTTAAAAGCGGGAAAAAATATCCTGATCAATGCTGCCTCAGATGTTGATCTCTCAGTCTCGAGTATTACTGCAGGAGGCAGTGCGACGCTTCAGGCAGGAAAGAACTTGTTGTTAGGTGCATACGCCTATGACGTGATTGATAGTAATAACGATAATAATCATGACGTACGTAATGTCGTTACAAGCTTACGTGGCACAAAAGCGCTCACGCTGGCGGCAAACGGTTTAATTCAGGCAAATGGCAGTTCGTTAACATCTAACGGCGATATAACGCTAACTTCCAGCGGAAATATGCGCTTTGAAGCGGCGGAAGGCTTTATCCACCGGGAACAAGGAAAAACCTGGAGTGAAACGGTCAGCCAGACGGGAGTCACCATCAACTCTGGCGGTGCTCTGACGGTGCTTGCTGGTGGCAGTATTCTCTTTCAGGCGACCCGTCTACTCGCTAAACAAGCGCTTGATGTAGCAGCAAATGGTGGCTGGCTTTATGCCCAGGCGATGGAGGAATCCAGTCACTATGAGAAAAAAACAACAACTCGCAAATGGTGGGGTAAGAAAACCACTATTAAAAAGACAAAGCACACGACGACTAATAGGGTCACTGAGTTTACTGCTGACGGCAATATTAACTTGTTGAGTCGCGATGATAGCACCTATGAGGCGAGTAAGATCTCCGCAGGTAAAAACGCTCTGTTAACCAGCACGAACGGTAAAATCAACTTCCGCGCAGTGAAAAACACCTCTTTCGAACAGACCGTCAGTACCTCCAAAGGCTTTTATATTAAGCAAGTGAATAAAGGTTATAGCGCGGGGACCTGGGTTCTGCCTTCAGTTTATGCGGGCAGTAAATTGACGATTGACGCGGCGAAAGGGATCTGTGCGGACGTTAAAGCGCAGAACAGTAAGGCGTTACAGGGAGCAATCAGTGCAATGGGCGCACTGCCGGGTATGGCGTGGTTGAAAAACCTCAATACCCGCAGCGATGTACAGTGGAACACGGTGAAAGATGCCTATGACAGCTGGAACTACAAAAGCCAGAGCCTGAATCCTGTTGTGGCGGCAGTGATTGCGATTGCGGCAGCTTCGGTTACGGCCGGAACCGGGTTGGCTGCCATGGCTGGTAATGCCGCCATCACGGCAACGGGCGTGACGGGTAGTACTGCGACGGCAGCTGTCTATGGTTCGGCATATGCCGGAATGACCTCGCTGGTATCACAGGCCGCGGTAGCGCTGGTGGAGAACAAAGGCAACGTATCCAGAACCTTGACGTCATTGGGTAGCAGTAGCTCAGTGAAATCACTGGTAACCGCAATGACGATTGGCGGTGCGTTGGCCGGTTTTGATGATGTGATGACGGTTGTCGCATCGCCAGAAAAAGCGCGTCTACCGGTGCTTGTAAAAGACGGTGATTGGGGGAAAGTCGTCCAGCGGGTGGCCGGGCAGTCTGTTATCAGCTCCAGTCTGAACACAACCATCAATGGTGATCGTTTTAACGATAACCTGACAAATGCCCTGCTGGCGAACATTGGTAACCAGATTAATGCTGAGGGGGCAGGGTTAATTGGTGACAATGGCAAAATTCTTGATTTGCCTGGTAGAGCACTTAGTCATGCAGTGGTCGCGGGTGTCAGCGCTGAAATCGGAAAAGGAAATGGGAAAGGTGCTGCTGCTGGTGCATTAGCTGCGGAGCTGGCAGCGATCACTCTCGGTGAAATGTTCGTTGAACCAGCTACGCGGGATAATCAGATTCAGTCTGCAGGGAGGATTATCGGAGCGATAACTGGAGCTGCGGTAACAAATTCATCAAGTGGTGCGAACAGTGGTGCTAATTCTGCAGAAAGTGTCCTGCGATATAATTTTCTGATGCATGATGAGCCAGTTAGAATGGCGAAAAAATTGGCGGACTGTAAGGGGGAAAGTGGTTGTGAAAATGGTGTAAATAAGGAAATAGCTCTGTTATCAGCCCAAAATGAGAAAAGGTTTGAAAGCTGCAGGGTTACAGGTAATGGAGACTGTATTAATGAAATGCTGGCTGGGATATCAGGTGCAAGAGGTTACAGAGAGCTGGGGATTCAGATTGGGTTTGATATCGCCGGACAATATCAGCAAATGGGTGAAAATGCATTTGACCGATTTGAGACCTGTGGATGGGCTGCTGGTACTGGCTGCGGATTAAAATTATGGGGAAAAGAGGCTCTGGCTGATGCTGCAATGTGGGCCACCGGGTGGGGAGCGGGAAAGTACATCGCTCCTGCTATTGGGAAATATTTTACTGAGATTGGCATCCTTTCACAGAAAGGTGTTCCTGCGTACATAAAAAGTACACAGGTTGGCTTAGGTGATTCTGCAAAAGTTGATTATTACAAAAGTTTGATGGTCAGTAATAAAGTGAATTTTGATAGTGATGAGTTTATCATTGCTGGTTTTAAAGACGCGAAAGGGATATATTATATATCTGAAGGAAATCATCGAGTAGTTGCAGCAATTGAAATATATAACGAAACAGGGAGTGCAAAGTACATCGAAGATTTAATAATGAATGGGCGCTGGACATATACCGATAATTATACTGGTAGTAAGTTCCGTATCCCAATGAGAAAATAAATTAATTATATATATTTAGATGTTATAGATTTAAGGGGGAAGTATGTGTAAAAATGAAGTGTATTTGGATATGCTATTCTGGGTTCTACCACATATAAGGAATATGTATACTCACAGTCCTTTTTATAGATATAAGGACAAGTCTGTCTATTATGAATCAATGCTTGTTTGTCAGTTTCATTCGTTGCTTGTGAGTGATGAGTTCAATGACCAGGATGTATTATTTCTGAATAACCAAGCAAGGTGGTATTATGAAAATTGCGATAAAACAAAAAGCATCCTTTACCCCTCTCAATTAGAAAGGATTAAGTCGTTGTTTGTATTGGTTCCAGAGGGAATAAAGGATAGGCTTGAATGGAAAGGCCCTCTTTGAACGTTAAGAGTATGTTTTGTTTATTGAGTGAGCGTAGATTATGGAGGGAGGTAATGAATAATGAATGTACTAAAGATAGTGTGAGTAAAAAAGGAATATATCTGGATATTTACCACAGTTCGATGCAACAAATAAGGAGTGTTTCAACAGGAGGACTATTAACTAAGTGCTTTGATAGATCTGTTTTCTATGAGGCGCAGCTCATTCATAAATTCGGCTTGCTCCTTAAATATGAACATTTCGATGATGCCGATATTGATTTTTTAAATTGGGGTGCCAGATCCTATTATGAATGCTGTGATATCAAAAAGAGCTGTTTGTACAATGAACAACTGAACCGATTTTCAATGTTGTTCTCATTGGTTCCTGAAGAAATGAGACACAAACTTGAGTGGAATGGTCCAGGTTTATCTATGGCCACTGAATGATTAGGCGGATGAATCATCATTTAAAAAAATTACTAATTATGATAATTGTTATCGGAAACTCCATGATGGTAGGTTATCTGGCGATATTATGAAGAAAAATTCGATATTATATGTATTTTTACTCTGTTTAGAGAGCGTGTGAAACACTGATATTTAGCCGAGGCACAGTACCAGGAAAGGAAAAAATCTTCGAGGTGTATCGACGACTATGCTATGGGAAGAAATTTATCCAGATAGCACTGACTTATTTTTTTATGAGTAAGAGAACGAGGCTTGTATATGGGCTGCCAAACGATTGATGGAAGATGAAGAATTAAAATTAGCCTGTCATGGAACAGGTCTGGACGGAAGTATTGACAAGCAAATCGAGATTTTCTCATTAGCCTTTCCTGATAGTGAGAAAAATATGGATGATAATGCTTTTGAGGGATTATTGTTTTTACCTAATAACTGTCCTGTTGGCATTGTTTGGCTGCGGAGGATAGTGTTATAAACTGGACTTGATTTTTTTGTGTATATACACAATAAACTTGAGGTATCACGAGTATATGTTCAGTTAAACGACTCTGCTAACGTTTGGCTGCTCACTGCTGTCGGGGTATGAACGATAGTTATCTAATATGAAGCTTTGGTACTTGAGCGGCATCCTGCTGCAATTACCGGTATTTTGCTGCTATTGAGCGTGGGGGAAACTGGCGCTATGTTTGTCGCCAGCGCTAGCTCATGCTGGTGTGTTGATATGAATCCAGGCCGTGTTTGTCCGATATCATCATGACTGTTTGCGGTATGATCACCACGATTGAGGTAAACATCCCACTAGATAACCGCCGTGTCGTTGCCTCTCTCCGTGAGGTAATGATAGGTATGTTGAATATTATCTTTGGCCACTGACAGCAACGACTGCTGAAAAAACACCCAGATCGCTCTCTTCCTGAGCAAATTGTGACACCACTGTCACAAAAAGAAGCACCTTTACGGAATTTTCCGTAAACTTGAGTACTCTGAATAAGCAAATAAAATTCTTCAGGAGAGAAGCCATGAAGTGGCAACAACGAATTCGTGTCGCAACCGGGCTAGGTTGCTGGCAGATTATGTTGCATTTACTGGTCGTCGCCGTGTTGGTTATGGGCTGGATGAGCGGCGCGTTAGTGCGCGTTGGATTAGGCCTGTGCGTGCTGTATGCCGTAAGCGTCGTGTTGATGCTGGCACTGCAGCGTCACCATGATAAACGCTGGCGAGATGTCGCCGATGTGTTTGAAGAGCTGACGACCACCTGGTATTTTGGCGCCGCGATGATTGCCGTCTGGCTGCTTTCGCGCGTTCTGCAAAATCACTTTCTGCTGGCGCTGGCTGGGCTGGCGATCCTTGCGGGGCCAGCCGTATTCTCGCTGCTGGTGAAAGATAAATCCTCAGGCGATCTTGCGGCGAAACATCGCGTACGCCACTGATCCCGTCGTGGCCGCTATGAACAGTAGCGGCCACAAACTCCCCCAGATAATCGACAGACTCGCATCCTTCAAATAAATCTGTTTAGTGATATCCGTGAAATGGCGGATAGGGTTTATCCACGTCAGATGCTGCAGCCATACCGGCATGTTTTCCACCGGGGATACGTACCCCGATAGCAAAATCGCCGGCATCATAAAGACAAACACGCCGATAAACGCCTGCTGCTGCGTAGAGCACAGCGATGAAATCAGCAAACCAAACCCTACCAGTGACAAACCGTAAATCACCATGGTGAAGTAGAACAGTGCCAGCGAACCGGCAAAGGGGATTTGATACGCCCAGATGCCGACCGCCAGCACGATGCTGGCCTGCGCGGTGGCGACAATCAGCGCCGGAATCGCTTTGCCGACGAAGATTTGCCAGGTGGCGAGCGGCGAGACCAATAGCTGATCGAGCGTACCCTGTTCGCGTTCACGGGCTACCGACAGCGAGGTGACAATCATCACGCCGATGGTGGTTATCATGGCGATAAGCGACGGGACCACAAACCATTTGTAGTCGAGATTCGGGTTATACCAGTTACGCACCACCAGCTCGCTGTTATTCGGTTTTGCTTTCCCCTCCAGCAATTCCTGCTGGTAGTTTTTGACGATTTGTTGCAGGTAATTGGCGGCAATCTGCGCGCTGTTTGAGTTACGCCCATCAAGCAGAAGCTGCATCGGCGCGGTCTGGAAGGTATCGAGGTTACGCGAGAAATCGGCCGGGAAGCGCACCAACAGCAGCGCTTTTTGCGTGTCGATGGTCGGCTGGATCTCCTGCGGGCTTTTCAGCAGTAGAACGTGGGTAAAGGCTTTGGCCCGCGCAAAGCGCTGGGTCAGCTCGACGGCGTGCTTGCCGTTGTCTTCGTTATAGACGGCAATGGTGGCGTTGGTCACTTCCAGCGTGGCGGCAAACGGGAACAACAGAACCTGAATCAGCACTGGCGCTATCAAAATGGCGCGGGTCTGCGGCTCGCGCAGCAGCGATTGCAGCTCTTTGCGGATTAGGGTCCATAAGCGGTAAAACATTGTGCCGTCCTTATGTCGGGTGGCGCTTTCTTTGCCCGGCCTACAGGGCAAAACGCCGGGCAAAATATGAGCGCCAGAGTTAATCCAATCGACGTTTGGTTTTCATCCACGTCAGGCCAATAAACATCACCGCCGAAGCGATTAAAAATAGCGTGTTTACAATCAGCACCACCGGAATATTGCCCGCCAGGAACAGACTTTGCAGAGTGCTGACGAAATAGCGCGCCGGAATAATGTAGGTCACGATGCGAATCGCCGCGGGCATGCTGTCTATCTGGAAAATAAACCCGGACAGCATAATCGATGGCAAAAAGGCGGCGTTCAGCGCTACCTGGGCGGCGTTAAACTGGTTGCGAGTGATGGTCGAAATCAATAGACCCATCCCCAGGGTGCTGAGCAAAAACAGGCTGGTGATGAAAAACAGGATAATGAGCGACCCGCGATACGGTACGCCGAGAATAAATACCGATACCAGCATACACAGCAGCATCGCCAGCATGCCGAGGAAATAGTAAGGGATAAGCTTGCAGAGCAGTAGCTCGACGCGGGTGACTTCGGTGGAGAGCAGCGCCTCCATGGTGCCGCGCTCCCACTCGCGGGCGATGACTAGCGAGGTCAGGATCGCCCCGATTACCGTCATGATGATGGTTATCGCCCCTGGGATAATAAAGTGCTGGCTGATGGCCGCCGGGTTAAACCAGTAGCGGGTCTGCACATCGATAAGCGGCTCGAAGTTCTGACCGTTATCTTCGGCGCGCTGTTTTTGCCAGATTTGCCAGATACCTTCGACGTAGCCCTGCACGAAGTTGGCGGTATTGGGTTCGCTGCCGTCGGTAATGACCTGGATAGGCGCATCGTCGCCAACGCGCGTCATCTTTTTATCAAAATCAACGGGCACAACGACTAATCCGCGAATGCGCCCGGCCTGCATCATCTCAACCAGCTGGCCGCGATTATCGCTGATGGTGGCATCAATATAGGGGGAGCCGGTCAGCGTATGGGTGAAGTCCAGCGCTTCTTTACTCTGCTGCTCCAGCAGTACGCCGACCCGCAGCTTGCTGGAGTCGAGGTTAATACCGTAGCCAAAGATAAACAGTAAAAGCAGCGGGATCACCACCGCAATCAGCCAACTGCTGGGATCGCGAATAATTTGCCGCGTCTCTTTCACGCACAGTGCGCGCACGCGCCGCCAGGACAGGGCCTTAACGCTCATCGGCATGCTCCTTATCCCAATCATTAATCAGGGTGATAAACGCCTGCTCCATCGTCGGGTCAGGCTGCTGTTCATCGGCGGCCTGGGCCTTTAAATCGTCCGGCGTACCGCTGGCAATCAGCTTACCGCGATAGACCAGCCCGATGCGGTCGCAGTACTCCGCTTCATCCATAAAGTGGGTGGTCACCATCACGGTGACGCCTTTCTCCACCATGCTGTTGATGTGCAGCCAGAATTCGCGGCGAGTTATTGGGTCAACGCCCGACGTTGGTTCATCAAGAAACAGAATGTCCGGCTCGTGCATCAGCGAACAGGCCAGCGCTAGGCGCTGCTTAAAGCCGAGCGGCAGCGAATCGGTGGTATGCCGCGCAATATTGTCGAGGCCAAAGGCCTCGCTCATACTGCGGATTTTGTCGTTTTGCGCTTTACCACGCAGACCGTAGACGCCGGAGAAAAAACGCAGATTCTGCTCTACGGTCAGGTTGCCGTAGAGGGAGAATTTCTGCGCCATATAACCCAAATGCTGACGCGCTTTGCCGGAGCCGGTTTTGAGGTCCATATTCAGCACCAGCGCGTTGCCGGAAGTGGGGACTAACAAACCGCACATCATCTTGAAGGTTGTCGATTTTCCCGCACCGTTGGGCCCCAGCAGGCCGAAAATCTCCCCACGTTTAACGGCAAAATTGACGTGGTCGGTGGCGGCAAAATCACCAAACTTTTTAGTGAGCTGTTTCGCTTCAATCACCGTTTCGTCCGCTGAGCCTTCAACGGTATGCAGGATCGCGCCGAGTGGGGACTCCGACGTGCCCGCACCGCCCAGCAGATCGATAAACGCATCTTCAAAGCGCGGTGTCGTTTCTTCTATCTCTAGTTCCGGCATTCCCGGCGCCTGTCTCAAATCGTCGGCAGTGGCAGATTTTTTAAGAATCGCCCGCACCGAGCGACCCTGAATCATGCCGTCACTGACCATCTCTTGTTTCAGCGTCCGCTGTAACAGCTTGCGGTTATTCTCAACTGGACTGTGCATCAGAAAGCTGCGCCCGGCCATGGTGCGGGTGAGGGCGGTCGGCTCGCCCTGATACAGCAGCTCGCCTTCGTTCAGCAGCAGTACGTCCTGGCACTGCTCGGCCTCGTCGAGATAGGAGGTACTCCAGAGAATCAACATCCCGTCACCCGCCAGCTCGTGCACCATCTGCCACAGCTCACGGCGGGAAATCGGGTCGACGCCAACGCCGGGTTCATCAAGCAGCAGCACTTTCGGCTCACCGACCAACGTACAGGCCAGCCCGAGTTTTTGTTTCATGCCGCCGGAAAGCTTACCCGCCAGCCGCGAGGTAAAGGGCCCGAGCGAGGTAAACTCCAGCAGCCTGGCGAAGATTTTCTCGCGGATTTCGCCGGTAACGCTGCGCAGGTCAGCGTAGAGATTGAGGTTCTCCATGACCGTCAGGTCTTCATACAGACCAAATTTTTGTGGCATATAGCCGAGTACCGCGTGCAGGGCACTATCGTCGGCGATTGGGTCAAGCCCCAGCACCGTCGCGCTGCCAGCATCTGGTTTCAATAGCCCGGCGAGCATCCGCATCAGGGTGGTTTTCCCCGCGCCGTCTGGCCCGACAAGCCCAGTGACGTAGCCCGATTGAATGGTGCAGTCCAGCCGGGCGACCGCCGGTTTGTTCATGCCAGCGAACTGTTTAACCAGCCCGTGTAGCTGGATCTGATGTTTACTCATGGCGCGGCTCGTCGCTAAATTTCAGCGTCACCGGCATTCCCTGACGCAGACTATCGTCGGCATCGGTGACGATAATACGCAGGCGGTAGACGAGGTCGGTACGCAGGTCCGGCGTTTCTACCGTTTTTGGCGTGAATTCAGCGGTTGGCGAAACAAAACCAATTTTGCCGTGATAAGGCTTATCCGGGCGACCATCGGTATACAGCAGAATTTCACGGCCCGGCTGCGCCTGGTTGAGGTTCTTCTCATCGATGTAGGCGCGAACCCAGACCGGATGGGTTAACGACAGCGTTAGCACGGTGCTGCCCGCAGTGAGCATGCTGCCCGGCTCAACCGCACGAGTTAATAAGGTGCCGTCGGACGGGGCGGTTAATACGGTGTCCTGCAGGTCTAGCGTCGATTGGGCCAGTTGCGCCTGCGCTTGTTCAAGGCTGGCCTTAGCCTGGGCAATTTCCTGTGGACGATTACCCGCGCGATACTGGCTTAATTTATCCTGTGCCGCTTTCAGTGAAGCGAACGCCTGGTCGCGGGACGAACGGGCGTTAGCCAGATCGTTGGCGGACAACAGGCGGCTATTCCACAGCCCCTGCTGGCGCTGTAAGTAGCTTTGCGCATAGTCATAGGCGGCCTGTGCCTGTTTGACCGCGGCGGCGGCCTGGGCTATTTCTTCCGCCCGATAACCGGCCATCATCAGGTCGTACTGCGCCTGCGCGGTAGCGACGTTGGCTTTGGCCTGCATCAACGCGTTCTCATACGGCGCTTTATCCAGTTGCCCGAGCGTTTGTCCTTGTTTAATCGCATCCCCTTCGTCAACGCTCAAGGATTGCAGACGCCCGCCGACGCGGAAACTCATATTGACGGTACGAATATCGACATTACCGTACAGAGTGAGTCCGATATTTTGCAGGCTTTGATACCACCACGCCCCGCCGCCAATCAAGGCGACGAGGACGGCAACGGCCAGAATAAGGGCGACCGGTTTTTTCATCACTTCAGGCTCCTTTGAGTTAATCCTTGCAAAATAAGATCGATATGACAGGTCACGACCTGGTATATCTGCGCGGTCTTATCGGCATCAAACTGCGACCAGCCGGTGCGCATCAGAATGGTTTCCCGCCCCAGCCGGAAGGCCAGCACTTCACCAATCAAGGCGTGGGTATGCAAGATCATCTGCGTACTGGTGGCGTCGCAGCCGGTGTAGGCGGCGATCAGCCGGGTAAGGTGCGCGTGCAGCGGGGCAATGACCTGGTCGTGAATACGTTGGTAGGCGGCGGTCGGCGACAGCTGCTCACGGGAGATAAATTTACTGAGGCTCAGAGTATCGTCATGAGTCAGCAGCAAAATCATGTTTTCACAGGCTTGCAGGATAAGCGTACGGATAGCCTCCCGATCGGGCTGCGGCTGGGCAAAGAGGCGTTCCGCCGCCTCAGTGTGCGGGCGGAAGTTCTCACCGATGAAATCGGCAATCCACTGCGCGCAGGCCTGGTATAAATCTTCTTTTGAGCCAAAATAGTAGGTGATGGCGGCGATGTTCTGCCCGGCTTGCGCCGCAATATCACGAGTGGTGGCATGTAGGCCATACTCGCCGAACTGGGCGAGGGCTGCGGCGATGAGTTGGCTTTTGGCCTGCTCACCTTTGCTGGTTATCGGCGTCACATTCATTATTGCCACCAAAAGTTAATCAATCGATTGATTAACTTTATGCTGAGTTTTTAATCTTGTCCAGTCTGGTGAATAATCTTGTTTTCCATCGTTAAGGGGATAATTTATGCGGTGTATCACAAAAACTGCTACACTCCGCCCCTTCATGACATTGTGGTTTTTGTCATTCCCTCGTTTTTTATCCCCTCGAAAACTACACCGCGTGCGGTCGGGGTGGGTGTGGAGTATTTATGTCTTTTGATTCCCTCGGATTGAACCCCGAAATTCTGCGTGCCGTTGCTGAGCAAGGCTACCAGGAACCCACCCCCATTCAGCAGCAGGCGATTCCTGCTGTACTGCAGGGCCGAGATCTGATGGCGAGCGCGCAAACCGGTACCGGCAAAACCGCAGGTTTTACCCTGCCGCTGCTGCAGACGCTGGTTTCTCGTGAGCCGCACGTGAAGGGCCGTCGCCCGGTGCGTGCGCTGATCCTGACCCCAACCCGTGAGCTGGCCGCGCAGATTGGCGAAAACGTTCGCGAATACAGCCGCTACCTGAACATTCGTTCGCTGGTGGTTTTCGGTGGTGTGAGTATTAACCCACAGATGATGAAACTGCGTAGCGGCGTGGACGTGCTGGTGGCAACCCCAGGCCGCCTGCTGGATCTGGAACATCAAAACGCCGTGAAACTCGATCAGGTTGAGATTCTGGTGCTTGATGAAGCCGACCGCATGCTGGATATGGGCTTCATCCATGACATCCGTCGCGTGCTGACTAAGCTGCCGGCTAAGCGTCAGAACCTGCTGTTCTCCGCGACCTTCTCTGACGACATCAAAGCGCTGGCTGAAAAACTGCTGACCAATCCGCTGGAAATTGAAGTCGCGCGCCGCAACACTGCCTCTGAACAGGTGACGCAGCATGTCCACATGGTGGATAAAAAGCGTAAACGCGAACTGCTGTCGCAGATGATTGGCGAAGGCAACTGGCAACAGGTGCTGGTCTTCACCCGTACCAAACACGGGGCCAACCACCTGGCGGAACAGCTGAATAAAGACGGCATCCGCAGCGCCGCAATCCACGGCAACAAATCACAGGGTGCGCGTACCCGCGCGCTGGCTGATTTTAAATCTGGCGATATTCGTGTGCTGGTGGCGACCGATATCGCCGCGCGTGGCCTGGATATCGAAGAACTGCCGCACGTGGTGAACTTCGAACTGCCAAACGTACCGGAGGATTATGTCCACCGTATTGGCCGTACTGGCCGTGCGGCGGCAACCGGTGAAGCACTGTCACTGGTGTGCGTGGATGAAATTAAACTGCTGCGCGATATTGAGCGTCTGCTGAAAAAAGAGATCCCGCGTATTGCGCTGGCGGGCTACGAGCCGGATCCGTCTATCAAGGCTGAGCCTATCCAGAATGGCCGTCAGCAGCGCGGCGGTGGTAACGGCGGCGGCCGTGGTCGTCAGGGCCAGAGCCAGGGCGCTGGTCGCAGCCAGCAGCAGCCACGTCGTACCGACGGTGGGGCGCCGAAAGCCAAACCGCGTAGTGCGGAAGGCAAACCGGCAGGCGATAAGCCACGTCCACCGCGTCGCCCGCGTAAACCTGCAGCGGCGCAGTAAATTGCGAGCCCGGCCGAAAGCCGGGCTTTCTTTTTTGCGGCAGCGAGCAGAAAATGTCACAATAGTGGCTGTTTATACAGTATCTCAGGTTTTCTCATGGCTTTGACCGCTGCGCTAAAAGCGCAAATTGCCGCCTGGTACAAGGCGCTCCAGGAACAGATCCCCGACTTTATCCCCCGTGCGCCGCAGCGGCAGATGATTGCCGACGTCGCCAAAACGCTGGCAGGGGAAGAAGGGCGACATCTGGCGATTGAAGCGCCGACCGGCGTCGGGAAAACCCTGTCCTATCTGATCCCCGGCATTGCGATTGCCCGCGAAGAACAAAAAACGCTGGTGGTGAGTACCGCCAACGTCGCGCTGCAGGATCAAATCTACAGTAAAGACCTGCCGCTGCTGCGCAAAATCATCCCCGATTTACGTTTTACCGCCGCTTTTGGCCGCGGGCGTTATGTCTGCACGCGGAATCTGTCGGCGCTCGCCAGTACCGACCCCACTCAGCAAGATCTGCTCGCCTTTCTGGAAGATGAACTGACGCCGAACAATCAGGAAGAGCAGAAGCGCTGCGCGAAGCTGAAAGGGGATCTTGATAGCTACAAGTGGGACGGCCTGCGCGATCACACCGATGTGGCGATTGATGACGACCTGTGGCGGCGCCTGAGCACCGATAAAGCCAGCTGCCTGAACCGTAACTGTCATTACTATCGCGAATGTCCGTTCTTTGTCGCCCGTCGGGAAATTCAGGAAGCGGAAGTTGTGGTCGCCAACCATGCGCTGGTGATGGCGGCGATGGAGAGCGAGGCGGTGCTGCCGGAGCCGAAAAACCTGCTGCTGGTGCTCGATGAAGGGCACCACCTGCCGGACGTCGCCCGCGATGCGCTGGAGATGAGCGCCGAGATAACCGCGCCGTGGTATCGCCTGCAGCTCGACCTCTTTGGCAAACTGGTGGCGACCTGCATGGAGCAGTTCCGTCCGAAAACTACGCCGCCGTTGGCGCTACCTGAGCGGCTCACCGCGCATTGCGAAGAGCTCTACGAACTGATCGCTTCCCTGAACAACATTCTTAACCTGTATCTTCCCGCTACCCAGGAGGCGGAACACCGCTTCCCAATGGGCGAGCTGCCGGATGAGGTGATGGAAATCTGTCAGCGGTTGGCGAAACTGACTGAAATGCTGCGCGGATTAGCGGAGCTGTTTTTAAACGATCTCAGCGAAAAAACCGGCAGCCACGATATTGTCAGGCTGCATCGGGTGATTTTGCAGATGAACCGCGCGCTGGGGATGTTCGAATCACAAAGCAAGCTGTGGCGGTTGGCGTCTTTGTCGCAGGCTTCGGGGGCACCGGTCACTAAATGGGCCACCCGAGATACCCGTGACGGGCAGATGCACGCCTGGTTCCACTGTGTAGGGATCCGCGTGAGCGACCAGCTTGAACGCCTGCTGTGGCGCAGCGTGCCGCATATTGTGGTGACTTCCGCGACGCTGCGCTCGCTCAATAGTTTCTCACGCCTGCAAGAGATGAGCGGGCTGAAAGAGAAGGCCGGCGACCGCTTTGTGGCGCTGGATTCGCCGTTCAACCACGTTGAGCAGGGCAAAATCATCATCCCGCAGATGAAGTATGAACCGCTTATCGACCATGAAGAGCAGCACATTGCTGAGATGGCGGCCTATTTCCGCCAGCAGGTTGAGAGTAAAAAGCACCACGGAATGCTGGTGCTGTTCGCCAGCGGACGGGCGATGCAGCGCTTCCTTGAGCATGTGACCGATCTACGTCTGATGCTGTTGGTACAGGGCGATCAGCCGCGCTACCGGCTGGTAGAGCTGCACCGTAAACGGGTAGAGAGCGGCGAATATAGCGTGCTGGTGGGGCTGCAATCTTTTGCTGAAGGGCTCGATCTGAAAGGTGAACTGCTAAGCCAGGTGCATATTCACAAAATCGCTTTCCCGCCTATCGACAGCCCGGTGGTGATTACCGAGGGCGAATGGCTGAAAAGCCTCAATCGCTATCCTTTTGAGGTACAGAGCCTGCCCAGCGCATCGTTTAACCTGATACAGCAGGTCGGGCGTTTAATCCGTAGCCACGGCTGCTGGGGTGAAGTCATTATCTACGATAAGCGGTTGTTGACCAAAAACTACGGTCAGCGTTTACTGAATGCGTTACCGGTTTTTCCCATTGAAAGACCGGAAGTGCCGGAAGTATCGGAAGTATCGGAAGTGAAGCAGAAGACGAAAGCGAAATCGCCGCGGCGTAGAAAACGCTAGCCCGTCTGAGCGTCGTATGAGCATTCAACAGGAGTCGCAATGGATTACCGCATAATCATCAAAGAGATCGGCCGAGGCAAAAATCACGCGCGTGATTTGGATAAAGATACCGCGCGTAGCTTATACACCCGAATGCTTGCGGGTGAGGTTCCGAGTCTGGAAATGGGTGCCATTCTGCTCTCTATGCGCATTAAGGGCGAGGGTGAAGCGGAGATGCTCGGCTTTTACGAGGCCATGCAGCAGCAGACTATTCGTCTGACGCCGCCGGTGGGCAAACCGATGCCGATTGTTATCCCAAGCTACAACGGCGCGCGTAAGCAGGCGAACCTCACGCCGCTGTTGGCGATGCTGCTGCACAAACTGGGGTTCCCGGTGGTGGTGCACGGCGTGAGCGAAGATCCAACGCGCGTGCTGACGGAGACGATTTTTGAGCTGATGGGGATTGCACCAACCCATCATGCCGGGCAGGCGCAGGCGAAACTTGACGGTCATCAGCCGGTCTTTATTCCCGTGGGCGCAATCTGCCCGCCAATAGAAAAACAGCTGGCCATGCGCTGGCAGCTCGGGGTGCGCAATAGCGCGCACTCGCTGGCTAAGTTGATTACACCGTTTGCGGAAGACGCGGCGCTGCGCTTGTCGAGCGTATCGCACCCGGAATACGTGACCAAAGTTGCCAAATTCTTTAGCGATATTGGCGGGCGTAGCCTGCTGATGCACGGCACGGAAGGGGAGGTTTATGCCAATCCTCAGCGTTGCCCGCAGATTACGCTGATTGATGGGCAAGGCGCGCGGGTGGTTGCCGAGCGGCAAAGCGAGCAGCCGGAAGATCCGGTAGCGCTCCCGTCAGCAAAAGATCCGGAAACCACCGCTCGTTGGATTGAACGCTGCGTTGCTGGCGTCGAGCCAGTACCTCAGTCGCTGAAAATACAGCTCGCCTGCTGTCTGCTGGCAGCCGGTGAAGTGAACTCACTTGAAGACGGTTTAGCACGCGTCGCGCAGGCTTACTAACCCCCGTAGTTTCCCCGGGAGCATCACGTCATCTCATCCTATTTGCTGAATTTTACGCAAAAAAAAGCCCGGCGTGGCAGCCGGGCAAAAAAGGGTATCAACAAGTTCAATGAGGGTTGGAGCACCCGCGAGCGGTCGACTCACGGGGTATAACAGGGTTGGCAATTATTTGTAGATAACTGCAGTACCGCTAACTTTGTTGTTGGTGTTAGCAGAAGTGATGGCGTAGCCGGAAGCACCCGCTGCGGCAGCTTTCTGTGCCAGCTGAGCTTCCATTCCATCCAGAGTGCTTGCGCCGTCTACGGACACAGTACCCATTTCATTCATTTTCTGTGCCTGGGTCTGGGTGACAGGTTGTGCAGCGAAGGCACCAAATGACAGGGCAGACAGGGCGATTGCAGCAACAGCATATTTAATGTTTTTCATAATTAATCTCTCGCAGGTTATTCCGTTCAGGGGACGATGTTCTGTCGATGTGATAAGTATCACGTTTTTGTTTGACGGAATAAATCGAAGAGAATTGATGTCGATAATCAAAAAAATTGAATGATTATTAATTTATTGATTATTAATAAAATATTTGCGACGTGAATGTGTTTGTGAAGGTCTGGATGGTTTTTGCGCTATCGAAGGCACGATTTGCCACTTTATTTGCCAAAAAGCGTGCTCGTAAAGATAATCGATTGCTCTGTATATTACGGTATAGATTCGTTATTGAAACTGGTTTTGCCGCGTGGATTCCAGATTATATGCTTATTTGTGTGCTGTTAGTAAGTTTTTGTCTCGCTCTTTTTATCATCCCTGGCGGCCGAGCTTTAGCCCGCGCCGCGCTTTGATTTAACGGCCCATCTTTTTCATCTATTTTGAGTGATATTGGGCGTTTTAGATCTCAGACCATTCCCGCAGCAGGTTGTGGTACAGATTCAGCAGGGAGAGCGCCTCTGCGGATTCACCGTGGCGGCTTTTCAGCGACTGGATATTCCCGTCGAGTTCAAACAGCATCGCACGCCGTTTATCATCGCGGATCATTGACTGGATCCACATAAACGACGCCACCCGCACGCCGCGTGTTACCGGCGTAACGCAGTGCAGGCTGCTTGACGGATAGAGAACCAGATCGCCCGCCGGTAGTTTTACCGAATGCTGGCCATAGGTATCGTTGATAGTCAGCTCGCCGCCGTCGTAGCTCGCCGGATCAGATAAAAACAGCGTGGCCGAGAGGTCGGTACGCATCCAGCCGCTGTGCGGATGCTGGCGTACAGCGCCGTCTACGTGGAAACCGTAGGTCTCTTGCTGCTGATAGCGATTAAACAACGGGCTGGAGATGGTTTTTGGCAGCGCGGCGGCGAAGAACAGCGAATGGCGGTTGACCGCCTCCAGAACTTTCGCCTGTAGTTGGGTATAACGCTCGCTGCGGGTATCCACCTGCTGGTTATTCTTGACCTGAGCCCCCTGTGCGCCGACGGTTGCCCGGCCATCTACCCACTCGGCTTGGTTAAGCTCATCAACAAGATAACGGACTTCCTGTTCGCTCAGCACGCCGGGAATACGGTACATCATGAGGTCTCTCCTGAAAAAGAAAGTGGGGCTTGCGCCCCACGGTATAACTTAGAAGTGAACGTTAGCCGTTAACGCGAAGGTTCTCGGTTCGCCCGGGTGGTAGCGATAGCCACTTTTGTTGATGGAAGAAACATAATTGGTATCAAACAGGTTGTAAACGTTCAGCTGCAGGTCAAGCGTGCTGTTGACGCGATAGCCAAGCTTAGCATCGGCAACCCAATAGCTTTCGGTATAGGACGGCGTTCCGACGGCGCCATCTTTACCACGGTGCATGCTGCCAATATAACGTGCGCCTGCGCCTACAGAGATAGCGTCAGTGGCCTGGTACTGGCTCCACAGAGTGAAGGCATGTTCCGGTGTGTATGGCAGCGAAGTGGTGCCGTCCTGAGCAACTTCTGCGCCTTCACGTACGGAAGCACGCTGCTGGGTGAAGCCACCAATCACCTGCCATGCTGGCGTGATGTTACCAGCAACGGACAGTTCGTAACCCTCTACGCGTTTGGTACCGTACTGGGAGTAGGTGCCATCGTCGTTGGCTTCAACGTCGTTCTCAATATCCGTGCGGAAGACCGCGGCAGACAACAGCAGACGCTTATCCAGCACCTCCCATTTGGTGCCCACTTCGCTGGTTTTGGCTTTCTGCGGTTTGAAGTCGGTACGGTTAGCGCTGCTACCGGTGCCGCCTGCTGCCAGCGCGAAGTTGCTGCCGCCCGGAGGCTGCTGCGAGATGCCGTAGTTAACGTAAACATTGCCGTTTTGTGTCAGGTGATACAGCGCGCCAGCTTTCCAGTTAACCAGATTACCTGACTTGGTGGCGTCCACGGTGGTGACAGGGGAGTTTTTCGCCACGCCAGCCGGACAGGCAACTGCGCCGCGACCGGTACCGCCGCACAGAGAGGCGCTGTCGTACTCGGTGTGGTAGCTATCAAGACGAATGCCGCCGTTAAGCTCGAAATCCTGGGTAATTTGCAGGGTATCAAAGGCGTAGATACCGAAAGTGTCGGTCTGTCCATTCGAGTTTGCCCCGCTACGCTGCAGGCCGCCCAGCGAGATATTGCTGTTTGGGTTGTACAGATTTACCGGCGGTGCGGTAAACGGATACACGCCGTAGTTGGTCTGCTGCTCGTGGGTAAATTCCACGCCGGTGCTGATATCGTGCCCGACGGAACCGGTATAGAACTTCGACGTCAGGTTGGTCTGGTTGGTCAGGATCTTGTTGCTGACATCTTTGGTGTTGATGTTGCGCGTCCAGGTCCAGGTATTGACGTTGTTCGGGTCAGGCATGCCGATATTGCTGGCCCCGCCCATCATCGCCGTCATCATGTAATCTTGCTTGATCTGCGACCAGCGGGTGGTATTGCGGATGGTGGTGGTGTCGTTGAAATCGTGCTCGAAACGCATCGTCGCCGTATTGGTCGTCGAGTCGTCGTAATCCGAGTTGGTGCCATAGAAGTTATGGGTATCGACTTTACCGGAAGAGTTAAGCGCTGACGTTTTGGCGTTAGGCGCGGAGTAGCCCGGCAGGCCGACGGTCGGTACGCCGCCATCCGGCGTATTATTCTGCTTCACGTGCAGATAGTTGAGGTACAGGCGGTTTTGTGTACCCAGACCAAAGGCGATAGATGGCGCAATGCCGTAGCGCTCATTTTTAACATTATCGCGGCCAGCGTCGTGGGTTTTCTCGCCCATCAGGTTTAAACGCACGGCGGTGGTTTCGCCAATCGCTTCGTTAAGATCCAGCGTACCGCGGCGATACCACGCGCTGCCAATGCTTGCTGAGGCATCGATACCTGAGTCCAGACGCGGCTGTTTGCTGATCATGTTGATAGAACCGGTCGGTGCGCTGCGGCCATAGTCCGAACCGGACGGCCCCTTAATCACTTCTACCTGTTCAGTGTTGAACGTATCGCGGGTGACGCTGCCGATATCACGAACGCCATCAACGTAGATGCTGTTTGAGGTATCCGCGCCGCGCATGTAGATGGTATCGCCGGTGGATGAGTTGCCGTTTTCACCGGCAAAGAATGCCCCTACGCCCGGCACGTTTTTCAGCGCGTCGGTCAGGTTGGTTGCGCCCTGATCTTTAAGCACCTGCTCGGAAATCACGGTGACGGTACGGGTGGTATCCGCAATTGGACGGCTGAATTTCGGGTCTGCCGATTTAGTTGGGGCATACAGGGAAGGTGCCTGTGCTTCAACGACCAGCGTATCACCAGCGCTCTTCTCTTTACTTTCTTCAGCCTGGGCAGCAGGCGTTAAGCCAAGGCATAATCCGGTGAAAATGGTGAGCGAACTAAAGCTACTGAACGGGGTTGTGCGATTTTTTTCCATATCAATGAGCGTCTTATAATTTTTAATTTACGATGTAAATGATGACAGCCGGGCACGTCTTGTCCCTTTGCCACTGCAGGTTGCTTAATTTTTATTAAATGAATTTGATAATGATTGTGAGAAGCATTATCAAAACGCGTGACTTTTTATCACTCATTGAGCTAAAAATAAATACATTGATTTACATTTTCTTAATTTTTCGCACATGAAACTTACATAGTTGAGGGGGATTACCCGCAGTCGTGCCGCTCGCCGCTCGCCGGTCGGCGTGAGGTCTCCGGATAGTGCGCGGGCCTGGCGGTTAATCGTATAGCGTTGCCGAACCAAACAGCTTGTTCTTGCCACCGGCAACATCTACCACAAAGGCTTTCGCCCCTGCTTGATGCGCCTTATCGGCAAGCTGTCGTTGTAAATCATCCAGGCTGCTGGCGCCGCTTACCGTGACGGTGCCAACCGGGCGGAATGGCCCGCTGGGGACGTCGCGAGGTACTGGGCTGGCGTAGGCCGAGAAAGAGAGCGTCGCGAGGATCGTGGCGGTATAAAGCAGATGATGTGTGTTCATGGCATCCCCTCCTGATAGCAACAGGGAATACTTTAATTGTAGGTTGTTCGCAGAAAGGGAAGGGGAAAAATCAGCCGCCGAAACGGCTGGTGGAATCAGCCCTGGCGGGCGTCTGGACGAATCAAATCGAAACGGTGATTTTCATCGATGGTGTAGTAGGCCGATGGGCCACCGGCACGCAGTACCGGCTGCGCACGTGCCGTCTGGTAGATACCATTTTCCAGCAACGATTGCGCAATATGAATACCCACTACTTCGCCGAGAACCAGCCAGGTGTCCACGGCGGTGCCGTCCGCGCCGGTGAGTTGAATACACTGCGATAGCCGGCATTCAAAGTTGACCGGGCTTTCCGCAACGCGCGGTGCTTTTACCAGGCGGCTTGGGGCCGCAGTCAGCCCGGCACGGATAAACTCGTTCTCACCGTGCGGCAAACTGGCGGAACTTTCATTCATTGCCACCGCCAAATCGCGGGTGGTCAGGTTCCAGACAAACTCTTTGGTGTCGACGATATTCTGCACGCTATCTTTCCAGCCGCTACTGGCGAAACCAATGATCGGTGGGCGATAGTTAAAGCAGTTAAAAAAACTATAGGGTGCAAGGTTAGGGCGGCCTTGCGCGTCAACGGAGGCAATCCAGCCAATGGGTCGTGGCCCGACGATGGCGTTCAGTGGATCGTGCGGCAGTCCGTGTCCCTGAGAAGGCTGATAAAAATACATGGCACACCTGTCATTTAATCGCAGGAATCCAGACTCCCTTATTTACCGCACCGCCGTCAACGGGTATCTTACGCGGCATTAAGACAGGAGAAAGTCATGACTACCCAAAAACCGGGGTTGCATCCGCGCAACCGTCATCATGATCGCTACGATCTGGCCGCGTTGTGTGACGCTTGCCCCGCGCTGAGCGATTTTATTACCCTCAACCCGGTTGGGGAGCAAACTATTAATTTCGCCGACCCACAGGCGGTTAAAACGCTGAATAAGGCTCTACTGGCCCATTTTTACGCGGTCAAAGAGTGGGATATCCCGGAAGGATTCCTCTGCCCACCGGTACCGGGACGTGCTGACTATATCCACCATCTTGGCGATTTGCTCAGCGACGAGCGTGGCGAAGTGGTGAAAGGTGCGAGCATTCTGGATGTCGGCGTTGGCGCAAACTGCATTTACCCGCTGATTGGCGCACATGAGTACGGCTGGCGTTTTACCGGCAGCGAGACGCATCCTCAGGCGTTTGCCAGCGCTCAGGCGATCCTCAGCGCTAACCCGTCGCTGAATCGCATGATTCGTCTGCGTCGTCAGAAAGATCTCACCGCGATGTTTAACGGCATTATTCATAAAAACGAGCAGTTTGATGCCACGTTGTGTAACCCTCCGTTCCATGACTCTGCCGCCGCCGCGCGTGCAGGCGGCGAGCGTAAGCGTCGTAACCTGGGGCAGGATCGTGACGCTGCGCTGAACTTCGGCGGTCAGCAGCAGGAGCTGTGGTGTGAAGGCGGCGAAGTGGCCTTTATCAAGCAGATGATTGCTGAGAGTAAGGAGTTTGGCCGTCAGGTGATGTGGTTCACCTCGCTGGTGTCGAAAGGCGAAAATCTGCCGCCGTTGTACCGTGCGTTAACCGACGTGGGTGCCGTGAAAGTGGTGAAAAAAGAGATGGCGCAAGGGCAGAAACAGAGCCGCTTCATTGCCTGGTCGTTTATGGATGACGATCAGCGCCGTCGTTTCCTGGCGCGTAAACGCTAAGAAAAGCGCCGTTTATCCCGGGCGGGATAAACGGCGTTGTATCAGGATACGTGCTGCAGGAACTCTTGCAGACGCTGGCTTGGTGGGTTCTTCACCAGCTCCTGCGGGTTGCCATCTTCGGCGATACGCCCTTTATCAATAAAGATCAGGCGAGAAGCCACTTTCTCAGCAAAGCCGATTTCGTGGGTCACGATAACCATCGTCATGCCTTCTTCCGCCAGATCCTGCATTACCTTCAGCACTTCATGGCGCAGTTCCGGGTCCAGCGCAGAGGTTGGCTCATCAAACAGCATCATTTTCGGTTTCACCGCCAGCGCACGGGCAATAGCCACGCGCTGCTGTTGGCCGCCGGAAAGTTCAGACGGATAGTGATGAGCGCGCTCGGCCAGACCGACTTTGGCTAACAGATCTTTAGCTAATGTTTCCGCGGCGTCCTTTTTCAGGCCGCGAACGCGGGTTGGGCCAAACATCACGTTTTCCAGCGCCGTCAGGTGTGGGAACAGATAGAACTGCTGGAACACCATCCCGGCTTCCTGACGAATCAGGCGCTCATCAACTTTCGGGTCATTGACCTTCAGACCATCAACGAACAGATCGCCGCTGGTGATTTCTTCCAGTTTGTTGATGCAGCGTAGCAGGGTCGATTTACCGGAGCCCGATGGCCCGATAATAACTACCACTTCCCCTTGTTTGATATCGAGGTCGATATTGTGCAGCACCTGGGTTTGACCAAAGTGCTTAGAGACGTTTTTAAATTCAATCACAGGATTTTCATCCTTCTTTCAAGAATGCGGAGCACGATATTCAGTACCTGAGTGATGATCAGGTAGATGACGCCAACGGCGGTCCAGATTTCCAGCGCGCGGAAGTTGCCAGCAATGATTTCCTGACCGCTACGGGTCAGCTCGGCGGCACCGATCACGATAAACAGCGACGTATCTTTGATACTGATAATCAGCTGGTTGCCGAGTGCCGGCAGCATACGACGCAGCGCCAGCGGCATAATTACATGACGAATGGTTTCGCGACGTGAGAGGCCTAGCGCCAGTCCTGCTTCGCTGAAGCCTTTATGAATCGATAGTACCGAACCGCGGGTGATTTCCGCGATGTACGCCCCGGAGTTGATCATGATAGTGATCACCGCCGCGGTGAAGGTATCGATGCGGATATCGGGGAAAGCCATTGGCAGGGCAAAGTAGATGTACATCACCTGCACAACGATAGGCGTGCCGCGGATCACTTCGATAAACACGAGGGCTACGTGGTTGGCTATCCAGCCACCGTAGGTGCGGGCTAAGCCTGCCAGCAGGCCGATAATAATACCGCCTGCCAACCCGAGGATCGAGATCCACAGAGTCATTTTGGCGCCGTCCAATAAAATTGGAATGGCAGGCCAGATGACGCTCCAGTCAAACTGCATAGTAAGTATTCCTGTTACCGTGGTTTTTCAAAAACAACAGGGGCGAAAGGTCGCCCCTGAACTAATCAGTCATTCTTAAGAATAATTATTTTGGCTCAGTACCGAACCATTTTTTGTAAATTTCGTTGTAGGTGCCATTCTCGCGCAGTGTTTTCAGCGCGCCGTTCACTTTCTCACGCAGATCGTCGCTGCCTTTCGGGAACGCGATACCGTACTGCTGTGCTTCCAGTGACTCACCGACCGCTTTGAACTGACCGTTACCGGCGGTTTTGATGAAGTACAGAATGTTTGGCGTGTCGTGCAGAACGGCGTCAGCGCGGTTAGTGCCTAATTCCATATACGCGTTGTCGATGTTCGGGAACTGGCGCAGATCTTTAGTTTTGATATTCGCTTTCGCGTAATCAACGGAACCAGTACCGCTCTTCACCGCGACCACTTTGCCATCCAGATCTTTTACGCTCTTGATGTCGTTGTTATTGGTTTTCACCATGACCAGCAGGCCGCTTTTGTAGTAGCCGTCGGAGAAATCGATCGCTTTTTTACGTTCGTCAGTAATCGTGATACCGGCCAGCGCCAGATCGATATTTTTGGTCTGCAGTGCAGGAATGATGCCGCTGAAGTCCATTGGCTTCAGGGTGTAGTTCAGCTTCAGCTCTTTGGCGATAGCGGCCCACAGATCCACGTCGAAACCGACGTATTTGTCACCCTGTTTGAATTCAAACGGAACGAACGCGGTGTCCGTTGCCACAACCAGTTGTTTCTCAGCTGCTTGAGAAGAAACCGCAAAAGCCAGGGTGAGTGCAGCCAGTGAAACTTTAAACATTGACTTCATAGCATTTCCTTTTATATCCACGGGGCGATCCCCTGCGAGAACAATCGGCTTATGAAAAAATCGTGCCAACTTCACAATGCATTGTTTCTTAACAGATAATGTTTTTCTCACTGCACAAACTTGGCAGGATAAATGTCCATACGCACCATGTCAGGGCACCAAAATGGTGCATGAAAGGCGCATTGTTAAGTACGGTGTTTTTTAGCGCAAACGCAGGGGGGAAAACAATCTTTTATTAACGATTGTGTGAGGTGACTATTACAAGTTGTTTACTTTGGCGAGGTTTTTGACCATTTGGCTGCACTTTTTTAGTGCATTAACTCCCGGCCGGTGAGGCCGGGAGGTCATTGCGTTTACTTATGGTTATTCAATATTCGCTTCGATGAACCACAGGAATTTATCCAAATCGCGCGAGGCGGCGGTGAGAATATCGGCGGTATCTTCGTCTTTCGCTTCGGTAATGGCTTTACGCACATCGTTGGCGACAATCGCGTAACGTTCGGCCAGCTCTTTCAGGTGATCCTGTACGCTGGTGATATCCAATGGATAGCTTTTCAGCGGGGTTTGCGCGTTGATAACCTGGGTGGTACCGAGCGCAATACCGCCAAGCTGCACGGCACGTTCAGCCATGGTGTCCAGATGGTCGGTTAGCGCGGTGCGGAAGCCGTCCAGCATCTCATGGACGGCGATGAAGTTGGCGCCACGCATATTCCAGTGTGCCTGTTTGGTAATCAGCGACAGATCGATAAATTGTAGAACCTGACGGTTGAGTAACGCAACGGTAGCCTGTTTTTCGCTTTCCGGAACATCGTTACGCGTATAGAGAAGTTGGGCGTTTTTAGTTTTGACCAGTTTTGCAGTACTCATAATCATATATCCTCTTAAGCTGATACACCGATAAATACGGGTGTATTTGCGTCCTTATGAATTAACGAAAATAAGTATAGCACCGTTAACGGGGGTGTATTTTTGGTTGTGCCTATAGGTTTGATAGTGAGCGCATTGTGATGGGGTAAAATTCTTATTAAACAGTTGCTTGCTGTTGGTGTTTTGATTTGTGTCTATTTTTTAAATATGCTTGTTGATCTCAGGCAAATAACCGCGCTGTTTTTGTTGGATATTATGCATAGTGGTACACACTATGCATAATAAATAGCATTATCCGATATCTACTTTTTCTATCTTTGTTTCCTGACGCATCGTCAGCGTTGACCCCATCGATGCCATAATAATGGCGCCCAATGCCAGCGTCTGGCTAAACGTTAGGGTTTCGCCAAGGAAGACCAGGCCGGACAGCGTGGCGATCGCCGGTTCCATACTCATCAATGTACCGAATGTGCGGGTAGGCAGACGCGTTAAGGCGATCATCTCAAGCGTATAGGGCAGGGCGGTAGAAAGAACGGCAATCGCCAAACCGATCGGCAGCAGCGACCAGTGCCACAGCGCCTCGGTGGCCTGAAACGCACCGAGCGGGACAAACACGATGGCGGCAATCAGCGACCCCATTGCGACCGTTGCAGGCCCATGTTCCTCGCCCGCACGGCGTCCGGCCAGAATATAGACGGCCCAACCTGCGCCAGCCCCCAGCGCCAGCAGGGCACCGGTTAAATCAACGTGTTCAACGTCCTGGCCCAAAGGCAGCAGGAACCACAGGCCGGCAACCGCCAGAATCACCCAGATAAAATCGACCGGTCGGCGTGAGGAGAACAACGCCACGGCCAGTGGACCGGTGAATTCGAGCGCCACCGCAATGCCTAACGGAATGCGCTGCAGGGAAAGATAGAACAGATAGTTCATTGCCCCGAGGGACAAACCGTAGAACAGCAGCGGCAGACGCTGCTCTTTCGCAAAACGCAGTCGCCACGGTTTAAAGACAACGACCAGGATAAGCGTGCCCAGCGCCAGGCGCAGGGCGGTAACGCCGGGAGCACCAATCAATGGAAACAATGATTTAGCGAGAGATGCGCCGCTTTGGATGGAGATCATCGAGATTAAGATGACCAGTATAGGTAACCATGATGGTAGCTTGCGAGACGTGCCGGACATCTTATTCCTGTCAATTTTTGTCAAACGAGGTAAAACCGGCAGTGTAATGGAAATAGTGCGCGGCGGTTGAGGATTTGTTGAAAAAAAAACGACATGGAACGAGTAGAATTTGCTTAGTCGATGATTATTTCGTCTGTCAAATTAGGAATTGTCTGGAAAGTGGCGTGATGTTTTTACCACAGCCATGATGGGATTTAACGTAAAAATACGTTATTAATGAAAGGGATATCGATAGATGGAAAAAAATTGTTACATCAAAGATGCCCTTAGACATCATCAGGCCGAAAGAGTTTCTTAACAATTTTTGATATATTTAAAACTTAGGACTTATTAGAAGCACATTTGAGGTGGTTATGAAAAAAATTGCATGTCTTTCAGCACTGGCCGCAGTTCTGGCTGTTTCCGCAGGTACTGCCGTAGCTGCAACTTCCACCGTTACCGGTGGTTACGCTCAGAGTGATATGCAGGGCGTCGCTAACAAAGCTGGCGGCTTCAACCTGAAATATCGCTACGAAGCTGACAACAGCCCACTGGGTGTGATCAGCTCCTTCACCTACACCGAAAAAAGTGACACCCAGAACGGCGTGTACACTAAAGGCCAGTACTACGGCATCACCGCTGGTCCAGCTTACCGTCTGAACGACTGGGCAAGCATCTACGGTGTAATTGGTCTGGGCTACGGTAAAGCACAGGGCAACCAGTTCCCAATCAACGACAGCACCAGCGACTACGGTTTCTCTTACGGCGCTGGCCTGCAGTTCAACCCAATCGAAAACGTTGCTCTGGACTTCTCTTACGAGCAGTCTCGCATTCGTAGCGTTGACGTTGGTACCTGGATTGTTGGTGCAGGTTACCGCTTCTAATCACTTCGGTGATAATAAAAGGGGTCATTATGACCCCTTTTTTAATGTCCTTTCTAAACCAGTTTCCCGCCAGATTCAACCATCCCCCAGATTAGCTTTCCCAACATCAGCGTCGCTGCACGACCGTATGCCAACGAAATGACCAACCCGGTGATGAAGACAGTATAGTCTTAGGTTAGGCGCTATCCGTCAACCTGAATGCCAGGCCAACGAATAGCGAAAGAGTCGGTGGAAGGATTAGCTTTTAGGATCAAAGAGATCGGTCTTGAGCGTATCGTAGTCCACTTTTTGTAACTGGAAGTTGGTAATGAACACTTTTCCAGCTTTTTGCTTCGAGATAAAACGATACTTCGGCGCGATCTCTTTGGTCTGAATGCCGGTCCACTGCGAGAAGAAGCTCAGGAAATCGTTGGCCGAGCGGCGCGCTTTAATCACGTTGTGCGTTTTGTCGTCGCTTGAAAGCACCATGAATGGCACCTGGAAGTTCTGCTGATATTTATCGTCATGCGCCAGGTACTGCACCGCTTTACCGCGCTCTTTAAATGCCAGACCGTGGTCGGAGAAATAGACCAGCGAGAAGCTGTCGGTGCTACTGCGTAGCTGCGTGTACAGCTGACTGAGCAGGTTGTCGGTTTGCGTCATGGTGTAGAGATAGCATGAGGTCTCTTTTGACTGCACAAACTGCGCATACTTGCCTTGAGTACGGTCGCAGGCCTGCGGGTGTGACCCCATCAGGTGCAGAACGATCAGCTGCGGCTGGCTGCGCTGGGTAGAAAGCACCTGCTCGGTCATTTTCAGCAGCGCTTCGTCGCGGGTGTTTTTGTCGGCTTCAAAATCACCGTTTTTCAGGAAATGGGCTTCATCCGCGCGTTTCGCAATGCTGGCGATTGCCGTGTCATATTCGCCAATCTGCCCCTGATTGGAGAACCACCAGGTCTGAAAACCCGCGCGGTTTGCCAGCGTTACAAAGTTATCCTGGTACAGAGGTTTACCATCGACGACCCGATTGAGCGTCAGGCCCAGCGATTTTTGCGTTGAGCCGCTGGCAGCGATGTAGTCAGTAAACAGATTGCCGTTAACCGTGCTGGCAAACGGGGTGTTATCCCAATGGCCGCCAAATGCGCCGAGGGCATCGCGGCGCGCGCTCTCGCCGATCACCACGACATAAGTGTGATACTTCGGCTTCACCGCAACCACGTTCCAGGTGTCTTTGACTCCGGAAAGCTCGGCCATGCGCTTTTGCTCATCCAGCACTTCGTTATTGTTGACGATAATGTCTTTTACAAAGCGAAACGCCGGGTAGCCGCTGTCTTTAAGTTTAAACACGCCGCCGTAGAGCTGATTTTGAATCGGCTGCACAAAAAAGACGCCAATACTGAACAGCAGGCACAGCGTATTCATCAGATTCCAGCGCGTTTTTGCCGCAGGTTTGCGTCGAACGGCAATCACCCCAAGTACAAAAATGAACAGGCCGACCAGGTAGCTGTACCACGGGAAAATAGTGAAAATTTCCGTCGACTCTTCCATGTTGGTGGAATGCAGCGCCAACAGGGTGTTGAAGTTTGGTGCGCCGTAGGCCGTACTGAACGGGAAATAGAGCGCGGCGACGAGTGAATAAATCCCCAGAATCACCTTTTGCACTTTGGGTAGCGTGCGCCACAGCAAATGTAGCACGCAGGTAAACGCCACCGCATACAGCAGACTAAATGGATAGCCCAGCGCCAGGTTAATCAGAATAGATTGTAAAAAATAAAATCCCGTCCACGGGCTAATAGCAAGCCCACGTGCGGCAAGGGTGTCTTTCAGGGTTAGATTCATAAATCGCAACTATAAAAACGCCATGTGCGTCCCCTGGCGTCAAGGGTTCTTTATTGACCAGACAATGCGTGAAGAGGGGGATGCAAAGTACAGGGCTGCAAGAAGATAAAGCCAGCTTATTATTGGGTCAACTGCTGATAACGAAATGTTTTGGGATGGTGATTACAAAACCAGAAAATAAGCGGGGATTTAGGGCGCAAACGGGTAGCTTGCCAGCGGATTGTGACAGGATGATGAAGCGGCGTCGCGACGCCGCTTAGCGGGACGGAGTGTCCTGTGGTGGCTTGCTATTGAACAGGTCGCACAGCATACCGATTAACATCAAGCGTACTTTAAAAGGAGAGTGGCTAAACACGCTGATACACCTCTTGAATTCGTTCATGGTTCCTCCTGCATTCAGCTCGTCAATCCTTGATGAGCGTTCGTATTACATACAGATATAGCATAGGCTATATTTTATAGCTATGGCTAAAACGTTAAATTTTTGTGCTCGAGTCACAATCCATTACAATGGGCTCACTTGATATGACGCGTTCAGGCGTCACACATGATGAGGAAGTTCTATGGGTCGTCGCGCAGGTACGCCAATAACAAAAAAAGTGACGCAGCTAGTGAATGTCGAAGAACACGTTGAAGGCTTTCGTCAGGTGCGTGAAGCGCACCGTCGGGAGCTGATTGACGATTACGTTGAGCTGATTTCTGATTTGATCAACGAAGTCGGTGAAGCGCGACAGGTTGATATGGCGGCCCGTCTGGGCGTGTCTCAACCGACCGTCGCCAAAATGCTTAAACGTCTGGCGGGCGTAGGGCTGATTGAACAGATCCCATGGCGCGGCGTATTTCTGACTCCAGAAGGTGAGAAGCTGGCGCAGGAGAGTCGCGAACGTCATCAGGTGGTGGAGAACTTCCTGCTGGTGCTGGGCGTCAGCGCCGATACGGCCCGCCGCGATGCGGAAGGCATTGAACATCATGTCAGCGAAGAGACGCTGGACATGTTCCGTCAGTTTACCCAAAAGCACGGGCAATCGGCTGAATGAACCTCCCTTTTATACGGTCGCTGATGGGCGACCGTTTTTTACATCTGCTGATTATCATCGGCGTTGGGCTGAGCTTTTTCGTTCCCTTTCAGCCCGCCAGCTGGCCAGCGGCGATTGACTGGCACACTATTATTACCTTAAGCGGCCTGATGCTGCTGACCAAAGGCGTGGAGCAGAGCGGCTATTTTGATGTCCTGGGGCGCAAAATGGCGCGTCGCTTTGTCACCGAACGCCAGCTGGCGCTGTTTATGGTACTGGCTGCGGCGCTGCTGTCGACTTTTCTGACCAACGATGTGGCGCTGTTTATCGTGGTGCCGCTGACCCTGACCTTGAAAAAATGGTGCGCGTTGCCCGTCAACCGGCTGATTATTTTTGAGGCGCTGGCGGTCAACGCCGGGTCGTTATTAACGCCTATCGGCAACCCGCAAAATATTCTGCTGTGGGGCCGTTCGGGTTTATCGTTCCCGGCCTTTACCTTGCAGATGCTGCCGCTTGCGCTGGCGATGATGGTGACGCTGCTGGTGCTGTGCTGGTTCTGCTTCCCGGCGAAAAAACTCGATTTTCAGAGTAGCGATCGCACGCCGAGCTGGCAGCCGCTGCTGGTGTGGAGCTGTCTGGCGTTCTATCTGATTTTCCTCGCCGCGCTGGAGATGAAGCAGGAGCTGTGGGGGCTGGTTATTGTTGCCGTAGGTTTCCTGCTGCTGGCGCGTCGCGTGGTGTTTAGCGTCGACTGGACGCTGCTGCTGGTGTTTATGGCGATGTTTATTGATGTGCACCTGCTGACCCAGCTTCCGGCGCTCAATCAATCGCTCAGCGGTGTCGGTGCGCTCTCCGACGGCCAGCTATGGCTGACGGCGATTGGCTTATCGCAGGTGATAAGCAATGTGCCATCCACCATTTTGCTGCTGAACTACGTGCCGCCGTCGCTGCTGCTGGCCTGGGCGGTAAACGTCGGTGGATTCGGCCTGCTGCCGGGATCGCTGGCCAACCTGATTGCTCTGCGTATGGCCGCAGACCGGCGCATCTGGTGGCGCTTCCATCTCTACTCAATTCCCATGCTGCTGTGGGCGGCGGCGACCGGCTACGGACTGCTGTTGATCCTCCACTGATCCCTCCCGGGCGAGCGTTAACCGCCCGGGAAATCCACTTTGATCTCACAAAAATCGATCCTCTCGGTTGCGGATTATTTCGTCTTCCGGTTATATGACTAGTCATGAACTTTAAATGACTAGTCATATAGGAGCCAAACAATGAAATCATCACTGCCCGCCAACTTCCTGTGGGGCAACTCGGTGTCCAGCATGCAGACTGAAGGGGCGTGGAATGAGGGCGGCAAAGGGATGTCGGTTTACGATATTCGCGAGCCGAAAGAGTTTGCCTCCGACTGGAAGGTGGCGACGGATTCCTACCATCGCTTTGAAGAAGATTTTGATTTAATGAAAGATCTGGGCATGAACTGCTATCGCTTCCAGATTGCCTGGAGCCGCGTCTGCCCAACCGGCGACGGTGAATTTAATGAAGAGGGTATCGCCTTCTACGAGCGCTTCATCACCGGGCTGATTGAGCGTGGCATCGAGCCGATGATCTGCCTTTACCACTTCGATATGCCGCTGGCGCTGGCGGAAAAATACAACGGTTTCACCGACCGTCGCGTGCTGGAAGCCTTTATCCGCTACGGCAAGAAAATGATTGATTGCTTCGGCGACCGCGTCACCTGGTGGCTGACCTTTAACGAACAGAACCTGTATCACATGCCGGAAGCCTTCCTGATTTCCGGCTATATGCGCGGCGATAAAACCCTGCGCGAGCTCTATCAGATTCAGCATCACGTGATGATGGCGCATGCGCATCTGACCAATTACCTGCACCAGACCAAACCGGGCAAACTGATGGGCGGCATGCTGGCACACGCTCAGGTTTATCCGGCAACCTGCAAACCGCGCGATGTTTTCTGTGCTCAGCAGCTGGATGAATTCTTCAACCAGAACCTGCTGCGCGCCTTTGCCGGTGAAGGCTACAGCCCGGAAGTGATGCATTTTGTCGATAAAGCGGGTCTGCGCGATATCTATCTCGATGAAGATCTGGCAGTGCTGGCAACCATGAAAAACGACTATATGGCGTTCAGCTACTATGCCAGCCGCACGCTCGACAGCGATCCGATTCCAAAAGACACGCCGGTCAACAACTACATGCTGTTCGGCGATAAGCCGAATCCGCATCTGAAAGCCACCGAATGGAACTGGCAGATCGATCCGCTCGGTTTTCGCAGTATCATTACCCGTTACTACAACGACTGGCGCTTGCCGGTGTTCCCGATTGAAAACGGTATTGGGGTCATTGAGTCGTGGGACGGTGAGAACCAGATTGCTGACGATTACCGTATTGCCTACCATCGCGACCATATCAACGCCATGAAAGAGGCGATTTTTGAAGATGGCGCGCAGGTGATTGGCTACCTCGGCTGGGGGCTGATTGATATTCTTAGCTCGCAGGGCGATATGCGTAAACGTTACGGCGTGGTGTACGTCAACCGTGAAAACCACGACTTAAAAGATTTAAGCCGCGTGCCGAAGAAAAGTTATGCATGGTTGAAAAAGGCCATTCACAGCAACGGCGAAGAGATGTAATTACAGAAAAACAGAGGCGGGTGATGGCAGCGAAGTACATCGCGATAGCGCGGGAAATTAAAAAGCGGATCATAAGTCGGCAGTATCCTGCTTCTGACCCTCTGCCGGACCAGTTTGCGCTGGCGGCAGAATTTGGCACCAGCCGTATGACTATCCAGCAGGCCATGCGCCAGCTGATAGTCGAAGGGCTGGTCTATACCCGCCAGGGGCAGGGCACTTTTGTGCGCAAAAATTTCCTCCAGCTTTCGCAGTGGGATGTGCCAGGCAGTGATTATTCTGGCGCCACGGAAACCTGGGGGTACCTGGGAACGGTTGAAAGCCAGGTGGTGCGCTTTGAGCTACGTTTTCCAACCGAGAAAGAGCAGGCTTCATTGCTGATTAACGCCGATGCGCCGGTCTACGATTTTGTCCGCCTGCGTTTGCTTAACGGCGAACCTCTGTCGTTGGATATCACGGTGATGCCGGTATCGCTGGTGCCAGGGCTGAGTAAGGCGCATCTGGAAAGCTCGGTGTTTCGCTACGTGCAGGACAATCTCGGGCTTAAAATGATGGGCTCCTACCGCGTCGTTCGGGCGATAAAGCCGGATGAACTGGACCAGCAGCATCTGAGCTGCGAGCCGAGCGATCCAATTCTGGAAGTGGAGCAGGTTATCTATCTGGACGACGGGACGCCGCTGGAGTACGCGCACTGCCACTATCGTTACGATCATGGCGGCATTGTGATTGTGAATAACAGCTAAAAAAAATGGCGGGTGATTAACCCGCCATTTTCTATTTTGAAGCCGACTTAGTTCAGACGAACCGGCATCCCGGAACGGTTTTTAACCGCCTGGTCAACGATGCTCTGGTCAACGTCAGACTGGCCAGTCACTTTCTGTACCGCCTGGGTCAGTGCGATTGGCACAATTTCACCACCTTCGAACTGCGCTTCCGTGGTAGACAGCGGGTTGTGAACTTCAATGAAGCGGCTGCCATCTGGCTCGGTGGTCGCTTTCACTGGCTCATCAATAAACTGGACGCGGGTGCCAACCGGCACGTTCTGGAACAGGAACTTGATGTCTTCGTTACGCAGACGCACACAGCCGTGGCTTACACGCAGGCCGATACCGAAGTTGGCGTTGGTGCCGTGGATAGCGTACAGACGGCCGATATACAGCGCGTACAGCCCCATAGGGTTATCCGGGCCGGCGGGAACAACGGCTGGCAGCGGGTTGCCTGCGGCGATATATTCCGCGTGCATTTTCGCCGTTGGCGTCCAGGTTGGACCGGCTTTCTTACGTTCTACCTTGGTCGTCCAGTTGATTGGCGTATCTTTGCCCAACTGGCCGATACCGATTGGCAGCAAGATAACGGTGTTAGTGCCTTTCGGGTAGTAGTACAGACGCATTTCTGCGCTGTTAATGACAATACCTTCATGCACGGTATCCGGCAGGATCAGCTGCTGAGGAATATTCAGCACGGTGCCGCCTTTTGGCAGGTAGGTATCCACGCCAGGGTTTGCTTCCAGCATGTTGGACAAACCCATCTGATACTGGGCCGCGAAGTATTCCAGCGGTTGCTTATTGTTGTCAGGAATGGTGATGACCTGGTTCTGACCGACAATGCGGCTGCCGTTGGTCGGCAGCGGATACGTTACCGCAGATGCCGAATTACAGAAGCCCACGACAGCAAGCGCCGCAGCGAAAATCGTTTTTAATTTCATGTTCATGTGTGCGAGGTATCAGTGCCTTACGGCGGTTGTTTAGGAATTTACCCTGTTAGTAGGAGCGCATTATATGTGCATTCTGTGCCGCATGGAATTCGGATGTGTACTAAATCACATTTTTTTCACTTCAGTTACAGTTTAGCGTCTTGCGATGGCGGGCGCTTTTTATTCGGAATTGTGGCACAATAGGCGGTTTGTCACATTCTTCAGGATACTCCCGTGTTAGTTACCAGCAACGTCACCATGCAGTTTGGCAGTAAGCCGCTGTTCGAAAATATCTCCGTCAAATTTGGCGGCGGCAACCGTTACGGCCTGATTGGCGCTAACGGGAGCGGCAAATCCACCTTTATGAAAATCCTTGGCGGCGACTTAGAACCGACGCTGGGCAACGTTTCCCTCGATCCGAACGAACGCATCGGTAAGCTGCGCCAGGATCAGTTCGCCTTCGAAACCTTCACCGTGCTCGATACGGTGATCATGGGCCACGGCGAGCTGTGGGAAGTGAAGCAAGAGCGCGACCGTATTTATGGTCTGGCTGAAATGAGCGAAGAAGATGGCTACAAAGTGGCCGACCTCGAAGTGCTTTACGGCGAGATGGACGGTTACTCCGCGGAATCCCGTGCAGGTGAACTGCTGCTGGGCGTGGGGATTCCGGTTGAGCAGCATTACGGTCTGATGAGCGAAGTCGCACCGGGCTGGAAACTGCGTGTGCTGTTGGCGCAGGCGCTGTTCTCTAACCCAGATATCCTGCTGCTCGATGAACCAACGAACAACCTGGACATCGATACCATTCGCTGGCTGGAGCAGACGCTCAACGATCGCGATAGCACCATGATTATCATCTCGCACGACCGTCACTTCCTGAACATGGTGTGTACCCACATGGCGGATCTGGACTACGGCGAACTGCGCGTGTACCCGGGTAACTACGACGAATACATGACCGCGGCGACCCAGGCGCGTGAACGTCTGCTGGCTGATAACGCTAAGAAAAAGGCGCAGATTGCTGACCTGCAATCCTTCGTTAGCCGCTTTAGCGCCAACGCCTCTAAATCTCGTCAGGCCACCTCCCGTGCTCGTCAGATTGATAAAATCAAGCTGGACGAAGTGAAAGCCTCCAGCCGCCAGAACCCGTTCATCCGCTTCGAGCAGGATAAGAAACTGTTCCGTAACGCGCTGGCGGTGGAAGAGCTCAGCAAAGGTTTTGATAACGGCCCGCTGTTTAAAGATTTCAATCTGCTGCTGGAAGTTGGCGAGAAGATTGCCATCCTGGGTGCCAACGGCGTGGGTAAATCCACCATGCTGAAGACGCTGGTTGGCGAACTGACCCCGGATCATGGCACCGTGAAATGGTCCGAGAACGCGCAGATTGGTTACTATGCGCAGGATCACGCAGAAGATTTCGATAACGACCTGAGCGTATTCGACTGGATGAGCCAGTGGAAACAGGAAGGTGATGACGAGCAGGTGGTCCGTGGCTTCCTGGGGCGTCTGTTATTCAGCCAGGACGATATCAAAAAACCGGCGAAAGTACTGTCCGGTGGTGAGAAGGGTCGTATGCTGTTCGGTAAGCTGATGATGCAAAAACCGAACATCCTGGTGATGGATGAACCTACCAACCACCTGGATATGGAATCCATCGAATCACTGAACATGGCGCTGGAAATGTATCAGGGCACCCTGATCTTCGTTTCTCACGACCGTGAGTTCGTCAGCTCGCTGGCGACCCGCGTGATTGAAATTACGCCTGAGCGCGTGGTGGACTTCACCGGTAACTACGAAGATTACCTGCGTACTAAAGGCGTCGAGTAATATTGATTGCCGTGCCCTCTCCCGAAGGAGAGGGCTGCGGTACAAGGTTATCCTCGCACCCATTCACCGTTTTCTTCGCCGTTAATCAACAGCTGACGTTTCTCACCCGCAGGCAGTGTTACCTTCAGCGCTTTCCAGGCTGGGCGATAATCACCGCGCGCTTTCACCTTCAGGTCAATTGTACTGCCGGTGCAAACCATCTCCCAATCCAGCCACAGCGCATTGCCTTCTTTATAGCCCCAGGATTCACCGTCATCTTCGAACAGCTGACCGCTGGTTGAACCCACGCCTTTAACCGGGAACAACTTGAGTTCGCGGCTGGTATCTTCGTTGACGTTAACAAAGGCGATACGTTCGCTGAGCGGCAGACCCGCGCCCGCGCGGACCAGCAGCGGCAGTTTCTCCAGCGGCGCATCAATGACGATATGTTGACCGCCGGAGAACCATTCGCCGGTATAGAAATCGTACCAGCCGGTCTCATTGTCCGGTAGCCACACGGGACGTTGGCGCTGACCCTGTTCCACTACGCTTGCCACCAGCAGATCGCGACCCAGCAGGAAGTCATCGCACTCGGCAAAGGTCTCTTCGTCATGTTCGTGGTCAAGGAAAGTAGGACGTAGCATCGGTTCATCATCGACGTGCGCCTGCCACAGCAAGGTGTAGAGGTACGGCATCAGGCGATAGCGCAGCTCAATCGCTTCACGAATGCATGGCGTAATGCCTGGGTACATCCACGGTTCGTTGACCGTATGGTCGTCGTTCCATGAGTGGATGGTAAATCGCGGGTGCATCACCCCGTTTTGTACCCAGCGGACAAACAGTTCCGGATCTGGCTTATCGCCAGAGAAACCGCCCACGTCGTGGCCAAGGTTGTACAGCCCGGACAAGCTCATACCCAGGCCCATACGGATGTTGTAGCGCAGGGTATCCCAGTTAGTGCGGTTATCGCCGCTCCAGGTTTGCACGTAGCGCTGCATCCCGGCGCAGCCGGAACGGGAAATCAGGTAAGGGCGCTTGTTAGGGGCAAAACGCTGCTGCGCTTCCAGCGAGGCGCGAATCATCAACAGCGGCATCACCGGGCGAATATGTTTGATGGCAATTTCGTTGCCAAAGCCATAGCAGCGGGCTTCGCCATCCCACACTTCAAACTCGTTATTGTCGTTCCAGGTGGAGTCGATGCCTTGCTCCAGCAACTGCTGGGTGACGCCTTCCTGCCACCAGGTCACGGTTTTCGGGTTGGTGAAGTCGAGGTGCGAACCTTCATCATCCCAGAAGCTGGAACGCTCCGGTCCGTTGCTTTCTGAATCACGGATAAATAACCCGCTTTCCGCCACTTCCCCGTAGCGCGGGTGATCCTGCAGCAGACACGGTTTGATGTTGGCCGCCAGATGCAGCCCCGCATCGTGAAACGCCTGGCTCATGACTTTCGGCTGCGGCACTTTGTCGTAGTTCCAGTTGAACACGTAGCGCTTGCCGTTGATCGAGGTGTAGCCGGACGATAGCTGGAATGAATCGCATGGAATCGCGTGCTCGTCGCACAGGCGAATAAAGTTCATCAGCTGGTTTTGCGCGTCCGGCGCATCGGTGTAGTGCATCGTCGAGCCGCTGTAGCCGAGGCTCCATTTCGGCCCGAACAGGGTTTTCCCGGTCAGACGAACAAATGATTTGGTGACGTCCAGCACGCGCTCGCCGGTAAACAGGTAGTAATCGATATCACCGGCCTCGGCCTGCCAGCGGCGATAGGCGGTGTGGTAGTTATCAATTTCATTCCCCAGATCCAGCCAGCAGCTGCTGAGGTTATCGTAAAACAGCCCGAAGCTGATGTCGTCACGGCGGGTGATGGTGAACGGAATGTGCTTGTACAGCGGGTCGGTGCTGACGGCGTTATAACCCATGGCGTCAAGGTTACGCATCTCGTAGCGTTTACCGCCGCGCTGCAGGTCGCCCGCTTTATCACCCAGGCCGTAGAAACGTTCGTCCTTACGACGGCTCTGATAGTGCGCCACGCCATCGCCATGGGCGTTGACCAGGTAGGCGCTGGTCGGACGGTCGTTGACCAGCGTCTGCCATTCACCTTCTGCATTGCGGTAGTGCCATTCAATCCACAGCGGCTGGTGGACGGTAGCCCGCAGGGATTCGGTGGCTACTACTATCGTGTCGTCCTGCTGGCTGAGCGTCCAGCCGGGCAGGGTAAAGCCGCTGAGATCCTCGCGATCGCGACCTTCCCAGGGAACATCCTGCGCCGGGGCAATACTCCAGGTGCGATTAAGCGCCAGTTCGCCTTTGCGTTTTAACAGCACGCGAAACAGATTCTCTTCCAGTACGTACAGACACAGCGTGTGCTGGCCATCAACGCTCAGTTCGACGTGATGGGTTGACTGTTTTTGCAGGGTCCAGTTTTTCAGCGTTTTCATGTTTACATCCACTCTCAGGCGCGTTTTGCGCGACGTTCAGCAATAAAGGTGACCAGGAAGAAAGCGCCAATCAGGTCAAAGAAACCCATGGCGATAAATAATGGGTTAAAGCCGATTTTGTCGGCGGTAACCCCGATAATCAGGGAGAAGGCGAAGCTGGCGATCCACGCGGCGGAACCACGCATACCGTTAACGGTGGCCATTTGGCCTTTATCAAAGGACTCCACCACCAGGGCGCTGAGCATGCAGGAGATAATCTGGTGGCCAAAACCGCCAACAGAGATCAGCGCAATCGCGACATACGGATTATTGGTGAAGGCCATGGCTGCCAGGGAGATCATCAGGAACGCGCCGCTGACCGAAGAAGCCACGATGGAATTCACCCGGGAGCAGCCGAACAGGCGAACGTACAGTTTGGTCAGATAGCCACTGGCGATGCTGCCGAGGTCGGCGGCCAGGAACGGCAGCCAGGCGAAGAGGGCAATCTGCTTGAGGTCCATTCCGTAGGCTTTGGACAGATACAGCGGTACCCAGAAGCTCATCACCGCCCAGGCTGGTTCAGCCATAAAGGCTGGGATCGCGATACCGTAAAAACGCTTGTTCTTGCCGACTGTTTTCAGCGCGGTGAGGAACGGCAATTTTACCGCCGGTGGTTCATTATCCTGACGGATGAATTCCAGCTCTTCTTTGCTCAGGTTCGGGTGTTTATCTGGGTTATGGTAGAACGCCCACCACAGCACCACCCACGCCGCCGCCAGCACGCCGGTGAACATAAACGCACCCTGCCAGCCGAACGAAGCATGCGCGAAGTAGATAATCGGCGGTGCCAGCATCGCACCAATAGAGAAGCCGACGCCTGCCCAACCCGCAGCCACCGGACGCTCGGATTTCGGGAACCACTCGCCGATGGTTTTGGCGTTAGCCGGCGTGGCAGCAGCTTCCGCGCCGCCCATAAAGAAGCGCAGAATTGCCAGATGTAGCCAGTTGCCCGCTCCGGCGTGCAGCAGGCAGGTCAGTGCCCACAGCCCCGCGCAAATCATAAAGCCGAGCTTCAGGCCGATAACGTCAATCAGCCAACCGCACAGCGGCTGGAATAAGGTATAGGCCAGCTGGAATGCACCGACGATCCATGAGTACTGCTCGGTGGTGATCCCGAGGCTGGTTTTCAGTTCCGGGGCGAGGATCCCCAGCGAGTTACGGGTGATGTAGTTGACGGTTACGCCCAGTAAAAACAGGACCAGTACCCACCAGCGTAAGTTCTTGACTATTCGGCGCGGTTTACTCACGGCCATATCGTTATTGATACCCTGACTCATCGGGATCTCCACAGGAAGATGTAGGGAACGGAGGGGCAACTCCGTGGAGAGTTGTCACACCACTTTTTATAATTGGTTGATATTTATTTGTTTTATTTCTACGACCTTCCATCATTCTTGTATGGAAGTTGTTCTACCAATTCACAGTAGGCGACAACAAAATTCGAGGAAAGTGGGTTTTATGCACGTTTTTTCATGAATGGCTGATATACATTACGCATACCTACTTAAGGCCATAGAAAATGCGGTTTTTAGGTCATGAAAATTCTTTCATTTCTGAATTAGATGCGGATCACAAAATGGAAAAGAAGCTGAAAATTGCGGAAATTGCCGGGCGCACGGGGCTTTCCGCCAGCACGGTATCGCGGGTACTGGCCGGGAAAGCCAACACTAGCGTTCGGGCGCGTGAACAGGTACTGGCCTGCGCCCGTGAACTTGGGGTGATGGACGGTTTGGCTGCGGGACGCATGCTGCTGAACAGCCTGATTATCTTTGCGCCGCCGCGGGCATTCGATGAGCGTTCGGATATCTTCTACTACCGCGTGATCCAGAGCATCAGCAAAGCGCTTTCCGCGCACGAGGTACGCCTGCGCTACTGCCCGCTGGAGGAAAATGACAGCGACCCGGCGCTATTCCTGTCGCGGATGAATGAAGCGGAAACTCAGGCGGCGATCCTGCTGGGAATCGACGATCCGCACATTCACGATCTGGCGGCCGATCTCGGTAAACCCTGCGTGCTGATCAACTGCCGCGATGAACGCATGCGCCTTCCGGCGATTGCTCCGGATCATCGGCTGATTGGTGCTTTTGCGGCCCGCTATCTGTTTGAGATGGGGCACCGTGAAGTGATGAACGTCATGTGCCTGCGGCGATACACCATGGAGCAGCGTTTAGCGGGAGTGAAGGAGTCGTGGCGGCAGCACAACATGGTCTTTGAACATGAACGCGATCTGCTGAACATCAGCAGCTTTAGCGCCAAAGAAGCGGAAGAAAAAGTGGGCCAGTGGCTGGATGAACGGAATGGTCGGGTGATGCCGACGGCGTTTCTGGTGGGCGGTGACTTTATGGCTGCAGGCACCATCAATGCTCTGAACCAGCGCGGCCTGCGTGTGCCGCAGGATGTGTCGGTGATGAGTATCGACGGGTTTAATCTTGCAGCCATCGAAGATGTCCCACTGACCGCAGTGCACGTGCCGCGTGATGAACTGGGCGTAGAAGCGGTGCAGATGCTCCAGCAGCGCTTGATTCGCCCGGACGCGCCGGTAGGATCATTGCTGCTGCACGGTCGTCTGGCGGTGCGGGAATCGGTGCGGCGGGTGCGCCCGGGGAAAGGGCACTCCGCCGTGGAACAAGAAGGCCTATATGGCAATCAGACGTCGATACCCAGCGCGCGCTTACCGTGAATATTGAGGTCGGCAAGGGTGAAACGTCCCTGCCAGTCGGCCTCATAGTCTTCCCGCGGGAAATCACCCGGCGATGCGCCGCGCTCCAGCGCCGTTTTGACTTTATGCGCGTAAGCGAGATTTTTCGCGCACATCGGGGCGGCGGGAATGTACATCACATTCCCCCAGCCCTGCTGATTTTCCACCGGGGCGACCGAATGGATAACATCGCAGTGCCACCAGACGGAATCACCGGCCTCCAGCGCGGGAATCGAGGTGAGGGCGCTTATCAACAGCGGGTGCCATTTCTCGGAAATCGGCAGCACTTTGCCAGGCGCTACGCCGCATAGTTCATCATCTGGAACGTCGTCGAGCAGCGGGCGCAGCAGCACATAGGCCATGGCTTCCGGAATTGGCACCACGTGCAGCAGTCCCTGGTCTGGGATCATGTCTGACAGCGCCGTCCAGCCCTGGAAGGTGCGGAATACCGAGCATTTGGTAGTGTTATCCACCGTATACTCTTCCACTTCGGTGCGATGTGCTGCGTTCCATGGATCGTACTGTTCAATGTTGCCGTTAAATACGCTAGCAAATACCTTCTGATAGGCCGGCAGCAGCCAGCGCTCCAGCGCACCCGAGTCGGTATGGGCGCCGAGTCCTTTAGAGGTGGTGCCCGGCGGGCGGCGGCGAATGCGGTCCGGATAAATCACGCTGATATCCGGGTTAAACCACTGCTGACCTTCGCTTTCTACCTGCCACAGGCGATTCAAAAATGACTGCGCTTGCGCCATTTCCGCACTTTGCCGCGCCTGCATCTGCGCCTGGGACCAGTAGATTGGGTAGATTTCCGGACGCGAGGCGTCGAGTGAACCAAAGAACGTGTCGCCAGGGCCTTTATAGACATCGTCGAAACGGTTGAGGTCGAGGTAGTCGAGCATTGAACGATCCCACGCCAGCGCCTGCTCGCGCGGGAAGTGGCCTTTAATCACCGCGCAGCCCCGACGTTTGACCTCAGCGCGGGTGGCGTCACTGAGGTTGCCCGCCGCGATATCGGCAAATGGAATCACCGGCCAGACCGGCTGCCCTTGCGCCTTGAGGGCGTTAATTTCCGCCACCCGCGCTTCAATGATGGTGCTCAGGCGGTCGAATGCCGCCTGCACATCACCAATCTGCGCGCGCAGCGCCTGCTTCATTTGACGAATGGCCGCTTTTGGGTCGGCGGGCAGCGTTTCGTGGGTAAAGGAAATCGTCATATCAACCTCATAATCTTTCGTTCGAAAGTAAAATGAATTACAGATGATACTTTAAGTTAAAATAAAGTTAATGCAAGTTTAAATTTTTGACGGTTCTGCGCCGATTTTTCTGATGTAGGTCGGATAAGGCAAAGCCGCCATCCGACAGCGGTGCGGCGGTGCGTCAGATGGCGCTGTGCTTATCAGACCTACGGTTTATGTCGCGGTATGGCAAATGTCTGTAGGTCGGATAAGGCAAAGCCGCCATCCGGCAGCGGTGCGCCGATGCGTCAGATGGCGCTGCGCTTATCAGACCTACGGTTAATGTCGCGGTATGGCAAATGTCTGTCGGCCGGATAAGGCAAAGCCGCCATCCGACAGCGGTGAGCCGATGCGTCTGATGGCGCTACGCTTATCAGACCTATGGTTATTGTCGCGCTACGGCAAATGTCTGTCGGTCGGATAAGGCAAAGCCGCCATCCGACAGCGGTGCGCCGATGCGTCAGATGGCGCTGCGCTTATCAGACCTACGCTTATCAGATCTACGGTTTATGTCGCGGTATGGCAAATGTCTGTCGGATAAGGCAAAGCCGCCATCCGACAGCGGTGCGCCGATGCGTCAGGTGACGCGGCGCTTATCAGACCTACAGAGGGAGAAAATCAGAAGGGCGTGGTGCCGTCCAGCACGGCCTGAATGACGTTCAGCGCGCCATCGTGGTTGTTGTCGTCGGTCCGATACCCGGCAATGGCTTTAATATTCTCGGCGGCGTTGTCCATGGCGAAGGCATATTTCACCAGCTTAAGCATTTCCGCGTCGTTGCCGCTGTCGCCAATCGCCACGCATTCCTGTGGCGAGACCTGCCAGCGTTTAAGCAGGCGGCTGATACCGTTGGCTTTATGCAGGCCGGGAATTATCAGGTCAACAAAGCCAAAACCGCTGGTCACTGGTTTCATGATGCCGTTGAGCGAGACGTGCAGTTTATCAACCAGCTCAGGGATCTCACTGTCCGGCAGATTCAGCGAGAATTTAAAAATTTTGTCGTCAATATCGTGGTAGTTAGCTACGCGTTTTAAACGGTAGTAGTGCTTCGACATCAGCGCCACGAGGTCGTCCGGCGCGCTGTCGCTGATGTAGGCGCTTTCCAGCCCGCAGGCGACAAATTTCAGCTGAGGATCTTTGAGTAATTCGGTGAACACCGTTTGTGACTCGTGGCGGGTCAGCTCGCCGTGGAACAGTTCCTGGCCGTGTTCGTAGACCAGCGCGCCATTTTCAGCGACAAAGGAGATGCGATCGCGGATCTCAGGGAAGAAGGTAATGAGCTGATAATACTGGTTGCCGCTGGCGACGACGAATTCAATGCCACGTTGTTGAAGCTGTTCAAACTGCGCCAGAAACCGTGAACGGTCGTAGGTCTTAGCGTCATTAAGAAAAGTTCCGTCCATGTCTGTGACGATAACTTTAACGGTCATACGGGATGCTCCTGGGGTAAATCCGGCCAGCAGCAATTTAATTACAATGTGAGCTAAAGCACAAATTTAATTTCATTCGAAAGACAGGCGGGGCGCATAGAACCCTCTCCCGGGAAAGGAGAGGGCAATAGGGCGTTAAGAATTACAACGTATGCTCGGTACGGGCGATGATATCGTCCTGGGCATCCGGTGACAGTGCGGTAAAGAAGGCGGAATACCCGGCGACGCGGACCACCAGATCGCGGTACTGGTCCGGATGCTTCTTCGCCTCAAGCAGCGTTTCGCGCGACACGATGTTGTACTGAATGTGCCAGCCTTTGTGTACCTCGAAGAAGGTGCGCAGCAGCGCCATCAGCTTCTGCTTATCGCTTTCGTTTTCCAGCGTTGCCGGGTTCAGCTTCTGGTTTAACAGCACGCCGCCGAGAATCGCTGAAGTGGGCAGCTTACCGACGGAGCTTATCACCGCCGTTGGGCCGAGGTGATCGGTGCCAGAGGCCGGGCTTGCGCCTTCCGCCAGCGGGGTTTTCGCTTTGCGTCCGTCCGGCGTCGCCATGGTCTGCGCGCCAAACGGCACGTTGGCCGAAATGGACGAAGTACCGGCGTAGTAGTTGCCGCCAATCGGGCCTCGGCCGTAGCGCGGGTTGTGATACTGCTTCAGCTCGTCGATATAGGTCTGGTAAGCGCGAGCCAGCAGAGTATCGACGCTGTCATCATCGTTACCGTATTTCGGCGCGCCGTTAATTAAGCGCTGACGCAGCTGCTCGTGAGTCAGGCCGTCATAATCTTCCGCCAGCGCTTTCGCCAGTTCCTGCTGACCAATAATTCCCTGGTCGAAGACCAGCTTTTTCACCGCCGCCAGGCTGTTGCCGAGGTTGGCTATACCTACCTGCAGGCCGGAAACCCAGTCGTACTTCGCGCCACCTTGCTTGATGCTTTTTGCCCGCTCAATGCAGTCATCCACCAGCGCTGAACAGAGAATATCGTGTACGTTTTCTTCCAGCATGGTGTCGACGACGTATTCAATCTCAATCGATTTACGGGTGTAGTAGCGAATCTGGGTATCCCAATCGGCGAGCATCTGATCGAAGTGGGTAAAGTTGCCCTTCGACAGCGCATGTTCCTGCGGCAGGAATACTTGTCCGCTGGTGGCGTCGCGACCGCCTTCCATTGCCGCCAGCATCACGCGGGCAAAGTTGATAAAGCTCATACCGGTGCAGCGGTAGCCCCACTTACCGCCGACGGCGGTTTCGATGCAGCCAATTGCCGCATAGTCGTAAGCGTCGTCAGGTTCAACGCCCAGCTTGATGAATTCAGGAATGACGATTTCATCGTTGTTAAAGGCCGGCATCCCGAAGCCGCAGCGGATCACCTGCACGCAGGCGTCGAGGAAGTCATTGCTCATCCCTGCATGGTAGCGCACGCTCAGGTTTGGTTGGGTGGAGCGCAGACGGCCGCAGGATTCGAGAATTGCGTAGGAGAGTGGGTTAACCGCGTCCTGCGCTTCGCCGTTAACCAGTTTCTGTCCACCGATGGTGACGTTTTGATACAGCGGGCTGCCGGCAGAGGCTTTTGAGTGTGAACCGGAGCGAATTTTGTTCACTTCCAGTAACTTCAGCCAGCAGCTGTGCAGCAGCTCAATGGCCTGTTCACGGCCCAGCGACTGCTCAAGCTCAACGTCTCGGCGGTAGAACGGGTACAGATACTGGTCCATACGGGCGAACGATACCGAGTGGCCGTTGGACTCAATTTGCAGAATCAACTGGATGAAATAGCACAGCTGTAGCGCCTGCCAGAAGGTTTTTGGCGGCTGATGGGCAATCACATCGCAGTTGTCCGCCATCGCCAGCAGTTCGTCACGGCGGCTTTCACGGATCTCTTCGGCGGCCATTTGGCGCGCCAGCTCGGCGAAGCGCAGGATGTGCAGGCTGACCGCATCGAGCACGATATCAATCGCTTTCAGGAACTGGTCGCCGTGCAGGTCGTCCAGCACCGTCAGGTTAATGCGGGTGCGGCGTTCGGCAACTTTAGCGCGCATGCCGTCGAGACCTTTCTCCAGCAGCAGCGGGAAGTTAACCGCCAGGTGGGCATCGCCGGAGGTCATATTGCCTTCGGCTTTGATGATCCCGGTGGCCAGCAGCGCTTTTTGTTCGTCGGTAAACATCCCGTAGCAGCGGTCCTGCACGGTCTGGCCGCGCCACCACGGGCACACTTCATGCAGCACACGCTTGTTCTCTTCGCTGACTGCAAAGCCTGCACCGGGACGATCGGCTAAATCATCGATCTCTTTCTCAATCCAGCTAACGGTATATTCCGGGAAGATCGGCGCTGCGCGAACTTCGCTGGCCTGGTTACCGATAATCAGCTCGTCGTGTTTTATCCAGATGGTGCGTTCTGCCAGGTGATGGGCCAGCGCCAGCGCGCGACGCACCGGGATCGGTTTATCCATGTGCTGCTGGTAGGCTTCGGTATAGTGGCGCGCGCGTTCGGTACACACCGGCGGCTTAACGATATGCACCAGCGCGTTTTTGTGGGCCTGAATGCGGGCGGTTAATTTATCGAGAGTCAGCGTGGTCATCAGTTTTATCCTCGTAGTGTCGCCGTTAACCCATGTTCATGAGCGTACCGTTGGGCGAAATCCAACAGCGCTGGGTCGTTGAGCGGCTTATCGGGTGCAAAGTAGGGTTGGCCGAGCAGCGCATACTTATTGATGCCCAGCGTGTGGTACGGCAGAAAATGAATATCGCGCACGCCAGTAAGCTGCCCGGCGGCAAAATCGGTAATCGCTTTAATCGACGCTTCGTCGGCGTTAAAGCCCTGAATCAGCGGGACGCGCAGGGTTATCTGTTTCCCGGCGGCGGACAGGCGCTTGAGATTATCGAGCACGCGTTTGGCAGACCCATCGGTCCACTCTTTAAAGCGCGCGTCATCCACGTGTTTTAAGTCGGCGAGAAACAGGTCGATATACGGCAGCGCTGGTTCCAGATAACGCCACGGCACGTGCAGACAGGTTTCCACCGCCGTGTGGATACCGTTTTCATGCGCGCTTTTAAGCAGTTGCAGCGCCAGTTCCGGATTCATAAACGGTTCGCCGCCGGACAACGTCATACCGCCGCCGCTGCGTTCGTAGAACGGCTTGTCGCGCAGTACGGTAGCTATAATCTCGTCGGCAGATTTTTCCTCACCGCAGACGGTTAACGCCTGGGTTGGGCAACAATCGTTGAGGGCACGGAGCGAATCGTCATTCAGCTTTTCCCGATGGATAACCAGCCCGCTAATGACCCGTTCAATCACCGCCGGGGCAGCTTTTTGGCACAGGTCGCAGCCGTCAAGACACAGGCGCGGGTCGAACAGGAGATCCTGTTCCCGGGCGCGGCTTTCCGGATTCTGGCACCAGCGGCAGCCGAGCGAGCAGCCTTTCAGGAAGACAACGGTGCGGATGCCTGGACCATCGTGGGTGGAATAGCGCTGAATGTTGAAAATCATAGATAGCCCTCTTCTTTCGTATAAAGATTAAATTACTTTCGAATGAAAGTTATTTTGACGTGCGTCAACTTAAGCCGAGGTTTTGCTGTGGTAGTGTTATTCCATGCTCAATATCACGGTTTAAGGACACATCATGGAACTCTATCTCGACACTTCAGACGTCGCGGCGGTAAAGAAGCTGGCGCGCGTATTTCCGCTGGCGGGCGTAACGACAAACCCGAGTATTGTTGCGGCGGGTAAAAAACCGCTGGATGCGTTGCTGCCGGAGTTACTCGATGCCATGGGCGGCAAAGGGCGTTTATTTGCCCAGGTGATGGCGACCACCGCCGACGGCATGGTGGCCGATGCGCACAAGCTGCGGGCGATTATTCCCGATCTGGTGGTGAAAATTCCGGTAACGGCTGAAGGGCTGGCGGCGATTAAATTGCTTACCGCCGAAGGGATTCCGACCCTGGGCACCGCGGTGTACGGCGCGTCGCAGGGGCTACTCTCCGCGCTGGCGGGGGCAGAATATGTGGCGCCGTATGTCAATCGCGTCGATGCGCAGGGCGGCAACGGTATTCAGACCGTTTGTGAATTGCAGGATCTGCTGACTCTGCATGCGCCGCAGGCAAAAGTGCTGGCCGCGAGCTTTAAAACCCCACGTCAGGCGCTGGATTGCCTGTTGGCGGGCTGTCAGTCGATTACGCTGCCGCTGGATGTCGCGCAGCAGTTAATCAGCAGCCCGGCGGTAGACGCGGCGGTGGCGAAGTTTGAACAGGATTGGCAAACGGCGTTTGGCCGTACGTCGCTGTAAGCGAATTCGGTTTCCCTCTCCGTAAAGGAGAGGGAAAGAGTGTTGTTAGGCCGAAGGCTAGCCGCACACTTCGCAGGTGGGATTACGCATTAACTTCATCTCGCGAAACTGGCAGCGCATTGCGTCATACATCACCAGTTTCCCCGCCGCTGGCGTGCCGTAATGAGTCAGCACTTTAATCGCTTCCATCGCCTGCATCGCGCCAATCACCCCGACCAACGGCGACATCACGCCCGCTTCGACGCAGGTTAATGCATTCTCACCGAACAGACGGCTCAGGCAGCGATAGCAAGGTTCGCCGGGCTGATAGGTAAAGACCGAAATCTGTCCTTCCATACGAATCGCCGCCCCGGAGACCAATGGCGTCTTATGCTGGAAACAGCCGCTATTAAGCTGGTTGCGGATGGTGACGTTATCGGTACAGTCGAGCACTAAATCATGCTCAGCAATCAGCGCCGACAGCGCCTCTTCCTCGAGCAGTGCGTTGAGGGGAACCAGCTCAACGTGCGGGTTAATCCGCGCCAGCGCCTCACGGGCCGAGTCCACCTTCGGCTGACCAATAGTGGCATTGCTGTGCAGGGTCTGCCGCTGTAGGTTGGAGAGCGCGACGGTGTCGAAATCCAGCAGCGTCATCTTGCCCACGCCTGCCGCAGCCAGATACTGCGTCGCCGCGCAGCCTAAACCGCCAAGCCCGACAACCAGCACGCGCGAGGCTTTCAGCGCTTCCTGGCCGTCGAAATCAAAGTCGCGCAGGATGATTTGCCGGTTGTAGCGCAGCATCTCGCTATCGCTGAGTTCTACGGCCATTACAGGCCACCCAGCAGATGGTTGAACGGCTCAACTTCAACCCATTCACCCGCTTCCACGCGACCGCGTTCGCGCTCCAGCACGATAAAACAGTTGCCCTGGCTAAAGGAGCTGAAAATGTGCGAGCCCTGATGGCCGGTGGTGGCGACGGTGAGTTCACCGTTTTCATTGCGGGTCAACAGACCGCGCTGGAAGTCGAGACGCCCTGGGGATTTCTTCAGCACATCGGTGGTACGCACGCGTAGGCGCGGTGCCTGAGTGGCGGCGCTACCGGCGCTTAGTTTTGCCAGCAGCGGCTGCACCAGCTGATAGAAGGTTAATGCGGCAGAGACCGGGTTGCCCGGCAGACCGCAGAACCAGCTTTTACTCAGCTTGCCGAAGGCGAACGGTTTACCCGGTTTAATCGCCAGCTTCCAGAAGCTGATTTCGCCCAGTTCATCGAGGATAGTTTTGGTGTAGTCCGCTTCGCCAACGGAAACACCGCCGGAGCTTATCACCACGTCGGCCTGCTGGTCGGCCTCGATAAAGGTCTGGCGCAGCTGTTCCGGGTCATCGCGAATAATGCCGAGGTTAATGACTTCACAACCGAGCTGCTCGAGCATCAGATGCACCGCCAGACGGTTGGTATCGTAGATTTGCCCATCGCCCAGCGGCTGGCCAGGGAGCTGGAGCTCATCGCCGGTAGAGAACAGCGCGACGCGGATTTTGCGCACTACGCTAACTTCCGCGATGCCCAGCGAAGCCAGCACCGGTAATTCGGCCACCGTCAGGCGCGTTCCGGCAGGGAACACCACCGCACCGTTGGCAATGTCTTCCCCACGGAGGCGAATATTTTGCCCCGCTTTCACGTTGGCAATAAAACGGATACCGGCATCGGTTTGCTCGGTCTCTTCCTGCATCACCACCGCGTCGCAGCCTGCCGGAACCGGCGCACCGGTCATAATACGAATACAGGTACCCGCTGGCCATTCACCGTGGAACGGCTGCCCGGCGAAGGCTTTTCCGGCGACCGCCAGCGGCGTTTGCGCCGCGATATCGGCCAGACGTACCGCATAGCCATCCATCGCCGAGTTATCAAAACCCGGTACGTCCAGTGGAGAGGAGATATCGCTGGCGGTAATGCGGCCAAACGCTTGCAGCAGCGGCACCGATTCGCTGTCATGCAGCGGGGTTATCTGGTTAAGCATCTGCGTCAGCGCGGTATCAAGCGGTATCAATCCGGCGGTAAAATCCATGGCTAAACTCCTGGGGGGAACGTTCGAATGCGCACATTATGGCAGAAAAGCCCCGCAGACTGTATGCCACCTGTGGTGTACCTTGTTATGCCAGAAATCTGGACGTCCTGATTTCCAGATGCTCTTTCTATATTCAAAATTGATATAGGAGCAGAGCCACTATAATGATATTTATAAATAAAATGACGTAAGGGATAACTAATGGGCAAGGCAGTCATTGCGATTCACGGCGGAGCCGGGGCGATAAGTCGCCAGCAGATGTCAGCGCAAAAAGAGCACGAATACGTGACGGCGCTGTCGGACATCGTCGAAAGCGGGCAGAAAATGCTGGAAGCCGGCGCCAGTGCGCTGGATGCGGTCACCGAGGCGGTGCGCCTGCTGGAAGAGTGCCCGCTGTTTAACGCCGGCATCGGTTCTGTTTTCACCGCGGCGGAAACCCACGAACTCGACGCCTGCGTGATGGACGGCAATTCGCTGCAAGCGGGGGCCGTTGCCGGAGTGAAACACCTGCGTAACCCGGTGTTGGCAGCCCGGCTGGTGTTGGACAAGAGCCCGCACGTCATGCTGATTGGCGAAGGCGCGGAAGCCTTTGCCGGGGCTGAAGGTATGGAACTGGTGAATAATTCCCTGTTCTCTACCGATATGCGTTTCCAGCAACTGCTGGAGGCGCGTAGCCAAGGCGAGTTTATTCTCGACCACGATGCGCCGCTCGACGAACGCCAAAAAATGGGCACCGTCGGCGCCGTGGCGTTGGATTTTAACGGCAACCTGGCGGCCGCCACGTCTACCGGTGGCATGACCAATAAACTGCCCGGCCGAGTCGGTGATAGCCCGCTGGTGGGGGCGGGATGCTACGCCAATAACGCCAGCGTCGCCGTCTCCTGTACCGGTACCGGTGAAGTATTTATCCGTACGCTGGCGGCCTATGATATCGCCGCGTTAATGGACTACGGAAATCTTAGCCTGCTCGAAGCCTGCGAGCGCGTGGTGATGGAAAAACTCCCGGCACTCGGTGGCAGCGGCGGGCTTATCGCCATTGACCGCGAAGGCAACGTGGTACTGCCGTTTAACAGCGAAGGTATGTACCGCGCCTGGGCCTACGCCGGGGATACCCCGACTATTGGCATTTACAAGGAATAAAAGGAGTTACCGTGCCGCATTCCGCCGAGCTTGATGATTCGCAGGTGCTGAGCATTGAGAATCTGAACGTCGCGTTTCGCCAGGATAAGCAGTCCGTTGGCGTCGTACACCAGCTCTCATTCCATCTTAACCGTGGTGAAACGCTGGCGATTGTCGGCGAATCGGGTTCGGGTAAATCGGTGACGGCATTGGCGCTGATGCGTCTGTTAGATCAGGCGAGCGGACAAGTGTCCTGCGAGCAGATGCTGCTGCGACGTCGCAATCATAAGGTTGTCGATTTGCAGGAGCAGACGCCAGCGCAAATGCGCGATATACGCGGGGCCGATGTGGCGATGATTTTCCAGGAGCCGATGACCTCGCTGAACCCGGTATTTACCATCGGTGAGCAGATTGCCGAGTCTATTCGGTTGCACCAGGGGCTTGGGCGCGAAGAGGCGCTGGCTGAGGCGAAAAAAACGCTCGATAAAGTGCGCATTCCCGAAGCGCAGACCATGCTTTCGCGCTATCCGCATCAGCTCTCCGGCGGGATGCGCCAGCGGGTGATGATCGCCATGGCGCTGTCGTGCCGCCCGGCGGTGCTGATTGCCGATGAACCGACCACAGCGCTGGATGTCACCATCCAGGCGCAAATCCTCCAGCTTATCGACGTACTGCAAAAAGAGATGTCGATGGGGGTGATTTTTATTACTCACGACATGGGCGTAGTGGCGGAGATTGCCGACCGGGTGCTGGTGATGCATCAGGGCAAAGCGGTGGAAACCGGCAGCGTCGAGGAGATCTTTAATGCGCCGCAGCACGCCTATACTCAACGCCTGTTGGCGGCGGTGCCTCGGCTGGGCGCGATGCGCGGCAGCGATTATCCGAAAAGTTTCCCTGAACTCAATGCGCCAAATATTGAACCGCAGCGACAAAATACGGTGGTGGAAGGTAAACCGATTCTCCAGGTTCGCGACCTGGTGACGCGTTTTCCCCTGCGCGGCGGGCTGCTCAATCGCGTGACCCGTGAAGTGCATGCGGTTGAAAACGTCAGCTTTGATCTCTGGCCGGGGGAGACGTTGTCGCTGGTCGGCGAGTCGGGCTGCGGCAAATCAACCACCGGGCGCGCGCTGCTGCGGCTGGTGGAGTCGCAGAGCGGCACCATCACTTTTAACGGTGAGCGCATCGATACGCTCTCCGCCAACCAGCTTCAGCCGCTGCGCCGTGATATTCAGTTTATCTTCCAGGATCCTTACGCCTCGCTTGACCCGCGCCATACGGTCGGTTTTTCGATTATGGAGCCGCTGCGTATTCACGGTGTGCTGGAAGGTGAGGCGCTCCAACAGCGTGTTGAGTGGCTTTTGCAACGCGTGGGTCTGCTGCCGGAACATGCGTGGCGCTATCCGCATGAGTTCTCCGGCGGACAGCGCCAGCGTATCTGTATCGCCCGTGCGTTGGCGCTGGAGCCGAAGGTGGTGATTGCCGATGAGTCCGTCTCCGCGCTGGATGTTTCAATTCGCGCGCAGGTCATCAACCTGCTGCTCTCCTTGCAGCGGGAAATGGGTATCGCCTTTTTGTTTATCTCCCATGACATGGCGGTGGTCGAACGCATTAGCCATCGGGTGGCGGTGATGTACCGTGGACGCATCGTTGAAATCGGGCCGCGTCGGGCGGTCTTTGAAAACCCGCAGCATCCGTATACCCGCAAGCTGCTGGCCGCCGTGCCGGTTGCTGACCCGGCGCATCGTCGCCCGCAGCGCGTGCTGCTGTCCGATGAACTGCCGGGGAATATCTATAAACGGGGCGAAGCAGTCGAGCCCGTGAGTTTACAGCAGGTTTCACCGGGGCATTATGTGGCTCGGGAGCCAGCAAGCAGTGCGCTGAGAGGCCCGAGATAATTTGAGTGACGGGAAGGCACGGCGGCTGTGCGCCGCTAACGTGATGGATAACGGGTCGCAATTGATAATAAAACGACAGGCAGGGGACAACATGACACAACGCGTTTCACGTAAATGGCTGGTTGCACTGGGGGTAGCGTCCGCGCTTGCCGCCTCTCCCGCGTTCGCGGCAAAAGATGTGGTGGTGGCGGTGGGTTCCAACTTCACCACCCTGGATCCGTATGATGCTAACGACACGCTGTCGCAGGCGGTGGCTAAATCCTTCTATCAGGGGCTGTTTGGCCTGGATAAAGAGATGAAACTGCAAAACGTGCTGGCGGAAAGCTACACCGTCTCTGAAGATGGCAAAGTCTATACCGTTAAGCTGCGTCAGGGGGTGAAATTCCAGGACGGCACCGACTTCAACGCCGAAGCGGTGAAGATTAACCTCGACCGCGCCAGCAACCCGGAAAGCCACCTTAAGCGCTACAACCTGTACAAAAATATCGATAAGACCGAAGCGGTGGACGCCAGCACGGTGAGAATCACCTTAAAACAACCGTTCTCGGCGTTTATCAATATTCTTGCCCACCCGGCGACGGCGATGATTTCGCCCGCAGCGCTGAAAAAATACGGTAATGAAATTGGCTTCCATCCGGTGGGAACCGGGCCGTATCAGCTGGAGACCTGGAACCAGACCGACTTTGTGAAGGTCAGCAAATTTGCCAACTACTGGCAAAAAGGGCTGCCGAAGCTGGACTCCATTACCTGGCGTCCGGTGGTCGATAACAATACCCGTGCGGCGATGCTGCAAACCGGTGAAGCGCAGTTTGCTTTCCCGATCCCTTATGAGCAGGCCGCGCTGCTGGCGAAAAACAGCCAGCTTGAGCTGGTGGCCAGCCCGTCCATCATGCAGCGCTATATCAGCATGAACGTGACGCAAAAACCGTTCGATAATCCAAAAGTCCGCGAAGCTATCAATTACGCTATTAACCGCCAGGCGTTGGTGAAGGTGGCCTTTGCTGGCTACGCGACGCCAGCCACTGGCGTGGTTCCGCCGTCTATCGCCTACGCGCAGCAGTATCAGCCATGGCCGTATGATCCGGCTAAAGCGCGCGAGCTGCTAAAAGAGGCGGGCTACCCGAACGGCTTTAGCACCACCCTGTGGTCATCACACAACCACAGCACTGCGCAAAAAGTCCTGCAGTTTACCCAGCAGCAGCTGGCGCAAATCGGTATTAAGGCGCAGGTGACGGCGATGGATGCCGGGCAGCGCGCGGCGGAAGTGGAAGGCAAGGGGCAGAAAGAGAGCGGTGTGCGGATGTTCTACACCGGCTGGTCGGCATCGACCGGCGAGGCCGACTGGGCGCTTTCGCCACTGTTTGCCTCCGCTAACTGGCCGCCAACCCAGTTCAACACCGCGTTTTACGGCAATCCGCAGGTCGATAATGATCTGACGGCGGCGCTGCAAACCACCGACGGTAAAGAAAAAGCGCGGCTGTACAAAGAAGCCCAGGATATTATCTGGAAAGAGTCACCGTGGGTGCCATTGGTGGTGGAAAAATTGGTCTCGGCACATAGCAAGTCTTTGTCCGGATTCTATATTATGCCGGATACCGGTTTTAGCTTTGATGATGCAGATTTGAAGTAAGCGCGGTTTCCCTGCTTCGCCATGAAGCAGGGGCCCACGGCAAGGAGAGTCATGCTTAACTATGTCATTAAACGCCTGCTCGGCCTCATTCCCACGCTGTTTATCGTGGCCGTGCTGGTGTTTTTATTTGTTCATATGCTGCCCGGTGACCCGGCACGATTGATTGCCGGACCGGAGGCTGACGCGCAGGTGATTGCGATGGTGCGTCAGCAACTGGGGCTGGATCAGCCGCTGTACGTGCAGTTCTGGCACTATATCAGCCACGCCGTGCAGGGTGATTTTGGCACCTCAATGGTTTCGCGTCGTCCGGTATCAGAAGAGATAGCTAGCCGCTTTCTCCCCACCTTACTGTTAACCCTCGCCAGCATGGCCTGGGCGGTGTTGTTTGGGATGGCTGCGGGTATCGCCGCTGCCGTCTGGCGTAACCGCTGGCCCGATCGTCTGGGCATGGCTCTGGCCGTCACCGGTATCTCTTTCCCGGCGTTCGCGCTTGGGATGCTGCTGATGCAGATTTTTTCCGTCGAGTTGGGATGGTTGCCCACCGTGGGTGCCGACAGCTGGCAGCACTACATTCTGCCGTCGATAACGCTGGGGGCTGCCGTAGCCTCGGTGATGGCGCGCTTTACCCGTGCCTCGTTTGTTGACGTGCTGAACGAGGATTATATGCGCACCGCTCGCGCCAAAGGGGTGAGTGAGAAAAGTGTGGTGCTCAAGCATGGGCTTCGCAACGCGATGATCCCGGTGGTCACCATGATGGGGCTACAGTTCGGCTTTCTGCTCGGCGGCTCGATTGTGGTCGAAAAAGTCTTCAACTGGCCGGGGCTTGGACGCCTGCTGGTCGATTCCGTGGAGATGCGCGACTATCCGGTCATTCAGGCTGAAGTTCTGCTGTTTTCGCTGGAGTTCATTCTTATCAATTTAGTGGTGGATGTGCTGTACGCCGCCATTAACCCGGCTATCAGGTATAAATAACGTGCGATTATTTAATTGGCGTCGACAGGCGGTACTCAATGCCATGCCGGTGATGCAAGCGGGCAAGCAACGCACGCCGTGGCGCGAGTTCTGGCGACGGTTTCGCCAGCAGCCGATTGCTATGGCATCGGGTATTTTCGTGCTGCTGCTGATTGTTGTGGCAGTGGTGGCGCCGTGGATTGCGCCGTTTGATGCAGAAAACTATTTTGACTACGACCGCCTGAACGAAGGCCCGTCGCTGATGCACTGGTTTGGCGTTGATTCGCTGGGCCGCGATATCTTCAGCCGGGTGCTGGTCGGGGCGCAAATCTCGCTAACCGCTGGCGTATTTGCCGTCTTGATTGGTTCGATTATCGGTACGGTATTGGGCCTGTTAGCGGGCTACTACGAAGGTTGGTGGGACCGCATCATCATGCGTATCTGCGATGTCCTGTTCGCTTTTCCCGGCATCCTGCTGGCGATTGCGGTAGTTGCGATTATGGGCAGCGGCATGACCAACGTGATTATCGCCGTGGCAATCTTCTCCGTCCCGGCCTTCGCGCGCCTGGTACGTGGCAACACCCTGGTACTCAAGCAACAGACTTTTATCGAATCGGCCCGCAGCATTGGCGCCAGCGATAGGGTGATTTTGTTCCAGCATATTCTGCCCGGTACGGTGTCATCGATTGTGGTCTATTTCACCATGCGAATTGGCGTATCGATAATCTCGGCCGCCAGCCTGTCGTTTCTCGGTCTCGGCGCACAGCCGCCGACGCCTGAGTGGGGTGCGATGCTCAACGAAGCACGCGCGGATATGGTGATTGCACCTCACGTCGCGATATTCCCGGCGTTGGCGATTTTCCTGACGGTACTGGCGTTTAATCTGCTGGGCGATGGGCTGCGCGATGCGCTGGATCCGAAGCTGAAGGGGTAGGGAGGAAAATACCCGGTTACGTATAACGCTACCGGGTAGAGCGGTAGGCCAGAGAAGCTGACCTACCGTTATGAGGCGTCGTCTTAAACCAGGCTACCCCACAGGTCATATTCGTCCGCGTTTTCAACTTTCACGCGAACGACATCACCCGGTTTCATCTTGGTTTCGCCATTCAGATACACCGCACCGTCGATTTCCGGGGCATCGGCCATGCTGCGGCCAATCGCGCCTTCTTCATCAACTTCGTCAATCATCACCAGAATTTCGCGGCCCACTTTTTCCTGCAGGCGCTCGGCGGAAATCTGCTGCTGCAGCTGCATGAAGCGGTTCCAGCGATCTTCTTTCACGTCGTCTGGTACCTGATCCGGCAGATCGTTGGCCGATGCGCCATCAACCGGGCTGTACTGGAAGCAGCCTACGCGGTCGAGGCGGGCTTCTTTCAGGAAGTCGAGCAGCATCTGGAAGTCTTCTTCCGTTTCGCCCGGGAAGCCGACGATAAAGGTGGAGCGCAGCGTCAGTTCAGGGCAGATTTCGCGCCACTGTTTGATACGGGCCAGCTGGCGGTCAACGGAGCCTGGGCGTTTCATCAGCTTGAGGATACGCGGGCTGGCGTGCTGCAGCGGAATATCCAGGTATGGCAGGATTTTGCCTTCGGCCATCAGCGGGATGACGTTATCCACGTGTGGATACGGGTAAACGTAGTGCAGACGCACCCAAACGCCGAGCTTAGACAGCTGCTCGCACAGGCTTTCCATGCTGGTTTTGACCGGCTCGCCGTTGTGGAAACCGGTGCGGTGCTTGACGTCAACGCCGTAGGCGGAGGTGTCCTGGGAGATCACCAGAATCTCTTTTACACCCGCATCGACCAGACGTTTGGCTTCCGCCAGCACTTCGCCAATTGGACGGCTAACCAGATCGCCACGCATGGATGGAATGATGCAGAACGCGCAGCGGTGGTTACAGCCTTCGGAAATTTTCAGATAGGCGTAGTGGCGCGGCGTCAACTTAACGCCCTGTTCCGGCACCAGGCTCAGGAACGGGTTGTGCTGTGGTTTCGGCGCGTAGTGGTGAACATGTTCCAGCACCTGCTCGTAGCTGTGTGGGCCGGTGATTTCCAGAACCTTTGGGTGCACTTCGCGAATTTGATCTTCTTTAGCACCCAGGCAACCGGTCACAATCACCTTGCCGTTTTCTTTCAGCGCTTCACCGATGGCTTCCAGTGACTCCTGGACTGCGCTGTCGATAAAACCACAGGTATTGACGATAACCATATCGGCATCATCGTAACTTGGCACTACATCATAACCTTCAGTGCGCAGTTCGGTCAGGATACGTTCGGAATCCACCAGGTTTTTTGGGCAGCCGAGGGAGACGAATCCAATTCGCGGTTGTTGCATTCTAGTACGCTCACAAAGTAAACAGAAAATAAAAACCGGGCGATTCTACACGGCTTTACGTCGACTCTCTACTGCTACTTTGCCCGTCCGCCGCCATCCGGTGAGGTTGTTATGTTGTTATGTTGTTACGGTTGTTACTAATGATGATGATTTATTGATGTCACGCAGCACGTTGCTCGTTTAGTAACCGCATAATGAGAATGCCAATGGGTGGCAAGGGAGGTAAATGCATGACGGAAAGCAAACTGAAACGCCAACGGCTGGGTCAGCTCATCAACGCGCGAAAGGATCTTAATGCTTATTTGCAGCTGAGAAAGGCCAAGGGATATATGTCAGTCGGTGAAAACGATCATCTGCGTACTAACCTGCTCGATTTGTGTAGTGAATTACGGGATAGCGCCATACCGCTAAAATTCTGTAGTTCACCGACGGAACTGGAAATTTTTCGGCAGGCGGGCGAGGCTATTGCTTCAGCGGCAGTCTGCCTGATGAGCGGGCGCTACGACTGCCCGTCTTATATTGCGGTTAACGTAGTGACTCTGGATCGCTGCCTGGCGGCGTTGACCAAAAGTATTCAGAAGCTGGATGCTGAGTCGTCCGTGACTCACGCCTGAAATCAGGGGGACATTCGTCCCCCTGTCATTTTTATCCCGCGATCGTTGACCCCTGTGGCTGGGGCGCGGCGGGTTTATCTACCCGTGCATCTCGCAGCGTAAAGGCTGACACGAGGGTAAAGAATCCGGCAATCGCACCCAGAATCAGGTAGGTGTCGGCAAAACCAATGGTGTCATACAGATAACCGGCAACCGGTGAATAGATGGCGGTGGCGATAGAGGCCACGAACAGCACCAGCAGGTAGACCGTTGACAGCAGTTTGTTGTCGAAATTGGCGGAGATGAATTTAAACACCGACACCAGAATCAGCGGTTTTTCGATGGCGTGCAGCATTTTGACAGCCGCAATCCATACCGGCCCAAGTTGGATGGCGGAACCGGCGATACGCACGGACATAATCGTCCCGGCAATCACCAGCGCCCATTTGGCCCCGGTACGGTTAACGAACCACGGCATCAGACACAGGAACAGCGTCTCGCCGCACACCTGGATAGAGGCCAGAATTCCGTACCAATGGTTGCCTTCTTCTTTGGTTGGGAACTGCATCGAGAAATACTGGGCGAACTGTTGATCGTAGGTGTCGTAAATTTGCGTCACGAACAGAGTGAAGATCAGCAGCATCCAGAACTGGCCGTTCTTCGCCAGTTCCAGCGCATGGATGGCTTTCAGCGAACTGGTCTTCTGGATTTCCGCATCGGTCAGCTCGATTTTGGTCATCATAAAACACAGTGCCGCTACGATAATCGCGCAGCTCGCCAGCCAGAAAGAGAGGTTAGGCAGGGTGTCGATATATTTACCGACGATCCACGCCGCTGCCGCCCAACCCAGTGAACCCCACATGCGCACCCGGCCATATTCAAAGCTATAGCGACGGGAGATTTTATCGATGTACGAATCAATAACGCCGCAGCCGGAGTTAAAGATGATGCCGAGGTAAATCCCGCCGAGGATCGCGCCGAGCCAGAAACTGTGCACCAGCAACGGGGCATAAACGTAGATAAAGAACGGGCCAACCGGTAGCAGGAGGGCGAGGATAATCCAGATAAGCTGCTTTTTCAGGCCGAACTTATCGGAAATAAAGCCAAAGAATGGCTGCATCAGCAGGGCGATAAAGGCGTTGGTAGCGTAGAGAAGCCCGGTTTGCGTCGCGCTGATCCCTAGATGCTGCGTGGTCCAGATAACAAAGAACGCCATGGTTGCTGACCAGGCGAAAAGGTACAGAAAATCGAATATGCTGAGCAGAATATAATTACGTTTGCCGGGTAGTAGCATCGCCACATCCTCATCAAATATCAGGCCATCCCCCTGGCACATGGCAATTGCCCGTGCCCACTGAATATTGTTTTGGTATGTCTCGTTGTAAAAATGTCATACGTTAACAATTTCTGTTTTAATCTGACATCTGAACGCCATGAGCAAGCAATGCTCATGGCGACTAATTGTGATTTGTTTCACAAATGTGTCTGGTGTTTAGCTGAGATTAGCGATAACGATCACTTATTGATTTTTGAGAGCGTATGACTTTTTTATATCTTTGGCGTCAGTTTATCCGCCAGCGATCGGAGTTGATCGGCAATACTCAGCAGATCGGTCTCATGGTTATGCAGCGGTCCCGCTGAGTTTCGTACCACCAGACGGCTCGGCAGGATCGTCGAAGCGCGTGATGCTAGCGGTGACTCCATCGACTGGAGCAGTTGCTGTACCGCCATTTTTCCTTGTAAATCAAAATCGATCGCTACGGTGGTCAACGCCGGTTCGAAGAATGCGCTCTCGTAGGTATCGTCATAGCCAATTAGCGAAATATCCTGCGGGATTTTGCGTTTTTGCTGATGCAGCGCGCTTAGCGCTCCAAGCGCCATTTGGTCATTGGCAATCAGCAGAGCGGTGGCCTGCGGGGTTTCTCGTAGCATTTGCAACGTAGCCAGATAGCCGCTTTGCGCGTCCCACTGGCCATGGTGTACCGCCAACGGGTTGAGCTGGTAGGAGGCAAGCGTATCCCGCCAGGTGTTTAAACGCAGGCGGGCGGGCACTGAATTTTCCGGGCCGGAGAGCAGGCAGAACTGACGATGACCGAGGTCGTAGAGGTATTTTACGCTGGCTCGCGCGCCTTCGGCTGGGTTAAAGGTAACGTTAAAAACGGAACTGTAGGGATCGACGTCGAGAAACAAACACTGCACGTCCGGGTTCTCATCGACCAGGCTTTCCGCCACCGGCGTCTCCAGCGGGGCGTTGATGATGACACGCTCCACCCGCTGGGACTTCAGCTCGTTGATAGCATATTGGATGCTGCTATCGCTGCCGTCATCAATCATTGAAATCAGCACCTGATAGCCTTGTTCACCGGCGTATTTCTTGACCGCCGCGGCAATTTGCGACGGCGCATGTAGCGCCAGCGAGGTGGTGACTAACCCCAGCGTTTTACTCTCTTTGCCCACCAGCTGCTGGGCGACGCGGTTCGGCACGTACTTTAGTTCGGCAATGGCCAGTTCGATTTTCTTACGCGTTTTCGCCGATACGTTGGCGGAATTGTTGAGAACGCGGGAGACCGTTTGGTACGACACATTGGCGTGACGCGCCACATCCGCGAGAGTTGCTGCTTTGGTTTTCATACTCGCCCCATCAAAAATTTGTTCCAGTATACCCGAGCGATTGTTGGACGTGTCACTTAAGCACGCGCCAGGCGGGCGGTGGTGGACAATTTGTCCGATAAATCGCCTAAAACGCGTGGGTGATCACATTTTCAGCCGCCATGGGTTGCGGCTATAGGGGGAAGGCGCGTAGAAAAAGCGTTATTGTGAACGAATAACATTTTTTGTCTTTATGTGACATAAGGGAACCGACATGGACAAGCATTTGCCAATAAATCCCGCCGCCCCCTGGCTTCTGCACGGTGCGGACTACAATCCGGAGCAATGGTTACACGTGCCGGGGATCCTGGAGCAGGATATCGCCATGATGCAGCAGGCGGGCTGTAACATCATGTCGGTGGGGATTTTTAGCTGGTCGGCGCTGGAGCCTACCGAGGGCGAGTTTACCTTCGGCTGGATGGATAGCGTGCTGGATAAACTCCATGAAGGCGGGATTTCCGTTTTTCTGGCAACCCCCAGCGGCGGCAAACCGGCGTGGCTGGCAGCGCGATATCCGGAAACCCTACGCGTTAGCGCGGCGCGCGTTAAAGCGTTGCACGGAGGTCGGCATAATCACTGTCTCTCATCACCGGTTTACCAGCAAAAAGTGACGTTGATAAACCAGAAACTGGCGCAACGCTATGCCCATCATCCCGCGGTATTGGGCTGGCATATCAGCAATGAATACGGCGGCGAGTGTCATTGCGATCGCTGCCAGCAGGATTTCCGTCTTTGGTTACAGGCGCGATATCAAACGCTGGATGCGCTCAACCATGCCTGGTGGACCGGATTCTGGAGCCACACCTACAGCGACTGGTCACAAATCGAGTCACCCGCCCCGCAGGGGGAGACGTCAAATCACGGGCTTAATCTCGACTGGCGGCGTTTTGTTACCTCGCAGGTGAAAGCATTTTACCAGACCGAAGTCGCGCCGTTGAAAGAGGAGCGCCCGGAACTGCCGGCGACCACTAATTTCATGTGGTATTTCAATGATTACGACTACTGGCAGCTAAAAGATGTGGTCGATTTTGTCAGCTGGGACAGCTATCCGATGTGGCACAAGCAGGAAGACGAACGCGCGGTGGCCTGTAAAACGGCGATGTACCATGACCTGATGCGCACGCTAAAGGGCAAACCGTTTGTGCTGATGGAGTCCTCTCCGGGTCAAACCTGCTGGCAGCCGACCAGTAAGCTTAAAAAGCCGGGAATGCATATTCTCTCGTCATTACAGGCCGTTGCCCACGGTGCCGACGCGGTGCAGTATTTCCAGTGGCGTAAAAGCCGTGGGGCGATTGAAAAATTCCACGGCTCGGTTATCGATCATGTCGGTCATCTCAATACCCGTACCGGACGTGAAGTCTCACGACTGGGGGAAATGCTCGCGGCGTTAAACCCGCTGGTGGGCAGCAAAACGCAGGCGAAGGTGGCGATTATCTTCGATTGGGAAAACCGCTGGGCGGTGAATGATGCCGCGGGACCGCGCAACTGCGGCATGCACTATGAACAAACGGTGGTCGATCACTACCGTCCGTTCTGGGAGCAGGGGATTGCGGTCGATATGATTAACGCCGATAGCGATCTCAGCGGTTATGAGCTGGTGATTGCGCCAATGCTTTATATGGTGCGCGAGGGCTTTGCCGAGCGGGCGGAAGCATTTGTGCGCGCTGGCGGCTATTTTGTCGCAACCTACTGGACCGGGATCGTCAACGAGAGCGATCTTTGCCATCTCGGCGGTTTCCCCGGGCCATTACGTCCGCTGCTTGGCGTATGGGCCGAGGAGATTGATAGCCTGACCGATGAGCAAAGCAATGGCGTCGAGGCGCTGCCGGATAGCGGCCTGCAAGGCAGTTGGCGCGCCCGCGAACTGTGCGAAGTGATTCATCCGGAAGGGGCTGAGGTGTTGGCGTGCTACAGCGAAGACTTTTACGCCGGTTATCCGGCGCTGACCCAGCATCGCGTGGGCCAGGGTAAAGCGTTTTATATTGCCTCGCGCAATGATGATGCCTTCCATCAGGCCTTTGCCGGTATGCTGACGAAAGCCTTAAAACTGCCGCGCGCTCTGGAGGCTGAGCTGCCGACCGGGGTCATCGCGACACGGCGTACCGACGGGGAATGGGAGTGGGTGTTTGTGCAAAACTATACCGATAGCGAGCAGTCGATAGGGCTGGCGGAGATTTTCCACAATGCGGTGTCCGGCGAGAAGGTAGAGAAACAGCTGGCGCTGGCACCTTGGGGATGTGAAGTGTTGGTCAGAGCATTGTAGGTTTGGTGTATTCCCGGCGGCGCTTCGCTTGGCCGGGCTACAATCGAACCGTAGCCCGGCCAAGCGAAGCGCCGCCGGGAGAAGCTGCCGGCTAACGCATAATGCGCCGCAAAATACGGTTGGCCTGTTCCTCAAATTCGGTAGCGGCCTGATCAATCGTTGCCTTACCGTAATCAATACTCTGCAACGCGGCGGTAAACAGGGCGCCAAACTGCGGATCCTCGAGATATGGCTGCGCCTTCGATTTATTCGGTAGCGATGCGGACTGAAGCAGCCCAGAAATAACCGGATCGCTATCGGTCAGCAGGCCCGCGTCGCGCAGGATTTTCTCCCCTGATTTGCTCAATGGCACGCCGCGTTCCAGCGCAACCGGCACCACGCCTTCTTGCACACTGGTCAGGAAATTAATCAACATGGCGGCTTCCTGCGGATGGCGGGTATTTTTGCTCACTGAGTACATCAGCGCCGTTTTGTGGAACTGCCCGGCGTCTTTAGCCCCTTCGCGCATTGGATACGGCCCCATGACCAGGTCCGATGGATGGGCTAGATTCTGCGATTCGGCGGTGTACAGCACGTTCCAGTTATACACGCCGCCCCATTCGCCGTTGATCCACGGCTTCATCTCATAGGCCACGCCCTTACCAAATGACGCCAGGGTTCTGGCATCCGGTACCGCGTGGGCGTCGACCATCTTGCGGTAGAAGGTAAATGCTTCAACCAGATCGCTATGATTCCAGCCAAGCTTACGGGCTTTCTCATCGACCATGGGCTTTTGGTTGCCCTGATAGATGTAGGAGTTGAGCAACAGCAGCGAATCTTGCTCGGTGAGGATCAGCGGGAAATAGTTATCGCCAAGCTTTTCTTTAAACACCGGGCCGGCTTTTAACAGCTCATCCCAGGTTTTCGGCAGTTCAACCCCCGCTTTTTTCCACGTCGCCGCATTGTAATAGAACAGCATTACGTTGGCGGAAATAGGGATGGCGTTGACCTTGCCATTGACCGTCGTGCTGGCCAGTGCTTCCGGAGTGTACTGATCAAGGCCAATCGGCTGGCTGAGCTTATTGAGATCGTAAAAGCCGTCGCCGGTTTTTGACAGCAGGGTGAGCCAGTTCCAGTTAGTTTGTATTACATCGGCTTCGGTATTGCTGTTGATCTGCGTGGTCAGGCGCGAGTAAAAACCATCCCAACCGGTGTATTCGGCTTTCACCTTAATGTTGGGATATTGGGCTTCAAAGGCTTCCAGCGCCTTTAAGGTTGCCTGGTTACGGGCTTTGCCGCCCCACCAGGCAAAACGGAGTTCCACCTGATCGGCGCTGTGCGCGATAGGCATCGCACCGAAACTGCAACAGGCAAGCAGGAACAAAATCGACTTTTTCATGGATGAATCCTCCGTGTAACAACGACTAGCGGTGATGCTGACGGTAGTGGGTCAGACTGTTCACCAGCTGCATTTCCTGCTCGCACCACGGCTTGCCCTCTGGCGTCAGAACATCATGGAACCAGAGCGACTGTGGAGAGGGATGGTCTTTATTGACGCTGGTCCACGGGATCCAGGTCTGGGTTTTGCCCTGTACCAGCCCCCATTGGTAGCAGCCGGTATCAAAGGCGCAAAACAACGGAAGCTGCTCGCTAAACCCGCAGCCCATATGGCGAGCCAGCCACTCGGTGCACAGTACCGGACGATTACGCTGGGCCAGGTTTTCCAGCACACCGAGCTGGCGAGCAGCGTTGTTGTAGTTGTGGTAACTAATAATGTCGGAAAGGTTGAGCGCTGCGACATCGATAGGGTGCTCCAGCGTGCCGTATTGTTGATGGTCGATATGCCAGGCACCGACGGTCAGCGGCTGACTCGGGCCGACGTCACGCGCCCAGCCGAAGGTGGCAATCATCAACTCCAGCGCGAAGATCTCCAGCGCTTCGTCATACTCCATGGATTCCGTCGGGGAGAGGTTGATCCCGCGGTTGCCTGGCTCGTTATAGAGATCCCAGATGGTAATTCGCGGATCGTTTTTGAACTGTGTCAGCACGTCACGAACGTAGCTTTCAATACGTGGCCATTGGCTCGTGTCCATCACTATCGCACGACCGGGGCTGGCGGCGGCCTGGCTGTTATGCACGCCATCGCGCGGCGGTTTTTGCGGCCCCAGGTACGGCTCATCGCCGGAGAAACCGCAGTCGTCCATCAGCGTCAACATCACCTGAATCTGGTGTTTTTCTGCCAGCGCCAGGAAGGTATTAATACGGCTGAGCAGCCCATCGCGGTCGGCCTCCCAGACGATAAACGGCAGATTGGTGCGTAGGGCGTTGTAGCCGTAGTCATGCGCCCACGCCAATTCCTGGTCGATGGTGGCGACGTCAAAGGTGTCGGCCTGCCACATCTCGGTCCAGTTCACCGCGCTGCGCGGAAGATAGTTAAAACCGCAAGCCCAGCCGTGTTGTTGGTACCAGGCCTGAGCCTGTGATTCGCTCCATTGCGAGTGCATAAGGGGTCTCCATTGCTAATAATTATTAGCTAATATTTATTATCCATTGAGCAATACGCAATCACCACGCGGTCAATATGCCGGGTTGTTCACAAAAAAAGCCCCGGATATCTGTGCTATAGTCGCTGCGACAAGGAGCAAACATGCCGAAAAAAAATAAGATAACGATGAGTGATATCGCCAGGGAAGCCGGTGTTTCTCAGGCCACGGTCTCGCTGGTACTCAATAATAGCCGGGCCATTCGCCTGAGCGACGCGACGCGCGAGCGGGTCTACGCCGCCGCCTCGGCGCTGGGATATCAGAAGATTATCGTGCCTCATCGCCCGGACGGGCAGGAGGAAATTGCTCTGCTGCTGTGTGGCGTGCCGAACTATGACCCGTTTATCGATGCCATCAGCGAAGCCAGCAGCACCGCCTGGCAGCGGGATATGCTGCTGACCGTCTACGACTACGGCGACGATATGCAGATGGCCGAGCAAATTCTGCGTCAGCTCGATAGCCGCAACTGCGCAGGGGTGATTTTGGCAAGCCCGGTAACCCGCGCGTTTGACTTTTCTCCGTTTGAATCTTTGTTGAAAAAACCGGTGGTGCTGCTCAATCAGTACGACCCCAACAGGCCGCTGTTGCCGACCTTCCTCCCGGACGATCGCGCCAACGCCTGCCAGATTGTTAGTCATCTGCTTTCGCAGGGAGTCACTCGTATCGCGCATATCATGGGCGACGAATGGATGGACGCCAGCGTGCTGCGCCTGGAAGGCTATCGACAAACGCTCCAGCAGGCCGGTATCGAAATCGATGAAACGCTTATCAAGCAGACCGACTGGTCGCTGAATGCCACTTTCAACGCCACGCTGGAACTGATGCGTTTACCGCAGCCACCGCAGGCCATTTTCTGCGCCAGCGACTGGATGACCCTCGGCTGCTATCAGGCGCTGGCTACGCTGAATATTTCGATTCCCGACGATGTGCTGGTGTGCGGCTATGATGATCAGCGGATTGCGCATCAGTTGACGCCTGCGCTAACCAGCGTGCAGCTGGCTTATAATGAGTTGGGGAGGATGGCGGTGAGTTATTTATGTGATGGCGACGATACATCGGCGCACATTCGGCTGGTAGGGAAACTGCAGGTGCGCGGCAGCAGCCTGCGCACCTGAAGGGATCAAGAAACTGGGATCATCACCACTTCGCGGAAGGCAGGGCGGTCGGCAAGCTGCTGATACCAGCGTGCCAGATTCGGCCGTGGCTGCCAGGTTTTCACCGTTTCCAGCAGGTTATAGACAAACGGTGCCACGGCAATATCACCGACGCCGAAGCTGTCGCCGGAAAGCCAGGTTTGCGTCGCCAGCGTATTATCCAGAATTTCGAACAATGGTTCGCAGGCGACCATGGCCGCTTCAATTTCTGCCATATTACGTTTTTCTACCGGCGTTCTGACTAGCCCTATCAGAATTTTGCGATGCACTGGCGACAGGGTTTCATTGGCCCAATCCATCCATTTCTCACTTTTCGCCCGCTGGATAGGGACGGCCTGCCATAACGTCTCGGCACCGTACTGCGCCGCCAGATAGCGGACGATGGAGTTTGATTCCCACAGCACGTCATCGCCGTCTTTGAGCATCGGTACCAGACCGTTTGGGTTTAGCGCCAGATAGGCCGCGTCGTGGTTCACCCCGAATCCCTGACCTGCCATAATCTGCTCATACGGCACTGCCAGCTCGGCCAGCGTCCAGCGTACTTTCTTCACGTTCGTTGAATTATTGCGTCCCCACAGCGTAACCATAACCACTCCTGATTGTTTAGCGGAAATTAACTGTGAGCGAAAGTTAACGGTTACGCAATCACGATCAAAAAAAATGTCAGGTTTTAAGCACAACGCGGGGATCTTGCGTAAACTTAAAAAACTTTACCAACTCACTGTTTCTTTAAGAGAGTTTCTACGTTATTACTCACCGCCTGATGCAGTACGGTTGCTGTTGCGGCGTGTTTTTGGGAATGGATACTTGGGTGGCTTTTATGATGTGTAACACTAACGCCTTTCGGAGCCTGTTGGCAGGCTCTGCGCTTTTACTGGTAGTCGCACCGGCGGTGCAGGCGGCGGATCAGCTCCCTGATGCGCCATCGATTGATGCTCGTGCCTTTATTTTGATGGATTATGCCAGCGGTAAAGTGCTGACCGAGGGCAATGCGGACGAGAAGCTCGATCCGGCGAGTCTGACGAAAATTATGACCAGCTATGTGGTCGGCCAGGCGCTTAAAGCAGGAAAAATTAAGCTCCCGGATATGGTCACGATTGGTCGTGATGCCTGGGCCACCGGTAACCCGGCGCTGCGCGGTTCTTCGGTGATGTTCCTGAAGCCGGGCGAGCAGGTTTCGGTAGAGAACCTCAACAAAGGGGTGATCATTCAGTCGGGCAACGATGCCAGCATCGCCATTGCCGACTACGTTGCCGGCAGCCAGGATTCATTCGTGAGCCTGATGAATGGCTACGCGCAAAAAATCGGCCTGACCAATACCACCTTCAAAACCGTTCATGGCCTGGATGCGCCAGGGCAGTTCAGTACCGCGCGCGATATGGCGCTGCTGACGCGAGCGATGATTCACGATGTGCCCGAAGAGTACGCGGTACACAAAGAGAAAGAGTTCACCTTCAACAACATTCGCCAGCCTAACCGCAACCGTCTGCTGTGGAGCTCTAATCTGAACGTTGACGGCGTGAAAACCGGGACCACGGCGGGGGCAGGTTACAACCTGGTGTCATCCGCAACCCAGGGCGATATGCGCCTGATTGCGGTGGTGCTGGGAACCAAAAGCGACCGCGTGCGTTTTAACGAGTCGGAAAAGCTGCTGACCTGGGGCTTCCGTTTCTATGAAACCGTGACCCCAATTAAACCGGATGCCACCTTTATCAGCCAGCGCGTCTGGTACGGTGATTCCAGCGAAGCGAAGCTGGGTGCCGGGGAAGCCGGGTCGGTGACTATCCCTCGTGGGCAACTGAAGAACCTGAAAGCCAGCTATACCTTAACGCAGCCGCAGCTGACCGCGCCGTTGACCAAAGGGCAGGTGGTGGGCACCATCGATTTCAAACTCAACGATAAAACCATCGAACAGCGTCCGCTGATCGTCATGGAAGCGGTCGAAGAGGGCGGATTCTTTAGCCGCATGATGGACTTCGTGCTGATGAAGTTCCACGAGTGGTTCGGCGGCTGGTTCTCCTGATAACGTCTTAATACAGCAGCGAGATTTGCTGCTGTTTTGCCAGTGCCACCAGTTCGTCATCCGGGCAGGTGTCGCTGGCAATCACATCAAAGCGCGTTAAATCGCCCATGCGGGCCGGGCGCACTTTGCCAAACTTGCTATGGTCCGCCACCAGCACATGATAGCGCGCCTGGCGCATCGCCCAATGCTTCAACGGCAGCTCTTCGAGATTAAAACAGGTTGCCCCCATCTCAATATCGATCCCCGCTGCGGAATAAAACGCGATATCCGGGCACAGGTGCGACAGCGTATCCTGCTCGCTAATGGGCTTAAATATGGCATTGCTGGCGTGAAACTCGCCGCCGCACAGAATCGGGCGACAATTGGGTTTGTCCTGAAGTGCGAGGAAGGTATTGAGCGAATAGCAGACGGCGGTAAACGGCAGGTCGTTATCAATGGCGTCAATAATCCACGGCGTGGTGGTGCCGCAATCGAAAAAGGCCATCTGATGTGCTTTGAGCAGCTTCGCTGCGTGACGAGCGGCCAGCTTCTTTTCATCGACCAAACGGGTTTTCTGATCGCTTAACAGATAGTGAGGCACGCTGCGCGGCTCCAGCACTACATAGCCGCCAAGCAGCACAACCGGGCCACTTTCGCTGTTGAGGTCGCGACGAATCGTCATTTCGGAAACGCCAAGCAGCGCGGCCGCTTCTTTTAAATGCAGCTTATCGCTGCGTTTGAGGGCCTGAATCAGTTGGCCAATTCGTTCGTCGCGTCGTGTTTCCATAGATCCTCTAGCGGAAATGCCCCGGCAAGGATTCCGGGGTCAACGCGTTATTTTACCTGCGAGTGAAGGGCTAGTCACGCACCCAGCCTTTACGAATCGGTAGCGAGAAAATTAGACGATAAGCCTGCTGAAGTCGTGGGAAGACGCTGGCACCCACGAACAGCCACAGGATTTGCGCCACCATGCAGCCAACAACGCCACACAGGAAGCCGCCGAGCATATCCATCGGCCAGTGCACACCGAGATAAACGCGTGACCAGGCAATCGCAACCCCGATGGCCATTAATACCAAGCCGGACCATAGGCGGTGCCAGAACAAGAACGCCAGTGCGAAGGTGAAAATCACCGTGCCGTGATCGCTTGGGAAAGAGTTATCCGCAGAGTGGTGCAGGAAGTTATAGCCGATATTGGCGACAAACGGCCGTTCATGCGGGAACAGCTGGCCCATCGTCCAGGAGAGAGTCAGGCTGACGGCAATGGCCAGCGCCACCTTGACCACCAGATGACGCTGCGCGTGAACCTGTCGACGTTCTCCCCATAACCACATGGCGGCGGCCAGCAGGGGAACGATAAGAATCAGGTCCTTTGCTAAAAATGTCGCCAGCGAAATCTCCCATTGCGCTGAGGCAGGGGTGGCGTTGATCATTAAAAACAGCGTGTTATTAAGATTTTCCAGCATAACGTTCCGGCTTCGTAGATGACGGTTTTATGACAGCCAGCTTAAAAAACCAATCCTGAACGGTAAAGCGGCATTGTCTGAATCCGGCTTCCGGCGTACAAGTATCTGGAAATTAAGGCGGCGCAATAAGCGGCGTAGAGTATAACGCGCACAACCTTAAGCAATTCTTAACGACATCAATTTGTGCGAAATCGTTAAGCTGCGTGATAATTAACTATCACCCCTACCGTGCATTGATTAAACTTGCGCGTTTTTATTATGGATGCGAGTCAAATGGATACTTCCACCTCTTCCCGGAAACGCTTGGGGCGTAAGGCGATTCTGTTCCCGCTTTGCCTCGTGCTCTATGAGTTTTCCACCTATATAGCCAACGATATGATTCAGCCGGGTATGCTGGCGGTCGTGAAAGAATTTAACGCGGGCGACGAGTGGGTTCCAACCTCCATGACCGCGTATCTGGCGGGCGGCATGTTCCTGCAATGGCTGCTGGGGCCGCTGTCGGACCGTATTGGTCGTCGTCCAGTGATGCTCACCGGGGTTATCTGGTTTATCGTCACCTGTCTGGCGACGCTGCTGGTACAAAACATCGAACAGTTTACCTTCCTGCGTTTTTTACAGGGGGTGAGCCTGTGCTTTATCGGCGCGGTAGGCTACGCGGCGATTCAGGAGTCGTTTGATGAAGCAACCTGTATCAAGATAACGGCGCTGATGGCCAACGTTGCGCTGATTGCGCCACTGTTAGGGCCGCTGGTGGGAGCCGCGTGGATCCACCTCGCACGCTGGGAGAGCATGTTTGTGCTGTTTGCCCTGCTGGCAGCCATCTCTTATGTCGGTCTATTTAAATCGATGCCCGAAACGGCGACCCGTATGGGTGAGTCTCTGTCGCTAAAAGCGCTGGGCCGCGATTATCGCGAAGTGCTGAAAAATGGCCGCTTTGTGGCCGGTGCGCTGGCGACGGGTTTTGTTAGCTTGCCGTTGCTGGCGTGGATTGCCCAGTCGCCGGTAATCATTATTAGCGGCGAGAAAGCCAGCAGCTATGAATATGGTTTGCTGCAGGTGCCGATTTTTGGCGCGTTGATCCTCGGTAATCTGGTACTGGCGCGGCTGACCTCACGCCGTACGGTGCGCGCGCTGATTATTGCCGGTGGCTACCCGATTATGTTCGGTCTGGTATTGGCGGCGGCAGCGACGGTAGTCTCTTCTCACGCCTATCTGTGGATGACGGCGGGATTAAGTTTCTACGCTTTTGGGATTGGCCTTGCGAACGCGGGGCTGGTGCGCCTGACGCTGTTTGCGAGCGACATGAGTAAAGGCACGGTCTCGGCGGCGATGGGGATGCTGCAAATGCTTATCTTCACGGTGGGCATTGAGCTGAGCAAGCACAGCTATCAGCTGGGTGGCATTGGTATGTTCAGCCTGTTTAATCTGGCGGGCGGCGTGCTGTGGCTGGGGCTGGTGGTGATGTTCCTGCGCGACAAAACGGTGGGCAGCGGCTTACAGCCGGAGTAATTCCGGCAGGCGCTGCGCATAATCGGGCTACTGAGAATGTAGCCCGATGTTCATTCAGGCAAATGGCGCTTCGCCCTTCAACGCCTTGTCAATTATCGCGAGTACGCCTTCTTCATTATTGTGCGGCGCATGATAACCGGCGACCGCTTTTACCGCCTCGGCGGCGTTAGCCATCGCAAAGCCGTATCCGGCCTGTTTCACCATTTCAATGTCATTTCCGCTGTCGCCGAAAGCGACCACTTCATCATCGGCAATGCCCCAGCGATCCTGCAGTAAACGCAGGCCGTGAGCTTTGTGCACGCCAGGGATAATCAGGTCAATACTGCCGTGACCGGTGGTCACCGCCGTCAGCAGATGGCCGAGCTTCTCATCCAACATCGCCTGCATTTGCGGGACTTTATCATCCGGAATATTCAGGGCGAATTTCAAAATGGTGTCATCGATATTGTCGAAGCTATCCACCAACTCAATACGGTGATAGTAATGCACCGCAATATTATGAAAGCCCGGGTCATAGCTTTTTAGCGTATAGGCGCTGGCTTTACCGCAGACAATAATCTCAATCTCCGGGCGGGTCAGCAGGAAATCGACAATCTGTTGGAAGTGGTCGCGCGGCATGGAACAGTTATAGACATCTTTACCCTCGTCGCGAACCCAGCCCCCGTTTTCGGCCACGAAGGCAATCTCCTCGACAATTTCCGGGAAGAAGGAGGCAAGCTGGTAATACTGATTACCGCTGGCGACCACGAAACGGATCTGCTGCTCTTTCATCTGCTGATACTGCTGGCGAAAACGCTCGCGGTTGTAGGTTTTCTTATCGTTCAGGAAGGTGCCATCCATGTCTACAGCGATCAGTTTAACGCTCATTATTGACTCTCCATTACAACGCGGGGCTCGGGTTTAGCCACCGCTTTCGCGACTATCGCGGCAATCAGAACCAGCGCCAGTACGGCCAGCATTGCGCTACGCAGACCGTAATGTTCGCCGAGGAAGCCGAGCAGCGGCGGCCCAACCAGGAACGCCAGATACCCGGTGGTGGCAACAACGCTCACGCGGGTAGGGGCATCCGGGCCGGTATCGCTGGCGGCGGAAATGGTCAGCGGGAAACCAAGCGATGCGCCCAGACCCCACAGAATTACCGACACCCCCGCAACCCAGGGGCTGTCGACAAAGATTATCAGGGCAATGCCCAATGCGCCCATCAGCGCACTGGCGCGGACCACGGTGACGCGACTGTAGCGGTCAATAAACCAGCCGCCGGTAAAGCGACCAACCGTCATGCCTAGCGTGAAGCCAGTATAAATCAGTGAGCCGGAGGTGGGGCTAAAGCCGTGGCCATCGACCATCAGCAGCGGCAGCCAGTCATTAGCGGAGCCTTCGGCAAAGGCCATCGCCAGCACCACCACGCCAATCAGCATCAGTTGCCCATCGCGCCAGAAAGGCAGGCCTTTTTCCTGGTGCTGTGCATTCTCAGCCTCGTTGCGCCCGGTACCGTCCGGAATGGCTTTGATAGCGATAGCAATGGGGGCAATACCCACCAGCGCCGCGACCAGAATATGCCACATTGCCGGCAGGCCAAAAGCCGTTACCGCCATGCCGACGCCCGCGCCGACCAGCGTACCTAAGCTGTAAAAGCCATGCATCATCGGCAGCACGGTTTTTTTCATTTCACGCTCAACCGCCGCGCCCTCGACGTTAATCGCGACTTCCGCTGAGCCGAAGCTAGCGCCGAATATCGCCAGACCAATGGCAAAGACCCACGCGGAGCTTAGGTACAGCGCCAGGCTTAGGATCATCATGCCCACTAAGGCGCATGACATGGTGGTGCGGATGACGGCGCGGGTACCGAATCGTTTCACTAAGAAGGACGAACAGAGGATGCCGCTCATTGAACCAATCGACAGGCCAAACAGCACGATACCCATTTCTGCGGTGGAGACCGACAAAATATCGCGGATAGCCGGGGTACGAGTAGCCCAGGAGGCCATTAATAAACCGGGTAAAAAGAAGAACATAAAGAGTGCCCACATGCGCAGTTGCAGGGCTTTACGGGAGGTTAACGTTGTCATCCATTCGAGTCGGGTCGGAAAGTGTGCAGACAACACTAACAAGGTTGTGTACATTTGTACATAACTTGAGTGAGGAGAGTTATGGCTCGTCGACCGAATGACCCACTGCGCCGCGCACGTATTATTGATGCGACCCTTGAAACTATCGCTATCCATGGGATTAGCGCGGTGACGCACCGAAAAATCGCCAGCTGTGCCGATGTCCCGCTGGGCTCAATGACCTACTATTTTACGGGTATCGAGGCACTATTAGGCGAAGCTTTCGGCACCTTTACCGCGCGCATGTCGGAAGAGTACACGGCATTTTTTGCTGGCGTCACCACCGTTGATAGTGCCTGCGATGCGGTGGCTGAGCTTATTTTCAGTAGCCAGGTCACCACCCCGAAAAACATGACGCTGATGTATCAGCTCTATGCGCTCGCCAGCAGCACGCCAACGCTGAAAGCAGTGATGCAAAACTGGATGCACCGCAGCCAGCAGACGCTGGAACAGTGGTTCGACCCCGCCACCGCCCGCGCGCTCGACGCCTTTATCGAGGGGATGACGCTGCATTTTGTCACCGACCGCCAGCCGCTCGCGCGTGAGGAGATCCGAAAAATGGTAGGGCGGATTGCGGGAGAGAGTGGCTAAAAGCGTATACGCTTAGGCAAACTCTTTTGCCGAGGCCTTGCGATGACGACAGCATTATCCGGCGGCTGCCTGTGCGGCCGCATCACCTTCACTGCCATGAATCCCACCAACGCCCACAGCTGCTCTTGCGATATCTGCCAAAAACATACCGGCGGCCAGACCGTGGTGTGGCTCGAGTTCGCCGCCGACGATGTCCAGTGGACGGGAGAGGGCGGGCGGCCTGCCACCTGGCGTTCATCTGACGTTTCCAGCCGCGCCTTCTGCCCGCAATGCGGCAGCTCGCTGGGGGCGATTGATGACGGCCCGGTGATCGCGTTGCTGAGCGGCGTGTTTGACCAAAATCAGAGCGCCGCATTTGCTCCTGATTTTCATGCCTTCGAGGATATGAAACCGCAGTGGTGGCGCGAGGTTTTGCCGGATGGGGAGTGAGGGCTAATCGAGTATTACCGGATTTCAGGCAACAAAAAACCCATCAACCTTGAACCAAAGATGGCGGGGTTGATGGGCTCCACAAAATGGGGACATCAAAGAAAAGCAGTGGCACTAATTAAGACTTGCGCCTGGTCAAAAAGTTCTGCGTTGCGCAAAAATAATTTTCTTTTCTTTGTTTCCCTTCGGCTCGGGCTAGCCGCCGAGCCCAGGCCAGATGATGATAATCAGCGTACCTGCGAGCGTTAACAATACGTTAGCGATGGCGTAAGTACCCGCGTAGCCGAGCGCAGGAATGTTACTGCGTGCGGTGTCGCTGATAATTTCCATGGCTGGTGCGCAGGTACGGGCGCCCATAATGGCCCCGAACAGCAGCGCGCGGTTCATGCGCAGGATGTAGGCACCAAACAGGAAACAGATGACAACCGGGATCAGGCTGACGAATAGCCCGGCGACCAGCATCTGTCCACCGACTACACCAAGGCCATTGCCAATTCCGCTACCGGCGCTTAAGCCGACGCCAGCCATAAACACCATCAGGCCAAACTCTTTCACCATATTCAGCGCACCCTGTGGGATGTAGCCGAAGGTTGGGTGGTTGGCACGCAGGAAGCCCAGCATGATACCGGCGAACAGCAGGCCCGCTGCGTTGCCGACGCCGAAATTAAAGTTGCTGAACTGGAAGGTGATCATGCCGATCATCAGGCCAACGATAAAGAAGGAACAGAAGGCCAGCAGGTCAGTGACCTGGCTGTGAATGGAGACGAAGCCGATACGGTCGGCGACGGTTTTCACACGGCGCGCATCGCCGCTTACCTGCAGTACATCGCCTTTGTTGAGCACGATATTGTCGTCAATCGGCATCTCAATCTGGCTGCGGATCACTCGGTTCAGGAAGCAGCCGTGGTCGGTCAGCTTGAGCTGCGCCAGGCGACGACCAACGACATTGTGGTTTTTGACCACAATCTCTTCGGTGACGATGCGCATATCCAGCAGATCGCGGTCGAAGACTTCTTTACCGTTACGGAAGCTCGGGTCGAGACGCGCATGAGCGTCCGGGTAGCCAACCAGCGAAATCTCATCGCCCATTTGCAGCACCGCATCGCCGTCTGGGTTAGCGAGAATGCCGTTACGACGGATACGTTCGATATAGCAACCGGTCTGGCGATAGATGCCCAGCTCGCGCAGGTTTTTACCGTCGGCCCAGGCGACCAGTTCCGGCCCCACGCGGTAGGCGCGGATAACCGGTAGATAGACTTTACGATTGGTATCGGTATCCAGACCGCGCTCGCGAGCGATTTGCTGGGCGCTGGTCTGCAGATCCTGATGCTGGAATTTTGGCATATAGCGAGCGGCAACAATCAGGCTAACCAGACCAATCAGGTAGGTTAACGCGTAGCCGAGGCTCAGATGATCCTGCGCTTGCGCCAGCAGGCCCGCTTCCATACCGGAGTGGCGTAGCGTATCGCCAGCGCCAACCAGTACCGGCGTTGAGGTCATGGAGCCTGCCAGCAGACCGGCCGTCAGGCCGATGTCCCAGCCAAACAACTTCCCGAGCCCGAGGGCAATCAGCAGCGCGCTGCCAACCATCACCAAACCGAGCATCAGATAATTCTTGCCGTCGCGGAAGAAAATAGAAAAAAAGTTTGGTCCGGCTTCTACGCCCACGCAAAAAATAAACAGCATAAAGCCCAGGTTGAGCGCTTCAGTGTTAATACTGAAGTGTTGCTGTCCTAATAAGAGAGAAACCACCAAAACGCCAATGGAATTACCTAGTTGGATTGAGCCCAAACGTAATTTGCCAAGACAAAGCCCTAGCGCTAATACCACGAATAATAACAGGATGTAATTCCCGTTTAACAAATCTGCGACGTTTATATTCACGGAGTCTAACTTATTGTTTACCAGTAACGTGTTGAAAGGAATGGCTATTTGGTCTACTGTTGACCAAGGGTTATGGCTTATGTGCTGCTATCCTGTACCCGAAGAATAACCAGAAAATAGCGGACGATAGTTTAATCGTTCCTGACAGCTACGGCTAGCAACAATCGCTTTTAGCACAGAAGTGTTTTGGCATGGAAAGCCAGTGACTTTATCTGACTGGGCGTCTGAAAAGACGAAGTCTGGATTTCGATAGAGAGATTTTTCAGGAGATGCGTGTGAAAACTGAACGCGGTTGGGTTGGCGTAATTTGCTGCTTCATTTTATTTATAGTGGTCTTTTGTTCCCTGGTTCTGCACATGAAGGGCGCTTTTCGCTCGTCAGGTACGCCTGAACTGGGTCTGCTGTTTTTTCTGATCCCTGGGGTGGTTTCCAGTTTTATCTCTTCGCGCCGTCGAGTACTGCGTCCGCTGCTGGGGGCGATTCTCGCCGCACCGCTGTGTCTTATGTTGACGCGTATTTTCTTCGTTAGCGACCGTTCAATGTGGCAGGAACTGGCCTGGCTATTCAGCGCTATCTTTTGGTGCGCGCTGGGTGCGCTGTGCTTTTTGTTCGTTAGCTCGTTGCTGGGTGACAAGCGCCGGGAAGGAAAACGCCCGCTATAGAAGCGGGCGTTAAAATCAATATTAAGCAAACAGGCCGAGGTTTTCTTTTGCCCAGGCTTCAAAATCTGTACACCCGCCGATGTGCTGCTGATCGACAAAAATCTGTGGCACGGTCTCAACCGGTTTACCCACCGTTTTTTCCAGATCGGCTTTGGTGATACCTTCTGCATGAATATCGACGTAGCGGTAGTTAAAATCGTCGCGTTCCTGAGTCAGTTTTTCCGCCAGCTCTTTTGCACGAACACAGTACGGGCAGCCAGGACGACCAAAAATTACGGTAAACATATGTCTCTCCTTAAACGAGCGGACTAATCAATGTGCCTGTCGGCGAATGGCGCTTATCATGCCCCGCTATCGATAAACGGGAAAGAAGGTTCTGCCTGTTGTTACGATTCATCCAGGCTATGTTTGGCTAAATATTTTTTGCGGGCTTGCCGTTATACTCGTGGTCAATAGCGTGCGTGTATGTGTCAGATGGCGCTGCGCGTATCTGACCTACGGGGCGTATGTCGCGGTATGGCTGTCTTTGTAGGTCGGATAAGGCGAAGCCGCCATCCGACAACCGTGTGCGGATGTGTCAGATGGTACCGGTTTACAGGAGAAGAAGTATGCGTTCGCTCGGAGCACTCCCGAAAAGCGTGTTGATACTCGAAGCGATTGGCATGGTGGTGCTGGCGGCGGCATGGTTGTCGCTGAATCAGTACGTCACGCTGCCCGATCCCTTTGCCAGCCAACTGGCGGCGGTGGTGATGATTTTCGTCGGTATTGCACTGATGCTGCCCGCAGCGGCGGTGCTTTTCTGGGGCATTGCCCGCGCCGTCGCCCCGCAGTTGATGAATTCCAACCTGCCGCAAGATAAGGAAAAAAAAGATGACTCCGACCATTGAGGTTCTGCTTAACCACCGCTCTATTCGCCAGTTTACCGGCGAGCCTATCACCGACGAGCAGCGCAACGCGATAATCGCCAGCGCGCAGGCCACGTCAAGCTCGAGCTTTTTGCAGTGCACCTCAATCATTCGTATCACGGATACTGCCATGCGCGCGCAGCTGGTGGAATTAACAGGTGGCCAGGCCCACGTAGCTCAAGCGGCAGAGTTCTGGGTGTTCTGCGCCGATTTTAACCGCCACCTGGCTATCTGCCCGGATGCGCAGCTGGGGTTGGCCGAACAGCTGTTGTTAGGCGTGGTTGATACTTCTTTAATGGCCCAAAACGCCCTAACTGCCGCCGAGTCATTGGGCCTTGGCGGGGTTTATATTGGCGGACTGCGTAACAATATTCAGTCGGTTACGGATCTCCTTGGGCTGCCAAAACACGTGCTGCCGCTGTTTGGGCTGTGCCTCGGCTGGCCTGCTAGCCAACCGGATCTCAAACCGCGCCTGCCTGCCACGCTGCTGGTACATGAAAACCACTATCAGCCTCTCGATAAGGTGGAACTCGAGCGCTACGATGAACAGCTGGCGCAGTATTATCTGTCACGTAGTACCAACGCGCGCCGCGATACCTGGAGCGACCATATCCGCCGGACGCTGATTAAAGAAAATCGGCCGTTTATTCTCGACTACCTGCATCAGCAGGGATGGGCAACACGCTGATTAATGACGAATAACCTGGCGGCTAAAGCCTGAAACTGTGTTCGCGCGCATACCCCTGGTCAGGTGGGCGCTGTATCATACGTCGGTTTTTTTGAGGTCTTCTGGAGAGGTAAAGGGTGAAAATTGCCATTTTGTCCCGGGATGGAACGCTCTATTCGTGCAAGCGTCTGCGTGAAGCCGCTAAGCGCCGGGGGCATATTGTTGAAGTACTCGACCCGCTTTCTTGCTACATGAACATTAATCCAGCGGAGTCGTCAGTTCACTATAAAGGCCAGCAGTTGCCGCACTACGATGCGGTGATCCCGCGCATTGGCTCGGCAATTACCTACTATGGTCTGGCCGCATTGCGCCAGTTTGAGATGCTGGGCAGCTACCCATTAAACGAGTCTGTGGCCATCACCCGTGCTCGCGATAAACTGCGTTCTTTACAGCTGCTGGCGCGCCAGGGCATTGATTTACCGATCACCGGTATTGCGCATTCGCCGGATGATACCAGCGATCTCATCGACATGGTTGGCGGCGCGCCGCTGGTGGTAAAGCTGGTAGAAGGTACCCAGGGGATTGGTGTGGTGCTGGCCGAAACGCGGCAGGCGGCAGAGAGCGTCGTTGACGCCTTTCGTGGCCTGAATGCGCATATCCTGGTGCAGGAATATATCCAGGAAGCCAAAGGCTGCGATATCCGTTGCCTGGTGGTGGGCAATGAAGTCGTTGCGGCAATTGAGCGGCGGGCGAAAGAGGGTGATTTTCGCTCGAATCTGCACCGTGGTGGCGTCGCCACGGTGGCCGATATCACCCCCGCCGAGCGTGAGATTGCGCTAAAAGCTGCGCAAACGCTGGGTCTTGATGTTGCCGGTGTCGATATTTTGCGTGCCAACCGCGGCCCGCTGGTGATGGAAGTAAATGCGTCGCCCGGGCTTGAAGGAGTGGAAACCACCACCGGAATCGATATTGCGGGCAAAATGATCGAATGGATCGAACGCCAGGCGCACCCCGGCTTTTGCCTGAAGATTGGTGGATAGTTCGTCTATCGTGGTATGCGCAGGCGTTTTTGCGTAGACTGTGCGCTAAAATCGTACTTATACCGGGCCTGCGCCCGGTAGTTTGTTTTTCTGGGTTGTTAATTTACTGCATGAGGTCATAGGCAATATGGATTCTCTCGTCGTCCCGAGTCTGGATACGTTACGTCAGTGGCTCGACGAAATGGGCATGAGCTTTTTTGAGTGCGACACCTGTCAGGCGCTGCACCTACCGCATATGCAAAATTTTGACGGCGTCTTTGATGCCAAAATTGATCTCATGGATAACGTCGTGCTGTTCTCCGCGTTGGCCGAGGTCAAACCTTCCGCACTGCTGGCTCTGGGGGCCGATCTTTCGGCGATTAACGCCAGTTCGCTGACGGTGAAAGCGTTCCTCGATATGCAGGATGATAATCTGCCAAAGCTGGTGGTTTGCCAGTCTTTATCCGCAGCTGTCGGGGTCACGTTCGAACAGTTCGCGTCGTTTGTGCAGCAGAGTGAGGAGCAGGTATCGATGGTGATCCTCGAGGCCTCCGCGCACGACCTGCTCTATAAGGCGGAAGAGGGCGAACAGCCGCCGGAAGATATTCAATACCATTTTCTTCACTAATCCCGCCCGCGAAATAGCGCAGTCACTGCCATAGTGGCTGCGTATCACATTGTTTTATTCTATCTTTAACCTATTTTTAAAGATTCTTTCACTACCTGATTGCCGCTTTTGGCTTATCAGATAGAGTGATCCTGCATAAAAAATTGATAAAAGGCGTTTTTTCGGCTGCCCTATAGCCTCTGACTCGGGCTACAGTTATTCTTGCGACATATCGATGCCCCCCTCTCTATTGCTAGCGATAATCATTGTTGGCGAGATTTTTGCATCGGTATCGCGAGCAATGATTGTAGGGGAGCTCGGTCTCTTCTCTCTCATTAAGTCCGAAATAATATGCATGGTTTCTGCATACTCTATATTGCGTATATTCAGTCCGTTTGTTAACGGGCGACGAGAAGGATAAGAGATATGGCCGCCTTGAATAAAAAATGGTTAACAGGTCTGGTGACGGGTGCACTGATGGCCGCCTCGGCAAGCGTGCTCGCTGCAGAACAAAAAACGCTGCATGTCTATAACTGGTCTGACTATATCGCGCCGGACACCGTAGCGAACTTTGAAAAAGAGACCGGGATTAAAGTCGTGTACGACGTATTCGACTCCAATGAAGTGCTGGAAGGCAAACTGATGGCCGGCAGCACCGGTTTTGATCTAGTGGTGCCTTCCGCCAGTTTCCTTGAGCGTCAGCTGACCGCGGGCGTGTTCCAGCCGCTGGATAAGAGCAAACTGCCAAACTGGAAGAACCTCGACCCGGATGTGCTAAAGCTGGTGGCTCGCCACGACCCGGACAACAAATACGCGCTGCCTTATCTGTGGGCGACCACCGGTATTGGTTATAACGTCGATAAAGTGAAAGCCGTGCTGGGCAAAGACGTGCCGCTGAACAGCTGGGATCTGGTGATGAAACCAGAAAATCTTGAGAAGCTGAAAAGCTGCGGCGTCTCATTCCTCGATGCACCGGAAGAGATTTTCGCCACCGTACTTAACTACTTAGGCAAAGATCCGAATAGTACCAAAGCCGATGATTACACCGGCCCGGCGACCGATCTGTTACTGAAGCTGCGACCAAATATTCGCTACTTCCACTCTTCGCAATACATTAACGATCTCGCCAACGGCGATATCTGCGTGGCTATCGGCTGGGCGGGCGACGTCTGGCAGGCGGCTAACCGCGCGAAAGAGGCGAAGAACGGCGTGAACGTTTCTTACTTCATTCCAAAAGAGGGCGCGCTGGCGTTCTTCGATGTCTTCGCGATGCCGGCTGATGCCAAAAACAAAGATGAAGCCTATCAGTTCCTCAATTACCTGATGCGCCCGGATGTGATTGCCCATATCAGCGATCACGTGTTCTACGCTAACGGGAATAAGGCCTCAACGCCGCTGGTGAGTGCCGAAGTTCGTGACAACCCGGCGATTTATCCACCGGCCGATGTGTTCGCGAAACTGTTTACGCTGAAAGTCCAGGATCCAAAAATTGACCGCGTCAGAACGCGCGCATGGACCAAAGTGAAGAGCGGGAAATAAATCAATCACCTGAAAAGTGATGATTATGCACCGGGGCAGTGCAACTGCCCCAATCTGGACACCGGCCGCCCGGCCGGTTGCCAGGGGTTGATGTGACAACCGGGTCATATCGATATTTGTTTTTTGCCGGAGAGCACCAGATTGAACGACGCAACTCCCCGCCCACAGGCGAAAACTCGCAAAGCGCTAACCCCGCTGCTGGAAATCCGTAACCTGACCAAATCCTTCGACGGTCAGCATGCGGTTGATGACGTTAACCTCACGATTTATAAAGGCGAAATCTTTGCCCTGCTGGGCGCATCTGGCTGCGGTAAGTCGACCCTGCTGCGTATGCTGGCGGGATTCGAGCAGCCGACTGCCGGGCAAATTGTTCTCGACGGCGTCGACCTGGCGCAGGTTCCACCTTATCTACGTCCGATTAATATGATGTTCCAGTCGTACGCGCTTTTCCCGCATATGACCGTAGAGCAGAATATTGCCTTTGGCCTCAAGCAGGACAAACTGCCGAAAGCGGAAATTACCGCCCGCGTGAGCGAAATGCTGGCGCTGGTGCACATGCAGGAGTTCGCCAAACGTAAGCCGCATCAGCTCTCCGGCGGGCAGCGTCAGCGCGTCGCGTTGGCGCGCAGCCTGGCCAAGCGGCCAAAACTTTTACTGCTGGATGAACCCATGGGGGCGCTGGACAAAAAGCTGCGCGACCGGATGCAGCTGGAAGTGGTGGATATTCTGGAGCGAGTGGGCGTGACCTGCGTCATGGTGACTCACGACCAGGAAGAGGCCATGACTATGGCCGGGCGTATTGCCATTATGAACCGTGGCAAATTTGTGCAGATTGGTGAGCCAGAAGAGATTTATGAACACCCAACCACCCGTTATAGCGCCGAATTTATCGGCTCGGTGAACGTCTTTGAAGGGCTGCTAAAAGAGCGCCAGGAAGACGGCCTGGTGATTGAATCTCCGGGGCTGGTGCATCCGCTGAAGGTGGATCCCGATGCCTCGGTGGTCGACAACGTGCCGGTGTACGTGGCGTTACGCCCGGAAAAAATCATGCTCTGTGACGAACCGCCTGCCGATGGCTATAACTTTGCCGTCGGCGAAGTGGTGCACATCGCCTATCTGGGCGATCTCTCTATCTACCACGTGCGGCTGCAGAGCGGCCAGATGATCAGCGCCCAGTTACAGAATGAAAATCGCTACCAGAAAGGGTTACCCACCTGGGGCGATGAAGTGCGTCTGTGCTGGCACGCCGACAGCTGTGTGGTACTGACGGTTTAAGGAGGGGCGATGAGTATTTATGAACCACCGGCCCGCCCGCATAAGCCGGGCGGCCTGGCCCTGTGGCTGGCGCGCATCAATATGAAACATGGCCGCAAGCTGGTCATTGCGATGCCGTATATCTGGCTTATTCTGCTGTTTTTACTGCCGTTCCTGATTGTCTTTAAAATCAGTCTCGCCGAGATGGCGCGCGCCATTCCGCCGTATACCGATTTGATGGAATGGGCGGATGGTCAACTGAGTCTGACGCTGAACTTCGGTAACTTCCTACAGTTGACCGACGATCCGCTCTATTTTGAAGCCTATCTTCAGTCGCTTCAGGTGGCGGGTATCTCAACGATTTGCTGTCTGCTGCTCGGCTATCCGCTGGCGTGGGCGGTGGCGCACAGTAAACCATCGACCCGTAATATTCTGCTGCTGCTGGTTATCCTGCCGTCGTGGACCTCGTTTTTGATTCGCGTCTACGCGTGGATGGGCATTCTAAAAAATAACGGCGTGCTGAATAACTTCCTGATGTGGCTGGGGGTTATCGACCAGCCGCTGACTATTCTGCACACCAACCTCGCGGTATATATCGGTATCGTGTATGCCTATCTGCCGTTTATGGTGCTGCCTATCTATACCGCGCTGACCCGCATTGATTATTCGCTGGTTGAGGCGTCGCTGGATCTGGGCGCGCGTCCGCTGAAGACCTTCTTCAGTGTGATTGTGCCGCTCACTAAAGGCGGAATTATTGCCGGTTCGATGCTGGTGTTTATTCCGGCGGTCGGCGAGTTTGTTATCCCGGAACTGCTCGGTGGCCCGGATAGCATCATGATTGGTCGCGTACTGTGGCAGGAGTTCTTCAATAACCGCGACTGGCCGGTGGCATCGGCAGTGGCGATCGTCATGCTGTTGCTGCTGATCGTGCCGATCATGTGGTTCCATAAATATCAGCAAAAACAGATGGGGGATCACGGATGAACAACTTACCGGTCGTACGCTCGCCGTGGCGGATCCTGATTCTGGTGATTGGGTTTACCTTCCTGTATGCCCCAATGTTGATGCTGGTCATCTACTCGTTTAACAGTTCGAAGCTAGTGACCGTATGGGCGGGCTGGTCGACGCGTTGGTACGGCGAGCTGTTTCGCGATGATGCGATGATGAGCGCGGTGGGGCTGAGTCTGACCATTGCCGCTGCGGCGGCAACGATGGCGGCGATTCTTGGCACTATCGCGGCGATGGTGATGGTGCGTTTTGGCCGCTTCCGTGGCTCGAACGGGTTTGCCTTTATGATTACTGCGCCGCTGGTGATGCCGGATGTGATTACCGGACTTTCGCTGTTGCTGCTGTTTGTCGCGCTGGCGCATGCGATAGGCTGGCCGGCAGATCGCGGTATGCTCACTATTTGGCTGGCCCACGTGACTTTCTGTACCGCCTATGTCGCAGTGGTTATCTCCTCGCGGCTGCGTGAACTCGATCATTCGATTGAAGAGGCGGCGATGGATCTGGGCGCGACGCCGCTGAAGGTCTTTTTCATCATCACGCTGCCGATGATCATGCCGGCGGTAATCTCCGGCTGGCTGCTGGCGTTTACCCTGTCGCTGGACGATCTGGTGATTGCCAGCTTTGTCTCCGGCCCCGGAGCAACCACCTTACCAATGCTGGTCTTCTCCAGCGTGCGTATGGGGGTGAACCCGGAGATCAACGCCCTGGCATCGCTGATTTTAGGCGTAGTAGGAATTGTCGGATTAATTGCCTGGTATCTGATGTCTCGCGCAGAAAAACAGCGGGTACGCGATATCCAACGTGCAAGACGCGGATAATCCACTTAAAATCGATACGGATATGCAGTCGATGCCGCGAACGTTCGCGGCATCGTTTTCATGGAAGGCGATACATTGGAATTGTTTACTCGAACTCGTCGGTCGCACGCCCGTCTGAATGTGCCTGCTTTGGTGCAGGTGGCCGCGCTCGCGATTATTTTAATCCGCTGCCTCGATCTATTGATGATCTTAAACCTGCTGGGGCTTGCCGGAATTGGCGATTTTATTCATCGCAGCGTACAAACCTGGACGCTGACGCTGGTATTTCTGAGCAGTCTGCTGCTGGTTTTCGTTGAGATTGGCTGCGCATTTTCGCTGGTGAAAGGGCGCAATTGGGCGCGCTGGGTCTATTTACTTACCCAGGTGATTGCCGCCAGCTATTTATGGGCCGCCTCGCTCGGCTATGGTTATCCGGAGCTGTTCAGTATTGCCGGAGAGACTAAACGAGAGATTTTCCGTTCACTGGTAATGCAGAAAATGCCGGATCTGCTCGTTTTACTCCTGCTTTTCGTCCCCGCTGCCTCGCGGCGATTTTTCCGCTTACAATAACGGTGATACAATCCACGCCCCCGTTTTTGTGAAGGTCTTTGTATGCAGTGCGCACTTTATGATGCCGATCGTTGTCGTTCATGTCAGTGGATTGAGCGGCCGATAACCGAGCAACTTGCGGCCAAAACGGCCGATCTCCAGACGCTGCTGGCGGACTTTGCCGTTGGCGACTGGTGCGCACCCGTCTGCGGCCCGGAACAGGGCTTTCGCAATAAAGCCAAAATGGTGGTTAGCGGTAGCGTAGAAAAACCGCTGCTTGGCATGCTACACCGCGACGGCACGCCGGAAGACCTTACCGACTGCCCGCTCTATCCCGCCAGCTTCGCGCCGGTATTTGCCGTCCTGAAGCCGTTTATCGCCCGCGCCGGGCTGACGCCGTATAACGTGGCGCGCAAGCGCGGCGAGCTGAAATATCTGCTGTTAACCGAAAGCCAGCAGGATGGCGGCATGATGCTGCGCTTCGTGCTGCGCTCGCAGGACAAGCTGGGGCAACTGCGTGCAGCGTTGCCGTGGCTGCAGGCGCAACTGCCACAGCTAAAAGTCATCACTGCGAATATTCAGCCGGTGCATATGGCGATTATGGAAGGCGAGCAGGAGATCTTCTTCACTGAACAGCAAGCGCTGGCGGAGACTTTCAACGGCGTACCGCTGTGGATCCGCCCACAAAGTTTCTTCCAGACTAATCCAACGGTCGCTAGCGAGTTGTATGCCACGGCACGTGATTGGGTGAGGGTGTTGCCGGTCAATCATATGTGGGATCTGTTCTGCGGCGTCGGCGGTTTTGGTTTGCACTGTGCAACGCCGGAGATGACCCTTACCGGGATTGAAATTGCGCCGGAGGCCATTGCCTGCGCTAAACAATCGGCGGCTCAGTTGGGGCTGGATAAGCTGCATTTCCAGGCGCTCGACTCCACGCAGTTTGCCACCGCCCAGGGCGAAGTCCCGCAGTTGGTGCTGGTTAACCCACCGCGTCGTGGGATTGGCAAAGCGCTGTGTGATTATCTTAGCGAGATGGCGCCGGAGTATATCGTTTACTCCAGCTGTAATGCGCAGACCATGGCGAAGGATTTTGCCCATCTTGCAGGCTACCGTGTTGAACGAGTGCAGCTGTTCGATATGTTCCCGCATACGGCGCATTATGAAGTGTTGACGCTGTTAGTGCGTATCTAACGCGGTGATGACAGCCCGGCAAGCCGCAGGCCGCCGGGTTATCACCGTAGGGTTTACTGACTCATTGCGTCTTTTTTCATGCCATCTTTCGCCATGTTATCCATTTTCCCCATCTTGTCCTTTTTCATGCTGTCTTTGTGCATACCGTCTTTTGCCATCCCATCCTTACACATGCCGTCTTTACACATTTTGTCGTGCGGTTTCGCCATGCCGTCTTTCGCCATGCCATCATGAGACATGGCCATACCGTCTTTCTTCATCGCATCTTTGCTCATGCTGTCGGCGGCCTGGACGTTCATCATAAACAGGGCGGAAAGAGCAGCAGCGGCAATCATCATCTTTTTCATGGTATTTCCTCATCATTTTGCGTTAGGGATTAACTTCCACCAAACCAGTTGTATCCCTGGTCTTCCCAGTAACCGCCTGGGAAACGATTGGTGATTTCAATGGATAAAACATGCTTCGGGTTTTTGTATCCGAGCTTGGTCGGAATACGGATTTTCATCGGATAACCGTACTCGGGGGGCAGAATGCGGTTATCCCAGGTTAAGGCCAGCAGCGTCTGGGGATGAAGCGCGGTGGCCATATCGATGCTGGTGTAGTAATCATCCGCGCAGCGGAAGCTGACATATTTGGCGCGCTTATCGGCGCCAATCAGCCCCAGAAATTGGCGGAAAGGCACGCCGCCCCATTTGCCGATGGCGCTCCAGCCCTCGACGCAGATATGGCGGGTGATTTGGCTGACCTGCTGCATGTGATAAAGCTCGGTTAGGCTCCAGCTTTTTGTCGTCTGTACCAGGCCGCGAATCTCCAGTTGGTAATCACGACCATCCACTTTGGGGATATCCTCCGGGCCATAAAAGGCGTTAAACGGGAAGGGCCGCGTGATTTGTGACTCGCTGTATTCCGGTGCCAGATCGCGGTCGCTAAACAGGAATCCCTGTACGCGGTCGTTAAAGCGGGACATGCGGGACAGCGCCGTCTCTACGCTTTCGTTATCGCTAATGTCGCACCCGGTCAGCATCATGACGCCGCCGAGCGTCAGGCCCTGGCGCAGCAGGCGACGGCGGCTCGGACTTAATAACTTTTCGGCATCCTTGAGCAGATACTGTTTATCGCTGGCGGAAAGGAAGGTCGGTTTTTTCATCTTGTTATCCTTAGCGTCCACGCAGCATGGCGAGTAAAGTTCTCGGCACCAATAGCACCATCAGCAGGTGAATGACGACGAACAGGGCCATCGCGCTCATACAGAAGAAATGGATATAGCGGGCGGTTTCATAACCGCCGAGCAGGTCACGCAGCAGCGGAAACTGCACCGATTTCCACAGCACCAGGCCCGACAGCACCAGACCGATACCCAGTAAAATGACGCCCAGATAGGCAAGTTTCTGCACTGCGTTGTAGTGGCTAAGGTCGGCATGCTGGAGCTTGCCGCGCAGCGCCTGGCGTAGGTCACCGATAAGTTCGCGAGGGGAAAGCGGTAAGAATTTACGCCGGAAACGCCCGGTGGTAATGCCGAGCGTCAAATACACCACGGCATTGATGCCGAGCACCCACATCATGGCGAAATGCCACTGAAGCGCGCCGCCAAGCCAGCCGCCGAGCGTGAGGCTGGCCGGAAACGTAAAATCAAACAGCGGGGAAGCGTTGTAGATGCGCCAGCCGCTAAACAGCATACCGGCGATGGCGATAGCGTTAACCCAGTGGCAGCAGCGCAGCCACAATGGGTGAATGTTTGCAGGACGCGATGAGGACATGGCCGGCTCTCCGTGAATGACATGTTCACAGCATGCGCGGTTTCTTATCACCAGATCCTCACGGAAGTTTAAATAAAATGTGATAACTTGCCGCGCCCGCCTGCGGTAAGCTTGAAAAAAGACTGTCGGTGAAGACTCATGAATAGCGCAAAGAAAATACTGCTGGTCGAAGACGATCAGGACATCGCCACCTTACTGCGGCTTAACTTGCAGGATGAGGGCTATCAGATAGTGCATGAAGCCGATGGCAATCAGGCGCTAATACAGCTTGAAAAACAGAGTTGGGACGCGGTGATCCTTGATTTGATGCTGCCGGGCGTTGATGGGCTGGAGATTTGTCGACGTATCCGTCAGATGACGCGCTATCTGCCGGTCATTATTATCAGCGCCCGCACCAGCGAAACCCATCGGGTTCTGGGGCTGGAGATGGGAGCGGACGACTATCTGCCGAAACCCTTTTCCGTGCTAGAGCTGATTGCCAGGGTTAAAGCGCTGTTCCGCCGTCAGGAGGCGATGGGGCAAAACATCCGCCTGGAAAGTGGCTCGATATCCTGCCACGGCCTCGACATCGAACCTTTATCGCGCGAAGTGCGCCTGCGCGGCGAGCCGGTGGAATTGACGCCGCGTGAATTCGACCTGCTGTACTGGTTTGCGCGTCATCCCGGCGAGGTTTTTTCCCGCTTATCGCTGCTCGACCGGGTGTGGGGTTATCAGCATGAAGGCTATGAACACACGGTGAACACCCATATCAACCGCCTGCGGATTAAGATTGAGCGCGACCCCGCCGAGCCTGAAATCATTCTGACCGTCTGGGGAAAAGGCTATAAATTCGCCACGGAAAAAACGGAGCCTGCGCCATGATCCGTCGATTGAGCCTCAGCCAGCGCCTAACCCTGGTGTTCACCACTATTTTGCTACTCTGCGCCGTGGCGGTGTGCAGCGTGCAGCTTTACAGCAGCAGCCAGTACGGGAATGCGATGGTGCAGCGGCTGTCGGCAGGGCTGGCGCAGCAAATTGTCAAAAGTGAACCGCTGTTGGATGCGCAGGGTAATGTGAACCGGCAGACGCTCAAAACCCTGTTCGACCGCCTGATGACGCTCAATCCCAGCGTCGAGCTGTATCTGGTTTCACCGGAAGGCCAACTGCTGGCCGATGCCGCACCGGCGGGGCATTTAAAGCGGCAGTCCATCGCCGTTGCGCCGTTGCAAAAATTTCTCGCGGGTGCCGTCTGGCCGGTCTACGGCGATGACCCACGCAGCGTTGATAAGCAAAAAGTTTTCAGCGTCGCGCCGGTGCGCCTGAACGGCGAGCTGCACTGCTATCTGTACATTATTCTTCAGGGAGAGGATCTCAATGCTCTCGCCGATACTGCATGGCGTGACGCGCTGTGGAGCACGCTCTCGTGGTCTTTACTGCTGGTGGCGCTGTTTGGCTTGCTGGCCGGGATGACCGTCTGGTATTGGGTGACGCGCCCGGTGAAAAAGCTGACCTCGGATGTGCGCGGGCTGGATCAGGACAGCATCAGCGCCATTAAGCAGCTGGCGCAGCAGGAGCTAGAAAGCCATCCGGCCAATGAAGTGGCGATTTTACGCAATACCTTTATCGAGCTGGCGCGCAAAATTGCCAACCAATGGGATCAGCTCTCCGACAGCGACCGACAGCGCCGCGAATTTATCGCCAATATTTCCCATGATTTACGCACGCCGCTGACCTCTCTGCTGGGGTATCTGGAAACGCTCTCGATAAAGGCCGATACGCTGTCGCCGGCCGATAACCGTCAGTACCTGGCGATTGCGCTGCGGCAGGGGCATAAGGTACGGCACCTGTCGCAGCAGCTGTTTGAGCTGGCAAAGCTCGAGCACGGCGGCATCAAGCCGCAGCTGGAGCGCTTCGCCATTGGCGAGTTGATTCAGGATGTGGCGCAGAAATTCGATCTGGCGATTGAAACGCGGCAGCTGAAGCTGAAAGTGGACATGCCGCGCGGCTTGCCGCAGGTACTGGCCGATGTATCGATGATAGAGCGGGTGGTCACCAACCTATTGGATAATGCCGTGCGCCATACGCCGGTTGGTGGAACCATCGCACTACGCGTCTGGCAGGAAGGGGCACAGCTACAGGTAGAAGTTGCAGACAGTGGGCCGGGCGTGGAGCAGGAACTGCGCGATCAGTTATTCCAGCGGCCGTCTGCGCTGAATCCGAAGAGCGTGCGGGAAAATCGCGGTGGCCTGGGTTTACTGATTGTACGAAGAATGCTGGAGCTGCACGGCGGTGGGATTCGGTTAATGGAAGCATCCACGGGGGCCTGTTTCCGCTTCTTTGTTCCACTATAAAGGTTCCGCTATAAAAAAGCCCCGTTGAGCGCGATGCTCAGCGGGGCGTTGTTTGTTACTGCGGGAACCACTGGTCGCTGATTTTCTGGTAGGTGCCATCGGCTTTAATGGCTTTCAGCGCGCCGTTGAGTTTTTCCAACAGGGCTTTGTTGTCCGGGCGAACCGCAATGCCAAGGCCGGTGCCGAAGTACTGCGCATCGGTCACTTTCGGCGTGGCTGCACCCAGCTGTGGGTTAGTTTTCAGCCACTCGTTCACCACCGCGGTATCGCCAAACACGCCATCGATACGGCCATTTTTCAGGTCAATAATCGCGTTCTGGTAGCTATCGTAGGCCACGGTTTTCACTTCCGGGTGCTTGTCCATCAGGTATTTCTGGTGGGTAGTACCGTTTTCCATCCCGATACGTTTGCCTTTCAGATCTTCAAAGCTTTTGAACTCGCCTTTTTTGGCGATAACCAGCGCGGAGTTAGCGTAGTAGGCGTCGGTAAAGGAGACCTGTTTGCTACGTTCCGGGGTGATATCCATACCGGATATCACCGCGTCATACTTCTTGAATTTCAGCGCTGGGATCAGGCTGTCGAATGCGTGGTTGGTGAAGGTACATTCGGCCTGCATCTGTTTGCACAGCGCGTTAGCCAGATCGATATCAAAGCCAACAATCTGGTTGTTTGCATCCATTGATTCAAATGGAGGATAGGTCGCGGAAACGCCAAAGCTGATTTTATCTGCGGCATGAGCGCCTGCGGCAACGGTGGCGAGTAAGGCGGCCAATACTAATTTTTTCATGGATGTGCTCCTGTCTGTCTGACTTGTTGGATGCTGCCCTGCGTGTGGCATGGAGTTACAATGCCATTGTGTGAATTTATATGCAATATAGTTGATTAAATATTTTATATATTGCAAAAAAAAACGGATAAGCCAGTAACTTATCCGTTTTTGTTATTTGTGTTTATGCAAAAACTAATTGCGGCGTTCGAAGGCCAGCGCTTTACGCTCAATTAAACGCATCAGCAGCGTCAACAGTCCGTTGACCACCAGATAGACCAGCCCGGCGGCGCCAAAGACCATTACGTCGTAGGTACGCCCGTAAAGCAGCTGTCCGTGGCCCATGACTTCCATCAGCGTAATGGTGTAGGCCAGTGAGGTACTTTTGAACACCAGTACCACTTCGTTGGAGTAAGAAGAGAGCGCGCGTTTGAGCGCGTACGGCAGCAGAATCGCCAGCGTGTCTTTCTTGCTCATCCCCAGCGAACTACAGGACTGCCATTGGCCTTCCGGAATCGCCCGGATAGCGCCGAAGAATAGTTGCGTCGTATACGCCGCGCTATTGAGCGACAACGCAATCAGCGCACACAGCCACGGCTCGGACAGCAGGTGCCACACTACCGGGTAGTTTTGCAGTGACGGGAACTGGCCCGGGCCGTAGTAAATGAGGAAGATCTGCACCAGCAGCGGAGTGCCGGTGAACAGGGTGATGTAGGCGCGAACCAGCCACACCAGCACCGGCGTTTTCAGCGTCAGAATGATGGTGAAAATCAGCGACAGTGCCAGCGCCACCACGATGGAGGCCACGGTCAGCGTCAGGCTGGTGTGCAGCCCTTTCATCAGCTCCGGTAAATACTCGAGCATCAGCCTGGTCTCCGTTCAAAGCGAGTGGTACGCAGGTCAATGCGTTTGAGGATGTACTGGCTTAACAACGTGATCACCAGATAAATGGCCGCTGCGACGATGTACCAGGTAAACGGTTCCTGAGTACGCGTGGCGATACTTTTGGTTTGCAGCATCAAATCGTTCACGCTAATCAGTGACACCAGCGCGGTATCCTTGAGCAGAACCAGCCACTGATTACCCAGCCCCGGCAGCGCATGACGCCACATCTGCGGCATCACCAGCCGGAAGAAAATCGCACTCTTCGACAGACCGAGCGCCTGACCGGATTCCCACTGACCTACCGGTACGGCTTTCAGCGCACCGCGCAGCGTTTGCGAGGCATAGGCTGCGTAGAGCAAGGAGAGAGCGATAACGCCACACAGGAACGGGCTGACATCGAAGTTTTCGATTTGCATCTGCACCGGGATCTGCACGACACCAAGGTTAATCGTGAAACCGTCGGACAGCGTCAGTAGCAGCTGAGAGGAGCCAAAGTAGATAAACAGCACCACCAGAATTTCTGGCAGACCGCGCAGCACGGTAACCAGCGCCGAACCCGCCCATGCGACCGGACGCCATTTCACTGACTCCCATACCGCAAAGAACATCGCCAGCGCCAGCCCGATGACCAGTGCACAAACGGCAAGGCCGACGGTCATACCGGCGGCGCTTGCTAAAGGAAACATTTCGTTCATCAAGTCTTACTTCTGGAACCATTTAGCGTAGATGGTGGCGTACGTCCCATCTTTCTTCACTTTTTCCAACGCAGCATTGAATTTCTGCTGCAGCTCGGTGTTGCCCTGACGGATAGCAATGCCCAGGCCGGTACCGAAGTAGCCTTTGTCGGTCACTTTATCGCCAACCGCGGCCAGCTTATCGTTCGCTTTCAGCCATTCGGTGACGACAGCGGTATCACCAAATACGGCGTCAATACGGCCGTTTTGCAGATCCAGCTTGGCGTTCTGATAGCTGTCGTAAGGCACGGTGGTGATTTCCGGATGTTTATCCATGATGAATTTCTGGTGCGTGGTGCCGTTCTGCACGCCGACTTTTTTGCCTTTCAGCTGGTCAACGCCGGTGAATTTACCTTTCACACCGACAAACAGCGCAGAATTGTCGTAGTACGGGGTGGTGAACAGAACCTGTTTTTCACGCTCTGGCGTGATATCCATACCGGCCATCACCGCGTCGATACGACGGAATTTCAGGCTTGGGATCAGGCTATCGAAAGACTGGTTGCTGAAAGTACAGGTAGCAGCAATCTCTTTACACAGGGCGTTGGCCAGATCCACGTCAAAGCCGACGATCTGGTTGTTGGCATCCATAGACTCAAACGGAGGGTAGGAGGCTTCCGTGGCGAAACGAATGGTTTGTGCAGCGGCAGCGGAGAGGCTGACGCTGGCAAGCAGCGCGGCAATCAGTATTTTTTTCATAGTCATTGTCCTGAATCTCAGTGAGAAAGATAACTTCTAAAGGCTTCCGTCTGTGGACTGGTAAAGCAGCTTGCATCGCCCTGTTCGACGATATAACCGTTTTCCATGTACACCACGCGGCTGGCCGTTTTACGCGCCACTTCGACTTCGTGGGTGACGATAACCTGGGTAATGTTGGTTTCCGCCAGTTCGTGAATAATGCTGACGATCTGGGCGGTGATTTCCGGGTCAAGGGCGGCGGTAGGTTCATCAAACAGCAGAACCTGCGGCTCCATCATCAGCGCACGAGCAATGGCTACGCGCTGCTGTTGACCACCGGAAAGATGCAGAGGGAAGCGGTCGCTAAACGGTTTGAGGCGTAAACGCTCCAGCAGTTTTTCCGCGCGGGCCATCGCCTGATCTTTACTTAAACCCAGCACGCGGCAGGGCGCTTCAATCAGGTTCTGTACTACCGTCAGATGTGGCCAGAGGTTGTACTGCTGGAAGACCATACCCACGTTTTGACGCAGTTCGCGAATCGCTTTGTCAGACGGGGCTTTAGCAAAATCGAAATGATTACCCGCAATCGCCAGGGTGCCAGATTTTGGCATCTCCAGCAGATTCAGCACGCGCAGCAGTGAGCTCTTGCCCGCACCGCTTGGACCAAGCAGCACCAGCGTTTCGCCCTCTGGGCACTGAAGCGTGATGTCGAACAGCGCCTGATGTGCGCCATAAAAGCAGTTAATGCCGTCTAATTTAATGCTCATTGATACCCGTCACGAAATTGTTGTCCTCGCCCTGGAAACGCCAGGTGCTTACTCTGCTGCCGCATTTCTCATCCCCGCTGAAGGTATCAGCCATAGAGGAATTATCAGCAATTGAGGCCGCAAATAGTACCTTTGACAGAATAGTTATGCAATATTTGTGCGTTAAAACTTAAATATAAACCAACTTTAGTTATAAAGTTAGCACAAAATAACGGTCGGGGTGGGGGCGGGGAATAAATGTCGGCATTCCAGAGAGAATGCCAGACATTTTGCCGGAATAAGCGGCTACGCAGAATTTGTTAACACGTTATTAACGTTTTTCAAGAGATTGACGCAAAGAGCCCGCCGGTGCGTGGGTATTGCTGCCAAGATAGCGCACATCATCTACCGCCCAACATTGACCTTCACGAACCATCAACACTTCATCCTTCCAGCTTTGGCTTCCCTGTTTTAACTCGACGCGCAGCGGAATGTTGCGTGCGTCGGTATTCGGGATAGTGGAGGCGCTGTCGACGCTGGCGCTATTTGGTGGCGTTGCGCTGCTGGAGAACATGCCGGATTGCAGAAGCGTACGCTTGCTTGGGTCCTGGCTACTGTCGCTGAGCAGTTTTGCCAGGTTATCGCTGAGGTACGGGCGCAATGCGGTGTAATCGGCAGTCCGCTGCTGGATCTGGAAGTCGTAAAATTTCTGTGCCACGGTATCCGGGCCGCCTTCCACGCAGGGCCCGCTGCGGGTACCGATATCTTTATAGGCCGGTGTTACGGTTGTACAGGCGCTCAGCAGCAGCGCGGCTGGAAGAATAAAGGCAAGATTGGTGTAACGCATAGTGGTTCCTTGTTAGCAGTCTCGGCATTCATCGCCTCGGCGCCGCCAGGCAGCGGGCGCGATTTATGTATACGATAATGGAGTAATCCCTTTTCAAGCATAGCGTATCGGTTCGATAATGCGTTTAGCGCTGAGAGCTAAGGTATTGAACGTTAAAGAAGGAGCAGGTAATGCAATTTTCAACGACCCCCACCCTTGAAGGGCAACCAATCGTCGAGTACTGCGGCGTAGTGACCGGGGAAGCCATCCTAGGGGCGAATATCTTTCGCGACTTTTTTGCCGGTATCCGCGATATCGTCGGCGGCCGTTCCGGAGCCTATGAGAAGGAGCTGCGTAAAGCGCGCGAGATTGCCTTTAAAGAGCTTGGCGAGCAGGCGAAAGCGCTAGGTGCCGACGCGGTGGTTGGCATTGATATTGATTATGAAACCGTGGGTAAAGACAGCAGCATGCTGATGGTGAGCGTCAGCGGAACGGCGGTTAAAACACGCTGATGAAACGTTTTCTGATGGTTTTTATGCTGGCGGTTTTGCTGGCAGGGTGTGCCAGTAAAGAAGAGACAAAAGCGGTGGTCGAGAAGCCGGGCTACGTTCTCGACCGGAGTCGTTCAGCACCGGCGGCCTACCCGCGTGTAAAAGTGCTGGTATTGCACTATACGGCCGATGATTTTGATGGCTCGTTGACCACGCTTACCGGCAGTCAGGTCAGCGTCCATTACCTGATCCCTTCCGTACCGCCGCTGATGCGTGGCAAGCCACGCATCTGGCAACTGGTGCCGGAGTCTGAGCTGGCGTGGCATGCCGGGATTAGCTTCTGGCGCGGTGCGACGAGAATTAACGACACCTCTATTGGCATTGAGCTGGAAAATGCCGGCTGGAAGAAATCGGAAGGTACTCGTTTCTTTACGCCGTTTGAACCGGCGCAAATCCAGGCGTTGCTGCCGCTGGCAAAAGACATTATCAAACGCTACAACATCGAGCCGCAGAACGTGGTGGCGCATTCGGATATCGCGCCGCAGCGTAAAGACGATCCAGGCCCTTTGTTCCCGTGGCAGTCGCTGGCGCAGCAGGGTATTGGCGCCTGGCCGGATGAAAACCGGGTGGCATTTTATCTGAATGGACGGGCACCAAATGCCCCGGCGTCGACGGCAAATCTGCTCGACTTACTGGGGCGCTACGGCTACGAGGTGAAACCGGGGATGACCAGAATGCAGCAGATTCGCGTCATTGCCGCCTTCCAGATGCACTTCCGCCCGGCGCGTTGGGACGGCGTTGCCGATGCCCAAAGCCAGGCGATAGCTGAAGCGCTGTTGGAAAAATACGGGCAAGGGTAAATCTAGCGCGGCAGTTTACCGTGATCTTCAAGCCAGGCGGCGGTACGAATAATACCGTCGTCGAGCGATACGATAGGCTCGTAGCCTAGCTCCTCACGCGCGCGGCTGATATCCAGCGTAAAGTCGAAGTTCAGCTTAGACACGCCGTAGTGGGTGAGCGAAGGTTCTTTCGCGGTTTTATCACCAAAGCGTTCCATGCTGCGAGCAATCATATCCAGCATCGGATAGGGGACGGAGCGGATCCGGCAGGCAATATTCAACTCGTCAATTAATCGCTCAACGATGCTGCGCAGCGTGCGCGGTTCACCGTTGGTGATGTTGTAAGCGCGGCCAGATGGTAGATCGTCGCAGCGCGGCTGGCTGGCAAGCCACATCGCATGTACTGCGTTCTCGTAGTAGGTCATGTCTACCATCGCATGGCCACCGCGCGGCAGCAGCACGCTGCCGTAATGGTGCATCATCTGCGCCAGGCGCGGGATAAACACTTTGTCATGCGGACCAAATACGCTCTGCGGACGCAGAATGGTGAATCGGGTATTGGGGTTCGCCTGGGCGAGCAGCTGAATAACTTCTTCGCTGGCGGCCTTGCTGCGGGCAAATTCGTTGGCAAAACGGTGTGGACGAAAGTCTTCTTTAATATCCCGATGATGGTGATAGTCGAAGTACAGGGATGGCGAAGAGATATGGATAAAGTTACGCACGCCCCAGGCTACGGCCCATTCACCCAGACGACGGGTGGCTCGCACGTTGGCCAAATCAAAAGCGGCCTGCGTCCCCCACGGGGAGGTAAAGCTCGAACAGTGCCACAGAGTATCTACCCCCGCCAGCATCACTTTAGCCTGAGAAGAGACCAGTTCGGTCAGGTCAGCATGGACGAACTCGGCGCCCATTTTTTCCAGCAGTTTGCCCATCGCTTCATTGCGACCGCTCGCTCTGACGCTAATGCCCCTGCTGCGCAGATATTCAACTGCATTTCTGCCTAAACCGCTGGTGGCGCCGGTGACCAGTACCTTCATAATCATCCACAGTGTTAAAAAAGAGTTTCGTGCGCATTCTTCCGTTTATTTCACTCGTATGCAATGGGAAACTAAGACGAAAAAGGGTTAATGCACGTTTTTTCCTGTGTCTTCTTCTGCGAGGCGAATAATTCGCCGCGCCATCCCGCGAAAAATGAATAGGTGCGCCGGGATCATCAACAGCCAGTATATTAATCCTGGCATACCGTGCGGATGCCACCAGGCGCGAACGTCAAGTTCTCGACGGCTACCTTTATCGACCATGGTAAAACTCAGACGGCCAAGCCCCGGCGCTTTCATGCCGAACAATAAGGTCAGTGCTTTTTCCGGTTCGACGATAATCACCTTCCAGCTATCAACCATATCGCCGGTTTGCAACATTTCACGGGCGGGGCGGCCTTTGGCCAGCCGATGGCCGACCAGCAGATCCATCGCCGCGCGCGTCTTCCACAGCATATTGCCGAAGAAGTAACCCTCTTTGCCGCCGAGGCGGTTAACCACTTCCCACAGCGATGCCAGGCTGGCGGGAGTCTGGACGGTAAATCCCGCCTGCTTGGCAAAAAAACCGTACTCCGGACGCCAGCGGGCAAAGGCCTGCGCGTCATAGCCCCAGTCGCTGGAGTTAGCCAGTTTCTTCTCTTCTTCCAGCGTGCGGCGTACCGCTTCGTCAAAGGGGATCAAGGTTTGCGGGATCAGCGCACGTAGCTCGCGATCGTCCGCCAGCAGATCGTGCTTTAATCCCTGGATCAGCGCCTTGGCGATCGTCGGCGGCACCGAAGTAATGACGTTCAGGAACCACACCGAAATCCAACTGGTGGGGAAGGGAATCGGGATCAGCAGACGATGGCGGCCGCTGACCCGCATAAAGTGTTCAAACTGCTGCTGATAAGTTAGCTCTTCCGGCCCGGCCGCTTCAAAAATGCGATGCTCTGATGCCGGGTGATTGAGCAATTCAACCAGATATACCAGCAGGTTTTCCAGCGCAATAGGCGTGGTGCGCGAGCGAACCCAGCGCGGGGGGGTTAACACCGGCAGGTTATAAACCATGTCGCGCATCACCTCAAACGCCGCAGAACCGGCGCCGACGATAATGCCTGCGCGTAGCTCGCTCACAGGTACACCGGCATCGCGCAGAATATCGGCGGTGAGCTGGCGGGCACGTAAATGCGCAGACTGCTCGTGGGCTGGCGCCTGAAGCGAGCTGAGAAAAATCAGCTGACTCACCGGAATTTTTCGCAGTGCGTCGCGCACGTTCTCCGCCACCCGGCGCTCATGGGCAATAAAATCTGCGCTTTCACCCATACCGTGAACCAGATAGTAGACCGTATCCACGCCGCTCAGCAGTGCGGAAAAATCGCTGTTTTTTTCCAGGTCAACCGCATGGCAGGTCACTCCCGGTAGCTGTAATTTTTGCAGTCGCTCAATACGACGTGCCACCGCCCGCACGGTATACCCGCGCTGACTTAATTCAGTGACCAGATGTTGGCCGATATAGCCGCTGGCACCAAAAACCAGAATAGACTGTGACACGTCAGGCTCCTTAGCGGGCTAAAAATGCTTTCCAGTGGCCGACAACCTCTGCCAACTGCTGGCGATTGACGTCCAGATGCGTCACCAGGCGGACAATTGGCGAGGCGTTAATTAGCACGCCGCGCTCTTGCATAAATGCACCCAGCGCGCTGGCGTCAGCGTCACCGACGCGAACAAACAGCATGTTGGTATCATGGCGCATCACATCTGCGCCAATCTCGCGCAGCTGTTCGGCAAGCCAGGCGGCGTTATCGTGATCGTCTTGCAGGCGAGCGACGTTATTTTTTAGCGCATACAGCCCGGCTGCCGCGAGGAATCCTGCCTGACGCATACCGCCGCCGGTCATTTTACGCCAGCGGTTGGCGCGTTTGATGTAATCACGATTGCCAACCAGCAGAGAGCCGACCGGCGTCCCCAGACCTTTAGAGAGACAGATAGTGAAAGAGTCGCAGTACTGGGCAATCTCTTTTAGCTCACAGCCGTAGCTCACCAGGGCGTTAAAAATACGAGCGCCGTCAACGTGAAGCGCCAGCCCGCGCTCGCGGGTGAATTCCCATGCCTCTTTCAGATAGGCCTGCGGCAGTACTTTGCCATTATGGGTATTTTCAATGCTCAGCAGTTTGGTGCGGGCAAAGTGGATATCGTCAGCTTTGATTTTAGCCGCTACTTTATCCAGCGGCAGGGTGCCATCTGCGGCGGCATCGATCGGCTGCGGCTGAATACTGCCCAGTACCGCCGCGCCGCCCGCTTCGTACAGGTAGTTATGCGCGCCTTGTCCGACGATATATTCTTCGCCACGCTCGCAGTGGCTTAAGAGCGCCACTAGGTTGGCCTGGGTTCCCGTTGGCAGGAACAACGCTGCCTCTTTGCCCGCCAGCTCGGCGGCGTATTGTTGCAGGGCGTTAACGGTTGGGTCATCGCCATAGACGTCATCGCCGACCGGCGCGGCAACCATCTCATCGAGCATGGCGCGCGTTGGGCGGGTTACGGTATCACTACGTAAATCAATCACGGCATTTCCTTTTTAAACTCAGAACAATGCCACCATTTTTACCTGAGCCAGTTGGTTTTCGCCAGCTCGATAACCTCATCACCGCGTCCGTTGATAATGGCGCGCAGCATATAGAGGCTGAAACCCTTGGCCTGCTCCAGCTTGAGCTGTGGCGGCATGGCTAACTCTTCTTTTGCCACCACCACGTCGATCAGTACCGGGCCATCGATGCTAAAGGCACGCTGCAGCGCTTCATCCACGTCGGCCGATTTTTCCACCCGGACACCTGGAATACCACAGGCCTCGGCGATACGGGCAAAGTTGGTGTCGTGCAGTTCGGTACCATCGGTCAGATAACCGCCGGCTTTCATCTCCATGGCGACAAAGCCCAGCACGCTATTGTTGAAGACCACGATTTTAACCGGCAGCTTCATCTGCGCTACCGACAAAAAATCGCCCATCAGCATACTGAATCCGCCGTCCCCGCACATTGCTACCACCTGGCGATCCGGGTGAGTGGCCTGAGCGCCCAGCGCCTGCGGCATGGCGTTAGCCATCGAGCCGTGGTTGAACGAACCGAGCAGGCGGCGTTTGCCGTTCATCTGCAAATAGCGCGCGGCCCACACCGTCGGCGTACCCACATCGCAGGTAAAGATCGCGTCATCGGCGGCGAAGCGACTGATTTGCTGCGCCAGATACTGCGGGTGAATCACTTTGTCGCTGGCGGTGGCCAAATCATCCAGCCCTTTGCGTGCGCTGTGATAGTGCTCCAGCGCTTTATCGAGGAAGCGGCGATCGCTTTTCTCTTCCAGCATCGGCAGGAGAGCAGCGAGCGTGGCTTTGACATCGCCAATCAGCGCCATATCGACCTTACTGTGCGCACCGATGCTGGCAGGGTTAATGTCTATTTGAATAATGGTACTTTCCGTTGGATAGAACGGGCGATAGGGGAACTGGGTTCCGAGCAGAATCAGCGTGTCGGCGTTCATCATCGCGTGGAAGCCAGAAGAGAAACCAATAAGCCCGGTCATGCCGACGTCGTACGGGTTATCGTACTCGACATGCTCTTTGCCGCGCAGGGCGTGAACGATAGGGGATTTTAACTTCTCAGCAAAAGCAGTGAGCTCCGCGTGCGCACCCGCACAGCCGCTGCCGCACATCAGGGTGATATTGCTGGATGATTTGAGTTTTTCGGCCAGTTTTTCCAGCTCGCTCTGCGCGGGCGTGACGACAGGTTGTGGTGCAGGATACCAATTTGTGCTCGCGCTTTCCGGCGCGGCTTTCAGCGCGACGTCACCCGGTAGCACCACTACCGATACGCCACGGTTAAGCACCGCTTTGCGCATGGCGATGGCCAGCACCTGTGGGATCTGCTCCGGGGATGAAACCAGCTCGCAATAGTGGCTGCATTCGCGGAACAGCTCCTGCGGATGGGTCTCCTGAAAATAGCCGCTACCGATTTCGCTCGACGGGATATGCGCAGCAATCGCCAGGACGGGAACGTGGTTGCGATTGCAGTCAAATAGGCCGTTTATCAAATGTAGGTTCCCTGGCCCACATGACCCGGCGCACACCGCCAGCTCGCCCGTGAGCTGCGCTTCGGCTCCGGCGGCAAATGCGGCAACCTCTTCGTGGCGCGTTGGCATCCACGCAATGGTGCCCATCCGGTTCAGGCTGTCACTCAGCCCATTGAGTGAGTCACCCGTCACGCCCCAGATTCGTTTAACACCAGCCTGTTCCAGAGTTTTGGCGATATAGTTAGCTACTGTCTGTTTCATGGTTTTCCGTCTCCTTAAATGTGATACCGGTTACAAGTTTAGATTAATCTCGTCGTTTCGCCGGGAGAATCCCCTTATTTTCAGCAGGTATATTTACGTTATTAGAACAAGTAACGTGGGGTTCTACAGGGATAAACTGGGAAACTATTCAAATGATTACAACATTATTAAATGCAGTAAATCGTACGCTATCGCATGAGGATTTTGGCAAGCTGCTATTGCGTCTGGTTGTTGGCGGTTTGATGCTGTTTCACGGGCTGCACAAGCTGATTGGCGGCGTAGACGGCATCAGCGCCATGCTGGTTGCCAAAGGGCTGCCAGGGTTTATTGCTTACGGTGTGCTGGTGGGTGAAGTGGTTGCGCCAATTTTGTTGATTCTCGGCGTATTGACCCGCCCGGCGGCGTTGGTGTTAGCGTTTACAATGGTTGTGGCCTGGCTGATGGTCGGGCTGGGTGAAACCGTTGCGCTGGAAAAAACCGGGGCGTGGGCCATTGAGAGCCTGGTTTATTTCTTTGTCGCAGCGCTGTCCATTGCTTTTATCGGCGCTGGGAAGTATTCGTTGGGCGGCAATTCGGCCTGGCGGTAGTCTGTTTGACAACGTAAGCCAGAACCCAGCCAGCGGCTGGGTTTTTGTTTATGGGCCTGAGCATAAAAATCTGGCCGACAGCTATCCCAGCTTATAGGGAAAAATATGCACCACATTGCCTGCCACCGGATACAGGCCAAGGCTCTCGGTTCTTGCCTTAATCTCTTCGAAAGGAAGGTCTGGGTTCGGCTCGCGTCCTCCCCAAATGAGCAGACCTTTTTGGGCGTAATCCTCCATAACTTCGAGGGTTTTGCCGTTACAAAACTCAAGAACTGCGGTTTTATTTTTTATTGGTGTCAGGCTGCCATCATCATCTGCGATATACATCGTTATTGCCGTCGTCGTGGCCGTTTTTTCATCGTGTGGGGAAACGACGATGCCATTTGCTGCTACAGGCGTGATATCCAGTGGCGAAGAGAGCACATCCGTTGATGTTGGTGAGGGCATTCTTCCGCCCCAAATATACAGACCTACAGGGATTCCTGGCGGTAATGGCTGGGGGCTACTGGCCAGCTCAAGCGTTTTCCCACTCTCAAACTTAACCACTATACTGCCGCCTTTTTGCCAGGCTAAGTCACCATTTTGGTCAGCCGTATAGATTTTCATATTCTCAACTATCGCCATGTTCACCCCTATGAGTATTGTTGCAGGCTTTGACGCTGCAAATGCCAGCAATACGCTATTTTTGTTACCCCGGAGCTATCAGGCTGATAACAACGTTTTGGGCATCAACGAAAAATCACGATGCCGCTAAATGCTGTTTGAGGGTATCAAGGAACAGACTCAGTGCCGCATGCTGATGGTCGCGGGACTGATACAGCCCATAAATACCCAGCGGCTGCGGTTCTAACTGCGGCAATACCGTAACCAGTCTGCCGTTTTCCAGACCGGCACGCGCTTCGATTTCGGGCACCATCGCCAGGCCAACATCGGCTTCGGCCATATCACATAGCAGTGAAGATATCCCCGCGCTGAAGTTACCGCTCACGGCTACCGACATCATCCCTCGGTCTTGATCGCGGAAAGACCAGGATTGCCCGGAAAAACGGCTGTAGTGCAGACAATTATGCTGCGTGAGATCTTCCAGCGTTGTCGGCGTGCCCGCACGAGCAAGGTAGCCCGGCGAGGCGCACAGCACCGATCGGCATGTTCCCAAATGACGGGCGATTGCCCCCGGTTCCGGTTCGTTGGTGATGCGAATCGCCAGATCGATTCGCTCTCCCACCAGGCTCACCGGATGGTTATTGATATCGACTTCAATGCGCAAGGCGGGATAGCGAGCCAGGAAAGCGGGGATTACCGGCCCAAGCAGGTGAGTGGCCGTAAAATGGGCGCAGGCAATACGTAATGTCCCAGACGGCGTGATTCGGGTCGCGTCGCCTTCAATTCCCAGCGATAGCAAGGCTAGCTGACGGGTCTTCTCCAGCGTTTTCTCCCCGGCAGGAGTGATGGTGAGCCGCCGGGTTGAACGGTGGATTAGCCGCGCACCCGCCCACTTTTCCATCTCATCAAGATAGCGGCTGACCATCGGACGGGAGATGCCCAGCGAACGGGCCGCCGCACTCAGACTTCCGAGTTCACAAATGCGGTTGTAGGTAATTGCCGCCATGATCCTGTCCATCACAACCTCATCTGATCGTTTTGTGAAACTCTGCATGTATTGTTTCAGGAATTCTAGCAGAAGTATAAATCCGTAGAATGGTGTTTATCCCAAAACCGGAGAACATCGTTATGGCATTCCAGGCCGGACTTTACTGGATTATCGATCCCCTATGCGGCTGGAGCTATGGTGCTCTGCCGCTCATTAACCACATCGCTTCCTATTTTCCCCAGCAGCATATTTTGCCCGGTGGATTATTTATAGGAGCTAACCGTCGGCAGCTGAACGCCGACTGGCTTACGCATGTTAAGCAACATGACGCCCGTATTGCCGCTCTAACCGGCATGACTTTCGGCGCTGACTATCAGCAGAAACTGCTGGCGGACAACTCGCTGATTCTTGACTCTCTGCCGGCAACGCGCGGGTTGCTGGCGGCGCAGCGTTTTTCCGGTCCCGATGCCGGTTTGAATTTTCTCAACGCCATTCAGCGCGCCTGGTATCACGATGGGCAAAACATCACCCTGCCGGCGATGGTGGAAAGGATACTGGAGCAGAGCGTCGAGCCCGGTATCAAGCTCGGGCAAATCCAGGAACAGGAGGCGCTGGGGAGTATTCAGCATGCTCGTATGTTAATGGCGGTGGTCGGCGGTCAGGGCTTCCCAACTGCGGCAATTATCGATAGCGAAGGGCACAGTACGCTGCTGCCTGTTGGAAATTATTATGGTCAACCGGATGCATTTTCCGCGTTGGTTGAACCTCAACTCACCCGAATAAGCAACTAAGGATCCCCATGAACATAAAATCTCTGTCGCTGGTCTTGTCACTGGCCGCCGCACCAGCGTTGGCGGCTCCATTACAGCTTGATGTCTACAATCCACAGGAAAAAGGTATTTTCCCGGTATCGTCCACCCTGGTCTCTGGCCCGAAAGAAGCGGTGCTGTTTGATGCTCAGTTCAGCGTGAAAGATGGCGAGAAGCTGGTGCAAATGATTAAAGCCAGCGGCAAAACGCTCAAAGAGATTGTGATTACCTCGGGCGACCCGGATTTCTATTTCGGGCTTGAACCGCTAGTGAAGGCATTCCCGCAGGCGAAAGTGGTGGCTTCTCAGGCCGTGGTGGATCATATCAAGGCTACTAAGGACGCCAAGCTGGCCTTCTGGGGCCCACAGATGAAAGATGGCGCGCCGACAAAAATAATCGTACCGCAGGCGACCAACAGCACACGATTTACCGTAGATGGCGAGCCGCTTGAGCTAAAACACTCTGGGGATTATGCCGCCTATGTCTGGATCCCCGCGAACAAAGCGATTCTGGGCGGAACTGGGGTTGCATCCGGTATTCATGTCTGGACCGCCGATACGCAAACCCCGGCGATTCGTCAGGGCTGGATGAACGTTCTGAGCGAAATGCAGTCGTTGAAACCGCAGCAGGTGATTCCGGGGCACTATCTGGGCGAGCGCCCGGCAAATGATGCGGCGATTACTTTCACCCACCGTTATCTGCAGACGTTTGAGCAGGCGCTGAGCCAGAAAAAAGGGTCAAAAGCCGTTATCGAGGCAATGAAAGCGGCGTATCCGGGGCTGGCTGATGAGAGTTCGCTTGAGCTGAGCGCCAAGGTCAATACCGGCGAGATGAAGTGGTAACAAATTAACGATACTTACCACAGGGAGCTGTCCCTGTGGTTTTTTCTTGGTAGCACCCAGTCAGTTCTTGCCTTCGAGTCTCACAATCAATGAACGCAGAAAATCCCTTAGCCGCTGCGCAGGGGCGGACAACGTCTGCCCAGCGGTAGTGACCACGCCGACGTCCATATAGGTGATACAGTCTTCAATTGTCCGGCGAATAATGCGCTGACCGTTCAGCGACCAGGGGCGGTAAACCAGGTCCGATAAAATGGTTATCCCGTTACCTTGGGCAACGAGGCTACGAACGGCCTCAAAGGAGTTACTGCGGAAGTGAATGTTGGGCTGATAGCCGTCGCGTTGCCAGACATCGGTGATTACCGTGGGATATTGATCGGTTTCAAGCATCAAAAAGGGCAGTTTTTCGATATCCCGCAGCCGAATAACCGACTGGCTCAACAAAGCATGCCCCGGGGCTATCCACAATTGTCGCAGCGAACGAATAATAGTTTCGACCTCAAGGTCGCCATCGTGCTGAATGTTTGATGTAAGCAACAGACAAAAATCAACCTGCTGCTGGCGTAGGGCGGTCAGCAGATCGGGCGCCGTAGCCTCGAAATAGTCTATTTCCAGCAATGGAAAACGGTTTGCAATATCGCTGAGCATCTCCGGTAACAGGTACGCTGAGAGCGTCTGGGCGATGCCGATTCGCACTTTACCAGCCGTGGTCTCCGGTTGACGATGTAAATCGTCCAGGGCGATATGGCTGCTGTTGATGATGGTCCGGGCATGGGTCAGAAAGCGCTCACCGGCTAAAGTCAGCTGGATCCCTTTTGGCTGACGCAGAAATAGCTGGGCATCAAGCGCCTCTTCGAGATTACGTAGCGCAACGGTCATCGACGATTGCGAAACGTGGCAGCGGCTGGCGGCTTTCGAAACCTGCAGCGTTTCTGCTAATGCAATGTAAAATTCAAGTTGCCTGAGCGTAAACATCATAGTTTAAAACGATACCTACAGAGCAAAACTTTATATTAGCATCTCTATACCCTTCGCAGTAATCTTCTGAGTAACAAATTCATATTATTAAGCAGAATCATTATACCTTATTTATTACTCACCCTGGCCGCTTGTTTTTGGGGCGGGAATTATGTTGTTGGTCATTTGTTGGTTAGCCAGGTCGATCCTATTTTATTATCTTCGGCACGCTGGATATTGACCGCGATACTGCTGGTGGCGCTCTACCATCGGCAGATTGGCGAGCAGTGGGCCGCAATGCGGCGCTCCTTCCACATCATCACTTTCCTGGCATTATTCGGTCAGGTATTTTTCCCGCTGACTTTATACATCGGGCTGCAATATACATCTTCACTCAATGCGGCTATTTATTTATCTACCACCCCAGCGTTAGTACTATTAATTAATAAGATGGTTTTTAAAGAGAAAATATCAGCTCGGAATATTATCGGCGTGATTATCAGCTCGCTTGGGGTAATATGGCTGGTGATGCAGGGGGATTTATTGCATCTGGATACGCTCAACAATCTCAACCGCGGAGATATGTGGACGATGGGGTCCGCCGCGAGTTGGGCCGTTTATTGCGCCTTTTTACGCATTAAACCTCAGGAAGTCAGAGGAAATGCGTTCGTGGCGGTGAGCGCAACGATAGGAGCAGGGGTCCTTGTTCCCATATTGATTTTCTCGATGGCAAGAAACGGCATTCCAGCGGTCGCAGAATTCAGCCATAGCGACGTGACGATGGGTCTGCTGTATCTGGTTATTTTTCCTTCGTGGCTGTCGTATTTGTTATGGAACAAAGGGATTCAGGCCATCGGTGCGACGCGGGGGGAAGTCTTTTCTCATATCATTCCGCTGAGTGGCGGGTTATTTAGCGTGCTGTTTCTGAGCGTGCCGCTACATTCGTTTCATCTGGTCAGCGCGTTGCTGATTGTTTGCGGTATTGCGCTTTGCTCCGGCAAGCGGGCAGAAAAAACGCTTAGCGCCAGCCAACCCTAAGCCACAAGGAGGCCGCAGATAAGACTGCGGCCTCCTTGTGGCAGCGATTAGTCTTCAATCAGTTCCACACCGGCCCGCTGCATCGCCGCGAGTGCCACCTCGGGTTTGAGTAGCTGTTCTGGTAACACAAAGCCGGTGAATGAGCTTTCAAACATGGCTTCAATCACGGTGACAACACCTAACGCCGTAAAATGCGCCTGCCCTTGGGGATCGGAGGCGATAATCCGTTTTGCTTCCGGAATGCCGGAATCATTAATACCCTGCATATCAACATACAGTTCTACTGATGCCTTAGCCGATTTTCGCTGACCTTCTGAAATTCCCATGGCGACATCCAGCCTGATATTTTCTGCACTCGTCATGGCGGCAACCGCGCTGACATCCAGAATACCAAACGGGGTCGTTTCCGCACGTTCTCCGCTGATAAGGTCAATCTCATCCTGCGCAGAGGTATAGCGCCAGATTCCCTCTTCCCGAACAAATGCTGGAGCAAGTTCCTGGGTCAGTTCCTGCTCGGTGACTGCGCCGATAGGATCCTCCGGGTCGTGTAATGCCGTCAGGCGTACGCTATCGATGGAACTAAACTGGCGGCTAAGCTTATCAACCAGCGGTAAAAACATTCCGGCTTCGTAATAGCCTAATGGTACGACCGGCGAGGTGGCCTGATATTGCATCGCCATATTGAGCAGCGGAGCATAGCCATCGGCGGTACCGACGGTAATATCGATAAAAGCAATATTATGGCGAATAGCGAATTCACCGAGCGCATGTTTAGGGTCGGGGACCGCGCTGATAATTAGCTGGGATGTTGCCGCAAGCTGCGGGATCTCCCCGCTGAGCAAATCAAGAGAAACGGTCAGGGCATTACCTAATTTTGCGGCCAGCGCTTCGCCTTTTTGCGGCGTGCGGCCAGCCAGAATTAGCGTCGATTCCGGGAAACGAGCCCGCAGTTGTGTCGCCAGATTGCCGCCAATCATTCCGTAGCCGCCGGCGATAAAAATTTGCTGTGCCATTTTGATAGTCATCATCTTTCCTCATCGAAACGTTGCTGATGGCGAGACTTTAGAGCATAAATACGCTTTAATTAAGCTCATTAAAGTTGATGGGTTAATGAGTTTTAATCAGCAATGAACACTAAAATTTCCGATTTTGAACCTTTCATCGCGGTTGCAACCTTTCGCAGTTTCCGGCTCGCCGCGGAAGCGGCGGGAGTGACTTCTTCGGCAATGAGTCACTCTATTCGCCAGCTTGAGGAACGGTTAAAGATCCGCTTATTTAATCGCACCACCCGCAGCGTTTCACTGACGGATGCCGGGCATAAGCTATTTGAATCACTTTCACCGTTATTCAGCAGTGCGAGGGAGGCCGTTGAAGCGATAAATGATTATCGGACCACGCCCATCGGTACCCTGCGGATTAATGCCGTCAGGCTGGGGGGGCGTTACCGGCTTGCGCCATTAGTCGCCGGGTTTAGCCAACAGTATCCGGATGTCAGGGTCGAAATCATCCAGGACGATAATCTGGTTGATATTGTAAGCAGCGAATATGATGCCGGCGTCAGGCTCAGTGAACGCATTGAAAAAGATATGATTTCTATTCCGTTGGGCAAACCTATTCGCTACGCCGTGGTCGCCAGCCCAGAGTATCTTAAAACGCGCACCAGACCTCAGCGGCCACAGGATCTGCTGGAGCATTCGTGCATCCAGTTTCGTTATCCCGGTGGGCGCAGCTACCAATGGCAATTCGGTGGGGATAAGGAACGCCTCGAGATAAATGTGCAGGGGATGTTTGAGGTAAACGATCTCGACATCGCGTTGCGTCTGGCGCTTGAGGGGGCGGGAGTGAGCTATGTGCTTTATGAAATGGCCGAGCCTCATTTGCACGGCGGCGAGCTTATCTCGTTACTTGACGAGTGGCTGCCGGAACTGCCCGGACTCTATCTCTATTATTCAAACCGGAAATATTCTTCCGCAGCATTCCAGGCTTTTGTCGAATATATAAAAGCCCAGCGCTAATTTTGTTCCTGGCGGTCGGGCCTACAGGTGATATCAAGCCGCTTCAGTTTTGCATGAGTCAAAAAAAGGCCACCGGGCATAACCCGGTGGCCTTTTATCATTTGCACTGAATCAGGCCAGCACTAAATCACCCTGCGGATGACAGGAACACGCCAGCACATAGCCTTCAGCAATTTCCGCGTCGGTCAGCGTCATGGTGCTGTTGACCGTATACTCGCCGGAAACTACTTTGGTTTTGCAGCAACCGCACACGCCTGCGCGACAGGCGGCGACGACCGGAACTTTATTGCTTTCCAGCGCGTCGAGCAGGGTGGTGTCAACAGGCGCGTAGAACTCTTTCGCCGGTTGCAGCTTGGTGAACTTCAACCCACCGGCTGCGGCTTCGGCAACAGGAGTGAAGAACTTCTCTTTAAAGAAGCGAGTTACGCCCAGCGCTTTCACCTCTTTTTCCACCAGATCCATATACGGCGCTGGGCCACAGGTCATCACGGTGCGAGAAGCCAAATCCGGCACGCTTTGCAGCAGCGCGGTGCTCAGGCGACCGGAAACAAAGCCATGGGTCGCATTGTTTTCAGCCACCAGCGTCACCGGATATTGACGCCATTCGTCGGCAAAAATCACATCTTCCGGCGAACGGACGTTGAAAATAACCTGCACATCGGCCTGCGGGCGGTATTTTGCCAACCAGCGGCGCATCGACATGATTGGCGTAACGCCACAGCCTGCGGCCAGCATCAGGAACTTGTCTTCCGCTTTATCATCACAGGTGAAATCACCCATTGCGTCGGACAGCCAGATGTAATCGCCGCGCTTCACGTCACGGGTCAGCCACTGTGAACCGGCACCGTCGTCAATCCGGCGGACGGTTAGCGTGATGTACTCGCTGACGCCCGGCGTTGACGAAATGGTGTAAGCACGCAGGGTTTCCGCTGAGTTACGTACGCTAACCAGTGCATACTGCCCGGCACGATAGGGATAAGCATCGTGGCACAGCAACGAAATCGTCCATACGTCCGGCGTTTCCTGGTGGATGTGATGAACCTGCATCCGCCATGGGCACTGATGAGTTGGCATTGTCATTCTCTACTCCTTACGCGCTCAGCAGCTGCTTCATATCTTCTTCAACGGTGGTCACAGAACGCAGACCAAATTTCTCGTTGAGCACAGCCAGCAGATCCGGCGTGAAGAAGCCTGGTGCGGTTGGGCCAGTGACGATGTTTTTCACGCCCAGGGATAGCAGGGTCAGCAGAATAACAATCGCTTTTTGTTCGAACCAGGAAAGCACCAGCGACAGCGGCAGGTCGTTCACGCCACAGCCCAGTTTCTCAGCCAGGGTAACGGCCAGGATAATGGCAGAGTAAGCATCGTTACACTGACCGGCGTCGATAAGACGCGGCAGGCCTTCGATATCACCAAACTCCAGCTTGTTGAAACGGTATTTACCGCAGGCCAGGGTCAGAATTAGGCAGTCGTCCGGTACGCTGGTGGCGAAATCGGTGAAGTAGTTACGTTCACCGCGTGCGCCGTCGCAGCCGCCGACGAGGAAGATGTGACGCAGTTTTTCGCGGCTCACCAGATCAATCAGGGAATCAGCCGCACCCAGCAGAGTCTGGCGACCGAAGCCGACGGTGATCAGGTGTGGAATTTCGCTGTATGGGAAGCCTGCCATCTGCTGTGCCTGAGCGATAACCGGAGCGAAGTCGTCGCCTTCCAGGTGGCTCACGTTCGGCCAGCCGACGATGCTACGGGTCCAGATACGGTCGTCGTAAGCACCAATGGTTGGGTCGATGATGCAGTTGGAGGTCATCACGATTGGGCCAGGGAAGCGGGCGAACTCAACCTGCTGGTTCTGCCAGCCGCTGCCGTAGTTACCGATCAGGTGTTTGAACTTGCGCAGTTCCGGATAACCGTGTGCTGGCAGCATTTCACCGTGAGTGTAGACGTTAACGCCGGTACCTTCGGTTTGTTCCAGCAGGTTGTACAGATCTTTAAGGTCGTGACCGGAAATCAGAATGCATTTGCCTTCGGTCGCTTTGACGTTGACCTGAGTTGGCGTTGGGTGGCCGTATTTGGTGGTTTCACCGGCATCCAGAATGCTCATCACTTTGAAGTTCATCTGGCCGATTTCCATCGAGCACTCCAGCAGAGCGTTCATATCGGAAGGCCAGGTACCCAGCCACGCCATGATTTTGTGGTACTGAGCGTAAATTTCGTTGTCGTACTGATCCAGAACGTGGGCGTGCTCCATGTAAGCCGCCGCGCCTTTCAGACCGTACAGGCAAAGCAGACGCAGGCCGAGAATGTTCTCGCCGATGGTGGCTTTGTCTTTGTTTGGGGTAAATTCGGCGGCCTGCTGCTGCAGGGCACCCAGATCGTCGCTCGCCAGCTGCAAATCGGCCATTGGGTTGCTGACGGAGGCATTGGCATCGACGGCCAGGCATTGTGCTTTCAGCGCTTCACGCATGGCGATAGCTTCACGCGCGTAACCGACAATACGTGGGGAGTCGAAGTTAACGTTGGTCAAGGTAGAGAAGAACGCGCGCGGGGCAAAGTTATCAACATCGTGGCTGATGATGCCGTATTCACGTGCTTTCACAGCCCATGCGGACAGACCTTGCAGGGAGGCAATCAACAGATCCTGGAGATCGGAAGTTTCAGCGGTCTTGCCGCACATACCCTGTGCGTAAGAGCAACCGTTCCCTGCCGGAGTACGGATGGTTTGTTCACATTGCACACAAAACATGGTCACACCTTTTTAAAGTTATATTTAATATACATGTTTAAGGGTAAGCCTGTACCACAGCCTTGAAAAGCCATTTTTGGTGCAACTTAAAGGGAGGTTGATTTAGCGCAATTTTGGCGGCAGCAGGCGCTACCGCCTTTGGAGTATCAGGCGCTGAAGAAGGCCATCATCAGGGGAACCAGCAGGCTGAGAATAAAACCATGGACGATAGCCGGAGGCACCATTTCCACGCCGCCGGAGCGTTGCAGAACGGGCAGGGTAAAGTCCATCGACGTGGCACCACACAGGCCGAGCGCCGTGGAGCGGCTGCGGCGCACCAGCCCGGGGATCAGCATAATCGCGATCAGTTCACGTGCGAGGTCATTAAAGAAGGTGGCGCTACCAATAACCGGGCCATAGGCATCGGTCAGCAGAATACCTGACAGCGAATACCAGCCAAAGCCAGAGGCCATTGCCAGACCGGTTTTAATCGGCAGACCGAGCAGGAAAGCATTAATGACGCCTGCGACCATCGAACTGACGACGACCACCAGCGCTATTAGCATCCCACGGCGATTGAGAATAATTTGCCGCAGCGTCATACCGCTATTACGCAGCTGAATACCGACGAGGAACAGCAGGAAAATAAGCGTGTATTCGCTAGCATCGGTAGCGTGCTGTAAAAATGCAAGGCCGCTCAGCCCAACGACAAAACCGGCAATAACCACAAAGCACAGCTTTAATGATTCCAGCGCCATGGCTAAACGGGAAGGTAATTTTTCCTGATGGTGTGGATGTCCCCACGGACGTACTTTTTCCAGCCATAGCAGGGCTGCGGTATTACAGGCCAGAATAACCACAACACTAATAGAGGAATAGTAAAGAATGGAGAGGAGATTGGCGGTCAAATTATCCAGAAATGCCAGACTTATCCCCATAAAAAAGAGAATAAGGTACACAATCCAGCTCAGCAGTTGATTAATGAGCTGAAGAGCGCCGCGATGGCGAAGAGGGATAAGGTAGCCGATAATGAGCGGCACCAGAATAATGAGCAATCCGGATAACATGGCTGAGACTGTTCCTTGCAGTATTTTAATAGCGCAGAGACACTACCGAAAACCACATTATGAGTAAAGCCATGAAAAAAGAAAGACCCGGGAATCCCGAGTCTTTAACGTCTGTGTTGTCCGCCCTGGCCTTGCGATGGCAGGTCAGGGCGACATGAATCAGATGTTCGTTATTTCTTTTCCAGCAGGGTGCGATAAATCAGACCACCCAGGATACCGCCGATAATTGGCATGACCCAGAACAGCCAAAGTTGATCCAGTGCCCAACCGCCCTGGAAGATAGCTACCGCAGTACTACGCGCTGGGTTAACGGAGGTGTTAGTGACTGGAATGCTGATCAGGTGAATCAGGGTCAGCGCCAGGCCGATAGCAATCGGGGCGAAACCAGCCGGTGCGTTTTTATCGGTCGCACCATGAATAACAATCAGGAAGCCACAGGTCAGGACGATTTCAATCACGATAGCGGAAAGCATAGAGAAGCCGCCCGGTGAGTGTTCGCCATAGCCGTTAGACGCAAAACCGCTAGCCGCCGCGTCAAAGCCTGCTTTACCGCTGGCAACGAGGTACAAAATAGCCGCTGCAATAATACCGCCGACAACCTGGGCAATAATATAGCCAATGACTTCTTTAGCCGGGAAACGACCGCCGGCCCACAGGCCCAGAGTGACAGCAGGGTTAAAATGACCGCCAGAAATGTGTCCCACAGCATAAGCCATGGTGAGAACGGTTAAACCGAACGCCAGCGCGACGCCCGCAAAGCCAATCCCTAATTCCGGGAATGCTGCAGCCAAAACGGCGCTACCGCAACCACCAAATACCAGCCAGAAGGTGCCGAAGCATTCTGCAGCCAATTTTCTAAACATAACCACCTCGAATCAAAAATATTATCGTCACAAAGGATGACGACAGAAATTATACCTACCGAAAATGGGGGTAGGCATAGTCCGCGTTATTTTAAAAACTAACGTCATCCCTTAACCAGTTAAATAAATACGTGAACTTTGATGCAAAACAATGCGGTGTCATTCCTTAAACAATTTATTCTTCGAATTAGAGTGTAGTGCAATATTTTCGGAATAATCGGGTCAGGGTGACAAGGAGCGCACTTTATTACACTTAATGGTTAATAAATCAACATACGGTCCGGATCCGGGCTAGAGGGCGGATGTCAACCACAGCGCATGCCGCTATACTGCCGATAAAGCAGGATGACCGCTATCGTGTTACGGAGGATTTATGCTTCTTGAGCGCACCGAGATTGCCGGGTTTCGCGGCATTAACCGTTTATCGTTAATGCTGGAAGAGAATAACGTCTTAATCGGCGAGAACGCATGGGGTAAATCAAGCCTGCTGGACGCGTTAACGCTGCTGCTCTCTCCACACGAGGGGCTGTACCATTTTGTACATTCCGATTTCTGGTTTCCGCCTGGTGATATTGAAGGGCGGGAGCACCATCTTCATATCATTCTGACCTTCCGTGAAAATGAACCCGGTCGCTACCGCGGGCGTCGCTATCGCGGTCTATCTGACTGCTGGACGCTTTGCAATGATGGCTATCAACGCATTTTTTATCGTCTCGAAGGCGAGCTAGCCGCCGACGGCAGCGTGCTAACCCTGCGCAGCTTTATCGATAGCGATGGCCAGGCGCTGGAGCTTGATGATATTGATGCCAAAGTGCGGGAGCTGATTCGGCTGATGCCGGTGCTGCGCCTGCGTGACGCCCGTTTTATGCGGCGAATTCGCAACGGGACGGTGCCTAATGTGCCGGATGTTGAAATCACCGCCCGCCAGCTCGATTTTCTCTCCCGTGAATTGGTGACTAGCCCGCAAAATCTCAGCGACGGGCAAATTCGTCAAGGGCTGGCGGCGATGGGACAACTGCTGGAACACTACTTTTCCGAACAAGGTTCCGGCCCGGCGATCCAGCGTTTAATGCGTCGTCGCTCGCATGATGAACAGCGCAGCTGGCGCTATCTGGATCTGATCAATCGCATGATTGATAAACCCGGAGCTCGCACTCATCGGGTGATCCTGTTGGGGATGTTCTCGACGCTTTTGCAGGCGAAAGGGACGGTCAGGCTGGATAAAGATGCCCGTCCGCTGCTGCTGGTGGAGGACCCGGAAACACGTCTGCATCCGATTATGCTGTCGGTGGCGTGGAGCCTGCTCAATCTGATGCCGCTACAGCGCATTGCCACCACCAATTCCGGCGAGCTGCTGTCGTTGACGCCGATGCAAAATGTCTGCCGCCTGGTGCGTGAGTCATCCCGCGTGGCGGCCTGGCGACTGGGTCCGGAAGGGATGAGTGCCGAGGACAGTCGACGTATTTCTTTTCATATTCGCTTTAATCGCGCCTCTTCGCTGTTTGCCCGCTGCTGGCTGCTGGTTGAGGGCGAGACGGAAACCTGGGTTATCAACGAACTGGCTCGTCAATGCGGCCACCATTTTGATGCCGAGGGGATTAAGGTTATTGAGTTCGCTCAATCAGGCCTGAAGCCGCTTATCAAGTTTGCTCGCCGTATGGGGATTGAATGGCACGTACTGGTTGACGGCGATGAAGCGGGGAAAAAATATGCCGCGACCGTACGCGGGGTGCTCAATAACGACCGGGAACTGGAGCGCCATCATTTGACCACGCTGCCTGCTCTGGACATGGAACACTTCATGTATAAGCAGGGTTTTTCAAATGTTTATCATCGCGTTGCACAGCTGCCGGAAAATATACCGATGAACATGCGTCGGGTGATCACCAAAGCGATACATCGGTCATCGAAGCCGGATTTAGCGATTGAAGTGGCGATGGAAGCGGGGCGGCGCGGTATTGAGGCCGTGCCGCCGCTGCTGAAGAAGATGTTTTCCCGCGTGGTCTGGCTGGCACGCGGGAAGGCGGATTAACGCTGGACGGTTAAGGCAATCTGCTGCTGGAGGCTATCCAGCAGCTCATAGCGACGGCGATACTCCGCGCGTTTCTTACTGGCAATTTCTTCCATTGTTTTACGCGGCAGCGCTAATGGCAGCACGTAATCCCCTTCGGCATCGACCGTCGCACTCAACGATTCCCAGAAACTATTGTAATCCGCATGCAGCTTGTCGCGTTTTTTGCGGCGATAGCGCAGGCTGCGATAGATATGGGTTTCGTTACTCACGGCACGGACATGTTCCACCGAAAGCTGTGTGCCCAGCGTAAGCAACGCATCCACCACCAGACGCTTTGGAAACAGGCCGTGGCACGCTTTGGTTGCTACCTGTATCAACTGATGGGGAACATCGGCTTTCGCACCCTGCAATCCACCAATAAAGAAAGTGCTCACGCCATTGTACTGGCACAGCGTGAAAGTCAGCTCGGCCAGGACGGTATTGTCTTCATCGCGGAACGTCAGCGTGGCTTCACCTTCTTTATCCAGCATGGCGTCGGCGCCTAAGTAAATGCTATAGCGCTGGCCTTCTTTTCCTTCGATAGTTGTTAGCAGCGCGCCATTGGCTGACAGATAGCTACTGGCAATGCTATCTGGAAGCTTGTCGAGCATCTGCTGATAGTGGCAGCACAAAGCATCGATAGTTTGCTGAGGACTCATGTGCGTTGATAGCCATGGGCGGTGCAGTCGGCAAGGTAGACCGGGCTGAACATTGAGAATTTGCATCAGCTGCGGCTGTTTGGTCAGGCTTTCCAGCAGTTTGCCGGTCATGCGCGGGGCGCCAAGCGTACGCAGCAGGAACTTGCGGCGATATGCAGGATTCTTCCAGGCCCGTCCTGGCGTTAACGCGCCGGTTGTCAGCAGTCTAAAAAGCTGCCAGCTCGACTCAGGTTGTGGTGAGGAAGAAAGTGGAAGCTCGGCAACGCTAGACATAGGAAAAATCTCATTACAATGAAGGTTTTGCCTATTTAATCAACGGAATGTTCAACGATATTTCAACAAATGCAAAGATTATGGAGAAAGTGTGGAGAATTTATTTTGTTGATGAATGGTTTAGGTTTTATCATTAACTTTTTTGTCTGTTTTTTATGCGCCGATTGCCCGGCGCATAAACAGATTTATCGCGCCCCGAACAGACCCGACATTTGCGTCTGAATTTCATCCAGCAGCAGATAACGGCGGCGGTACTCGGCGCGTTTTTTACTGGCAATTTCTGACTCATCCTTACGCGCGATTTGGATAGGGATATGGAAATAACCCTGCTTGTCGCATTCGCCGCCAACGGCCGCCCAGAATGTATCGTAATCAGACAGTATTTTTTTATTCTTATCCTGGTAACGTTCACCGCGGAAAATATGGACTTCGTTGCTGACGGCGAGAATTTGTTCAACCTGTAGACGTTCAGCAAATCGGCATACGGCTTCCATCACCAGACGTTTTGGGAATAGGCCGTGGCAGGATTTAGTGGCGTTTTGAATGGCCTCATGCGGCAGGTCGCGTTTACCGCCCTGCAGCCCACCGATAAACAGCGTGCGCTTATTTTCATAGGCAATAATGCTAAAGGTCATCTCTGCTAACACATCGCCATCGCTATTACGCATCAGGATCGTACTATCGCCTTCTTTATCCAGATTGACCTGCATAGTCAGTTCAAAGGTAAACATGTCGCCATTTTTACCTTCAACGTTCGCTAGCGGTAAAGCCTGTGTATTCAGGTAGGTCGCCGACTCTTCTGAGGACATGACCTCAGACAACAGCGTATAGTGATAACGCAGCGCTTCCAGCACCTGATGACGGTTAAAATTCACCGCCAGATACGGGCGATGAAGGCGAACCGGCAGGCGAGGCTGTCGTGCCAGCAGAATATTCAAATTTGACCATTGAGACAGTTCGCCCATCCACTCACGGCTTAAACGTGGCATCAGCAAGGAACGCAGCATAAATTTGCGACGGAAACTACGTTGATTCCAGAATTCACCTGGTCGCCATTGGCCGCTAAACAGGCTAAAAAAGAGGCCAAATGCGGAAGGTGGCTGGGAGGATTCGAATGAATTTTCGCTGAGCTGAGACATGGTTTACTATCCAGAAGTACGTTTTGGCGCTGATTTTAGCATTGACGAAATGAATCAATTAACACTACGCCGCCGTTGGCTACCACTTTTCGCAGTTTGTTTAACTCACGTTGAAGTTTGCGTTTACATTCTGTCGAGTGACTCAGAAATTTAGGATTTTTATGAACCTCAAGGGAAAATTTAAAAAACGGTACGCTGTCGCCATTATCGTTCTCATTGTTGCGGCGATTGCGCTCTGGAAAACGCTGAATGCGCCGTTGCCTAATTATCAGACGTTAATTGTGCGCAAAGGCTCCCTTGAACAGAGCGTACTAGCCACCGGTAAGCTTGATGCATTGCGTAAAGTCGATGTGGGGGCGCAGGTGAGCGGCCAGCTCAAAACGCTGTCGGTGAATATCGGCGATAAAGTCGTAAAAGATCAGCTGCTGGGGGTTATCGATCCCGAACAGGCACAAAACCAAATTAAAGAAGTTGAAGCCACGTTAATGGAGCTGAACGCGCAGCGTCAGCAGGCCGATGCCGAATGGAAATTGGCCACCGTCACTTACTCCCGTCAGCAGCAGTTAGCGAAAACGCAGGCGGTTTCGCGCCAGGATTTGGATACCGCTGCGACCGAAATGGCGGTTAAAAAGGCGCAGATTGGCACTATTGACGCACAGATAAAGCGCAATCAGGCATCTCTTGATACGGCTAAAACCAACCTCGATTACACCCGTATTGTGGCGCCGATGCGTGGCGAAGTGACGCAAATTACTACCCTGCAAGGGCAAACGGTTATCGCCGCCCAGCAGGCACCAAATATTCTGACCCTTGCGGATCTCAGTACCATGCTGGTGAAAGCGCAGGTTTCGGAAGCCGATGTCATTCTCCTCAAACCTGGGCAAAAGGCCTGGTTTACCGTATTGGGCGATCCGCTAACCCGCTATGAAGGCACGCTGAAGGATATTCTGCCGACGCCGGAGAAAGTTAACGACGCCATCTTCTACTATGCACGTTTTGAAGTCCCAAACCCGCAAGGCGTACTGCGACTGGAGATGACGGCGCAGGTCCATATTCAGCTTAACGGCGTGAGCGATGTGTTGACCATCCCGCTGTCGGCGCTTGGCGATAGCGTTGGCGACAATCGCTATAACGTGCGGCTGTTGCGAAACGGTGAGGTGAAGACGCGTGAAGTGGTCATTGGCGCGCGTAACGATACCGATGTGGAAATCGCCAAAGGGCTGGAAGAGGGCGATGAGGTCATTACCGGTGAGGGTAAAGCCGGGGCGGCAAAATGACCGCATTGCTTGAACTGACGGATATTCGGCGCAGCTACCCCTCTGGCGATGGCAGCGTAGAGGTGCTTAAGGGGATCTCGCTGCAGATAAACGCCGGGGAGATGGTGGCGATTGTCGGGGCATCAGGTTCGGGAAAATCAACTCTGATGAACATCCTGGGCTGTCTGGATAAACCCACCAGTGGCACCTATCGGGTGGCAGGAACGGATGTGGCGACGCTTGATGGCGACGCATTGGCTGAACTGCGGCGCGAGCATTTTGGTTTTATCTTCCAGCGTTACCACCTGCTGTCGCACCTGACAGCGGCGCAAAACGTTGAAGTTCCGGCGGTGTATGCTGGCATGGAACGCAAAGCCCGGCTGGAAAGGGCGAAGCAGTTGTTACAGCGTCTGGGGATGCAGGACCGAGTTGACTACGCTCCGTCTCAGCTTTCCGGCGGCCAGCAGCAGCGAGTCAGTATTGCGCGTGCGCTGATGAACGGCGGTCAGGTGATTCTGGCGGATGAACCGACCGGTGCGCTGGACAGCCATTCCGGCGAAGAGGTGATGGCAATTCTCCATCAGCTTAAAGAGCAGGGCCATACCATTATCATCGTCACCCACGATCCGCTGGTGGCCGCTCAGGCTGAGCGGGTGATTGAAATTCGTGATGGCGAAATTATTCGTAATCCCCCAGCGCGGGAAAATCGCGTGGCGGCGCGAACCCCGGTGTTCCATAACGTGTCCGGCTGGCGGCAGTTCAGTAACAGTTTCCGTGAAGCGCTGTCGATGGCTTGGCGGGCGATGGTGGCAAACAAGATGCGCACGCTGCTCACCATGCTCGGGATTATCATCGGTATCGCTTCCGTGGTCTCGATTGTGGTGGTGGGCGATGCGGCTAAACAGATGGTGCTGGCGGATATTCGCGCTATAGGCACCAATACTATTGATGTTTATCCCGGCAAAGATTTTGGTGATGACGATCCCCAATATCAGCAGTCGCTGAAATATGATGACCTTCTGGCGATTGAAAAGCAGTCATGGGTCAGTTCGGTAACACCATCGGTATCGAAAAATCTGCGGATACGCGCGGGCAATATTGACGTCGCTGCCAGCGTACAGGGCATTGGTCAGCAATATTTTAACGTCTACGGCATGACCTTCAGCGAGGGGAACACCTTCAATGACGTGCAGGCGGCGGAACGCTCGCAGGTGGTGGTGCTTGATAGCAACACCCGTCGCCAGCTGTTCCCCAACAAAGCCAGCGTGATAGGGGAAGTCATCCTGGTGGGCAATACGCCAGCGACCGTGATTGGCGTGGCGGATGAGAAACAGTCGATGTTTGGCAGCAGTAAAGTGCTTCGCGTCTGGTTGCCATACTCCACCATGTCCGGGCGCGTGATGGGCCAGTCGTGGCTGAACTCAATTACCGTCAGGGTCAAAGAGGGCTACGACAGCGACGTTGCCGAGCAGCAGCTGACCCGGCTCCTGAGCCTGCGTCACGGCAAAAAAGATTTCTTTGTCTGGAACATGGACAGCGTCTTGAAAACGGCGGAACGCACCACACATACATTACAGCTGTTCTTAACGCTGGTGGCGGTGATCTCGTTGGTGGTTGGCGGAATTGGCGTAATGAATATTATGCTGGTATCTGTCACCGAGCGGACGCGAGAAATTGGTATCCGCATGGCGGTTGGCGCGCGGGCAAGCAATGTACTGCAACAGTTTTTGATCGAGGCTGTCCTCGTCTGTCTGGTGGGCGGTGCGATAGGCGTGACGCTGTCGTTAATGATTGCGCTACTGTTGCAACTGGTGCTGCCGGGCTGGGAGATTGGTTTCTCGCCGCTGGCACTGTTGACGGCGTTTATTTGTTCAACGTTAACGGGCGTGTTATTTGGTTGGCTGCCGGCGCGGAACGCGGCGCGGCTTGATCCGGTGGATGCGCTGGCGCGAGAGTAATCGCATCAAAAGAAATGAAAAAATGCCAGTCAGAAGGGCTGGCATTTTGATAGCGGGATGTACACAATGGGGCAGTAAACTAGGCGACCGTTTCTGCTTGTGCTTCCACGGGAATAATGACGCTTGCGTGATTGCCTTTCGGCCCCTCGTGGACATCAAAGTGGACGGACTGCCCGGCTTTTAATGTTCTGTACCCATCCATCTGGATGGTGGAGTAATGGGCGAAGATGTCCTCGCCACCGCCTTCCGGGCAAATAAAACCGAACCCTTTAGCATTGTTGAACCACTTAACAGTACCCATTTCCATACTTCGACATCCTTCGTAATTCTATTATACGTTTAATAAGTAGATGGAATGAACCGGTGGTGGAGTCAGGACTTGTATAAAACCTCACCAACTCTCGCCTGTACAATTTAGATATTTCGCACAGTGCGTCAAGCGTTTGAGGGGGGCGATAGGCGGAAAATGCATCAAAATTTGAAGCAGTTAACGCTATTGACGGGAATGTGACAGAGTTCGCGAATGGCAACTATAGGTGATAGCTATCTATGATCTACAGTAAATTCAGGACCTGTATACGCAGTAATGGGGAGCAACGTGGCGGGTGGGAAATGTTTTACAAGTCCCGCTAATCATCCGCAATCCCAGCGTGTAATCAGGCTCGTCAGCAGCAATAGATGACACCGACGATGATGACTGACAATGAGTAAGACCAGAGACTGGCTGGATTTCGACCAGCTTACGGCAGACAAACTTCAGGATGGGCTTAAACCCCCGTCGATGTATAAAGTGATATTGGTCAATGATGATTACACTCCGATGGAGTTTGTTATTGACGTGTTACAAAAATTCTTTTCTTATGATGTAGAACGCGCAACGCAACTGATGCTAACGGTTCACTATCAAGGTAAAGCGATTTGTGGTGTATTTACGGCAGAAGTCGCCGAGACCAAAGTGGCTATGGTGAATCAGTACGCGAAGGACAACGAGCATCCATTGTTGTGTACGCTGGAACAAGCCTGATACAGGCATGAAAATTGGGGGAGGTGCCAATGCTCAATCAAGAACTGGAACTCAGTTTAAACATGGCTTTCGCCAGAGCGCGCGAGCACCGTCACGAGTTTATGACCGTCGAGCATCTGTTGCTGGCTCTGCTGAGCAACCCATCCGCCCGCGAAGCGCTGGAAGCGTGTTCGGTCGATTTGGTGGCGCTGCGGCAGGAACTCGAAGCCTTCATTGAACAAACCACGCCGGTACTGCCGGTCAGTGAAGAAGAGCGTGAAACACAGCCAACGCTCAGCTTCCAGCGTGTTTTGCAACGCGCGGTCTTCCACGTCCAATCATCCGGGCGTAGTGAAGTGACCGGTGCGAACGTCCTTGTGGCGATTTTCAGCGAGCAGGAGTCGCAGGCTGCGTATCTTCTGCGTAAACACGAAGTGAGCCGCCTTGATGTGGTGAACTTTATCTCTCATGGCACGCGCAAAGACGAGCCAAGTCAGCCTTCCGATTCAGGAACCCAGCAGTCTAACGAAGAGCAAGCAGGCGGGGAGGATCGTATGGAAAACTTCACCACCAACCTTAATCAGCTTGCTCGCGTCGGGGGAATTGACCCACTGATTGGCCGCGACAAAGAGCTGGAGCGCACTATTCAGGTTCTGTGCCGTCGCCGCAAAAATAACCCGCTGCTGGTCGGTGAGTCCGGCGTCGGTAAAACGGCGATTGCCGAAGGTCTGGCATGGCGTATCGTTCGTGGCGACGTGCCGGAGATCATGGCCGATTGCACCATCTACTCGCTGGATATTGGCTCGCTGCTGGCGGGAACCAAATATCGCGGTGATTTTGAAAAACGCTTTAAAGCACTGCTTAAACAACTGGAGCAGGATACCAACAGTATTCTGTTTATCGACGAGATCCACACCATTATCGGTGCGGGTGCGGCGTCCGGTGGCCAGGTTGATGCGGCTAACCTGATTAAACCGCTGCTTTCCAGCGGCAAAATTCGGGTTATGGGTTCGACCACTTATCAGGAATTCAGCAATATCTTTGAGAAGGACAGGGCGCTGGCGCGTCGTTTCCAGAAAATTGATATCACCGAGCCGTCGGTAGAAGAGACCGTGCAGATCCTGAACGGCCTGAAACCGAAGTATGAAGCACACCATGACGTTCGCTATACCGCAAAAGCGGTGCGTGCAGCGGTTGAGCTGGCGGTGAAATACATCAACGATCGTCATCTGCCGGATAAAGCGATTGACGTGATCGATGAAGCAGGTGCGCGTGCGCGTCTGATGCCGGTGAGCAAGCGTAAGAAAACGATCAACGTGGCGGATATTGAATCCGTGGTCGCGCGTATTGCGCGTATTCCGGAGAAAAGCGTCTCCCAGAGCGATCGTGATACGCTGAAAAACCTCGGCAACCGTCTGAAAATGCTGGTATTCGGGCAGGATAAAGCTATTGATGCGCTGACTGAAGCCATCAAAATGAGCCGCGCCGGTCTTGGCCATGATCATCGTCCAGTAGGTTCATTCCTGTTTGCTGGCCCAACCGGGGTAGGTAAAACGGAAGTGACCGTTCAGCTGGCGAAAGCAATGGGCATTGAGCTGCTGCGTTTCGATATGTCCGAGTATATGGAACGTCATACGGTGAGCCGCCTGATTGGTGCGCCTCCGGGATACGTTGGTTTTGATCAGGGCGGCTTGCTGACCGATGCGGTTATCAAGCATCCGCATGCAGTGCTGCTGCTGGACGAAATCGAGAAAGCGCACCCGGACGTCTTCAACCTGCTGCTGCAGGTGATGGACAACGGCACGCTGACCGATAACAACGGGCGTAAGGCTGATTTCCGTAACGTGGTGCTGGTGATGACCACCAACGCTGGCGTGCGCGAAACCGAGCGTAAATCAATTGGTCTTATCCATCAGGACAACAGCACTGACGCGATGGAAGAGATCAAAAAGATCTTCACGCCAGAGTTCCGTAACCGTCTGGACAACATTATCTGGTTCGATCATCTGTCGACCGACGTTATCCATCAGGTGGTGGATAAATTTATCGTTGAGCTGCAGGTACAGCTGGATCAGAAAGGGGTGTCGCTGGAAGTTAGCCAGGAAGCACGCGATTGGCTGGCCGAGAAAGGTTACGACCGGGCCATGGGCGCACGTCCAATGGCGCGCGTGATTCAGGATAACCTGAAGAAACCGCTGGCCAACGAACTGCTGTTCGGCTCGCTGGTTGACGGCGGCCAGGTGACGGTGGCGCTCGATAAAGAGAAAAACGAGCTGACCTATGACTTCCAGAGTGCGCAGAAGCACAAGCCGGAAGCGGCGCATTAAACGGCCAATGTTGGTGATGTAAATAAAAAACCGGGCGAATAAAAGCCCGGTTTTTTTATTCTTAGAATTCAGGCAAAAAAATGCCCCGCATTGAGCGAGGCATTATTCAGCAAAAAGCGCTCGGCATACGTTGCGCCAGACGCTCATTATCTGCGGTTATTAGCGACTACGGAAGACAATGCGGCCTTTGCTCAGGTCGTACGGGGTCAGCTCAACAGTCACTTTGTCGCCCGTCAGGATGCGGATATAGTTTTTGCGCATTTTACCGGAGATATGTGCAGTCACCACGTGTCCGTTTTCCAGTTCTACGCGGAACATGGTATTAGGTAACGTATCAAGTACGGTACCCTGCATTTCAATATTGTCTTCTTTGGCCATCTAATCCTCTGGGGTATCACTACCGTAATTTGAACCGGCAAGATAATGCCGAAGTTCATCAAGTAAGTAAAGAATTGTCCGTCTTAATCGGCGAAAGTCGTTTTTGCGCATCACCCTTTCACCACACAAGATGCTCATGTGATGGGCGCAAACCAGGCCGGAAACAGCAGGATAAACGTGGGCGTTATCTGACTCGAATGATTCCCAAACGGCGGCGGGGCAAAAGGCAGAAGCGACTCTCGTCGGCAATTATATCATCCTGATGGAAATTGTGCTGAAAACATTTACGTTTCAGCTGAAAACAGGCAGCGCGGCACCCAGAATTTATCAGAAAGCGACCCGATTCGCAGATTATCCAGGTATTCCAGGTAGTCACGGCGGGGAATTTCCACGGCGCCCAGCGATGCGGTATGGCTATTAAGCACCTGGCAATCAATTAATTTACCGCCAGCTTGTCTAAATGCCTCACAGAAGACGTACAGCGCAGTCTTAGAGGCGTTCTCTGCGCGGCTGAACATCGACTCACCGCAAAACAGCTCGCCCATGGCAACGCCGTACATGCCGCCTACGAGGATATCGCCTTGCCACACTTCGATAGAGTGCGCGTGGCCGAGTTCATGTAAACGATGGTACGCCTGGCTGATGCTGGTGGTAATCCACGTGCCTTCGTGACGATCCTGCGCGCACCCGTCAATGACCTGGCTAAAGGCATAGTTAAGCGTGACGCGGTAAGGGGAGGTTTTATGGAACCGTTTCATGCTGCGGCTGAGATGGAACTGTTCAGGCCACAATACGGCGCGCGGATCCGGCGACCACCACAAAATGGGATCGCCCGGAGAAAACCACGGAAAAATCCCACGCTGGTAGGCCATCAGCAGGCGCGCAGGCGCGAGATCGCCCCCTAAGGCCAGAAGTCCATTTGGTTCGCGTAATGCGCCCTCCGGGGAGGGAAATGCTATCGAGTGTCGGGAAAGCTGGACAAGGCGCATGCCGCGATGACCTCACGAAACAATGTTAACTAATCATAGTCTACAGACGCTGTTTAAACTGGTAGTAACGACCTTGTTTTGCCAGCAGTTCTGTATGATTACCTTGCTCAATAATTTGCCCGTTGTCCATGACAATAATCTGATTAAATCGCGCCAATCCGCGCAGGCGATGCGTCACCATCAGCAGGGTTTTATCACGCATCACGTCTGCCAATAATTCAAGGATTTGACTCTCAGTTGTGGCGTCCAAACCTTCGGTAGGTTCATCCAGCATCATCAGCGGAGCATCGTGCAGTAATGCGCGAGCAATACCCAGACGGCGTAATTCACCACCGGATAGCTGACGACCGCCTTCACCCAGCCAGGCATTCAGTCCTGCGTCATCAAGCAGTTTTTCGAGACCCGTGCGGCGCAGCACTTCGTTCAGTACCTCATCGCGGGCATCCGGCTTGGCCAACAGCAAGTTGTCGCGCAACGTGGCACTAAACAGGTGTACACGCTGGGGGACCAGGCTCATGGTGCGGCGCAGGGTTGGCTCGTCAATGCTGTTTAGCGGCATATCGTTGAGCTTAATGCTGCCCTGCTGAGGATCCCAGGCGCGGGTCAGTAGCTGTAAAAGCGTCGATTTACCGCAGCCGGTGCGCCCGAGGATTGCAATATGTTCGCCCGCGTTAATGCTCAGCGAGAGATTATCCAGCGCGGGTTGCGACTGTTCAGGATAGGTGAATGACACCCGATCCAGCGTTAGCGCCACCTGCTGCGACAGAACGGTTGTTTGCGTGGGGAAAGTCACTTCCGGCTGCTGTTCCGTAATCTGGCTAACGCGTAGCGCCGAAGCGATAACCTGGCCCAAATGCTGGAATGCGCCGGTCACCGGGGCGAGTGCCTCAAAGGCCGCTAGCGCACAGAAGACAAACAGGGCAATCAGCGCGCCCGGCTGCATGTTATCGCCAACGCCGCCGGCGGCCAGCCACAGCATGGCGACCACCGCAGCTCCGCCGATAAGCAACATCACTGCCTGAGACAGTGCGGTGAGTTCAGACTGGCGACGCTGGGCGTCATGCCAGTTTACTTCGGTCTGCTCTAGCTGTTTACGATAGCGCTGACTGGCATTGAAAATCGTCAGCTCAGCCTGGCCCTGTAACCAGCCGGTTAACTGTTGGCGATATTGCCCGCGGAGCGTGGTGAGTTGCTCACCGGCCGGTTTACCGGCGTGGTAAAACAACGGCGGCAGTATCAGCAACGTTGCCAGCATAATGCCGCCCAGCGTGAGGGCTAACGTAACGTCCAGTACGCTCAGCCCGACGGTGACCACCAGAATCACTACCAGGGCACCAATCAGCGGCGAAATCACCCGCAGGTAGAGGTGATCGAGGGTATCGACGTCTGCCACCATGCGGTTAAGCAGCTCGCCCTGACGGAAACGGGCGAGCCCGGCCGGGGAGAGTGGTAGCAGTTTGCTGAAGGTAAATACGCGCAGATGCTCGAGCACCCGGAAAGTGGCATCATGACTCACCAGACGTTCAAAATAACGGCCCGCGGTACGAATAATTGCCGCGCCACGCACGCCTGCCGCTGGCAGCATATAGTTAAAACTGTAAGCACCCGCAAACCCAACAACCGCCGAGGCTGACAGGAACCAGCCGGAGAGCGTCAGTAAGCCAATGCTTGCTAACAGGGTGACAATCGCCAGAATCACGCCGAGGCTTAGCAGCCATTTATGACGTTTGTAGAGCGCCAGATAAGGTAACAGTGCGCGCATTTAAATCTCCTCCTGACGATTAGCCAGCAGACTGGTGAACACGCCGTTGGCATCAACCAGCTGTTGATACGTTCCCTGCTCAATAATCTGGCCGTTCTCCATCACCCAGATAACGTCCCAGTCCATTAACCCTTCAAGCTGGTGAGTTACCATCAGCGTGGTTTGCTGGGTGGACGCTTCGCTCAGCGCCTGCATTACACGCTGCTCGCTATGGGCATCAAGACTGGCGGCGGGTTCATCAAGCAACAGCAAACGGCACGGCGCGATCAGCGCACGTGCAACCGCCACACGTTGTGCCTGGCCGACGGATAAGCGAGCGGCCTGTTCACCAACCGCGGTGTCGACCCCGTCAGGAAGCTGTGGTAGGAACTCATTCACCCACGCTCTTTCCAACGCGCTAAAGAGTTGATCCTCACTCGCATCCGGATTCCCCAGCAGCACGTTCTCGCGCAGCGTAGTGGCCGGAAGCTGCGGGTTTTGTCCCACCCAGCTCATCATGCGATGCCAGCCTTCCGGCTGGAGATGGCGAAGTTCGACGCCGTTCACTTGCAACGAACCGCTGTAGGGCAAAAAGCCGGCCAGCGCGTTGAGCAATGAGCTTTTGCCCGAGCCGCTTTGCCCGACCAGCACCGCACGTTGTCCGGCATTGAGGGTAAAGTTCAGCGGGCCGACGAGCATTTTGCCTTCTGGCGAGGTGATAAACAGATCTTTAGCGTGCAGCGTCACCGGTTCGCTGGTATCCAGAATCTGTTCACCTTGCTCCGGCTGCGCCAGCGGCGCTTCGAGGAAGGTTTTCAGACTGTCGGCTGCGCCCACGGCCTGCGCCTTGGCGTGATAGAAGGTGCCTAAATCACGCAGCGGCTGGAAGAATTCAGGGGCCAGAATCAGCGCCAGGAAACCGGAGAAGAGCGTTACCGTCATACCATAGCTGCCGAAATTCAGCTCACCCAGATAGGAGAAACCAAAGTAAACCGCGACTAGCGCAATGGAGAGTGAGGTAAAGAATTCGAGCACGCCGGAAGAGAGGAAGGCGAGACGCAGCACTTCCATGGTCCGCTGACGGAAATCCTGAGACGCTTCACGTATGCTTTCTGTTTCAGCTTCGCCGCGACCAAAAATACGCAGAGTATCCATCCCGCGCAGACGGTCAAGGAAATGGCCGCTCAATCGCGCCAGTGCGAGGAAGTTACGTCGGTTGGCATCAGCGGCGCCCATACCGACCAGTGCCATAAACAGTGGGATCAGCGGCGCAGTTGCCAGCAGGATAAGCGCAGCTACCCAGTTTGATGGGAAAATAGCGACCACGATTAATAGCGGTACACATGCTGCCAGCGCCATCTGCGGTAGATAGCGGGCGTAGTAATCGTGCATGTCGTCAATTTGTTCGAGGATAAGCGTCGCCCAGCTCCCGGCAGGCTTACCCTGAATCCAGGCCGGGCCCGCCTGCTGAAGTCGGTCCAGCACCTGACGGCGAATTTCAAAGCGGATTTGTTGCCCAGCATGAAAGCCCACGCGCTCGCGTAACCACACCACCCAGGCACGGAGGATAAAAACCAGCACCAGCTGGATAAACGGCATCAGCAGTGCTTCACGTGGGATATTCTCCATAATCATATGTTGAAGAATACGGGCCAGAATCCAGGCCTGACCGATAATCAGGACGCCGCTGACGAAGCCGAGCAGTCGGGAGATCATCAACCAGCGGCGTGAAAGTACGCTTTGCTGTTTGAGCCAGCGTGTGAGTTCTTGTTGGCGACTTTTATTCATTGGGCGCTTAGCAGGTGGCTTATGGTTTTAGTTACGGGCGCGGCAATGTTACATCGCAGAAAAAATAAAGGCGACTTATCGTCGCCTTTTTTACTTTTGTTACTGACTTGTAAAGATTATTTGCAAGCGTCGGCCAGACCGTCGAGGTAACGTTCTGCATCCAGCGCCGCCATACAGCCGGTGCCCGCAGAGGTAATTGCCTGACGATAAATGTGGTCCATTACATCGCCAGCGGCGAAGACGCCCGGGATGCTGGTTTGTGTCGCATTACCGTGAATACCGGACTGCACTTTGATGTAGCCGTTTTCCAGTTCCAGCTGACCCTGGAAAATGGCGGTATTCGGACTGTGGCCGATAGCCACAAACAGACCCGCCACATCCAGAGACTCAACGGCATCGGTATTGTGCGTATCGCGCAGGCGCAGACCGCTGACACCCATCTGGTCGCCGGTGACTTCGTCCAGCGTACGGTTGGTATGCAGCACGATATTGCCGCTTTCCACTTTATCCATCAGACGCTTGATCAGAATTTTTTCCGCACGGAATGAGTCACGACGGTGAATCAGGTGCACTTCTGAGGCGATGTTAGACAGATACAGCGCTTCTTCAACGGCCGTGTTACCGCCGCCGATAACCGCGACTTTCTGGTTGCGATAGAAGAAACCGTCACAGGTTGCGCAGGCAGAAACGCCGCGACCTTTAAAGGCTTCTTCGGACGGCAGACCCAGGTAGCGGGCAGAGGCACCGGTAGCGATGATTAAGGCATCACAGGTGTATTCGCCGCTGTCGCCGGTCAGGCGGAACGGACGATTTTGCAGATCGACGCTGTGGATGTGATCGAAAATAATTTCGGTCTCAAATTTAGTTGCATGCTCGTGCATACGTTCCATCAGCAGCGGACCGGTCAGGTCGTTTGGATCGCCAGGCCAGTTTTCCACTTCGGTTGTGGTGGTCAACTGACCGCCTTTTTCCAGCCCGGTAATCAGTACCGGTTGCAGGTTTGCGCGTGCAGCATAGACCGCAGCGGTGTATCCCGCAGGTCCAGAACCAAGGATTAGCAGCTTACTGTGTTTGGCCGTGCCCATGAGATCCCCATAATTGTTGGCAGTCATTGGTCTGGATTGTAGGGAATTTGTAGACGTAAAAAAAGAGCATCGCGATTTTGTTAACGATATGTGTAATAGAACAGGCCGATTGATTGCTTGTTTTAACATCAATAAATATAACAATTTCTACTGCACGCTGCGGAATTATAAGACGATTACATGTCAATCAAGCCGGGGTGTTAATGAATATCTGGCATGTTGTACTAAAAAAAGATGTTTTGCTTTGACAATCCCCTGTGCTTTTGCGACAACATTCAAGGAAGAAGAAAAGCAGTGTTTCGCGTGTGGTGAATTTTCATGCACGCAAATGCCATTTTTACCCGGTTTACTGAAATCTACGTATGGTGTGGACAGATACCATACGTGATGTCGGAGAGTGACCGCGAGGCGCCGGGGCTTCTCATACGCATACCCTGGGATATGCGTCGTTGCAGCAACAACGGCGTATTGAAATCGGGATAAGGCTCTGAACAGTGAAGTGACACAGAGTCAAGACAGGAGTAGGGAAGGAATACAGAGAGACAATAATAATGGTAGATAGTAAAAAACGCCCTGGCAAAGATCTCGACCGCATCGATCGCAACATTCTGAATGAGCTGCAAAAAGATGGGCGTATTTCGAACGTCGAGCTTTCCAAAAGAGTAGGACTTTCTCCGACCCCGTGCCTCGAGCGCGTACGTCGCCTGGAACGACAGGGTTTTATTCAGGGCTATACCGCGCTGCTAAACCCGCATTACCTGGATGCATCACTGCTGGTATTTGTTGAGATTACTCTGAATCGTGGTGCACCGGACGTGTTTGAGCAATTTAACACCGCTGTGCAAAAACTTGAAGAAATTCAAGAGTGTCATCTGGTTTCTGGTGATTTCGACTACCTGTTGAAAACGCGTGTGCCGGATATGTCGGCTTACCGTAAGCTTCTCGGCGAGACTTTGCTGCGCCTGCCGGGCGTCAACGACACCCGTACTTATGTGGTTATGGAAGAAGTCAAACAGAGTAATCGTCTGGTAATTAAGACCCGCTAAAACGGAACAGGTGCAAAATCAGCGCAGTTTGATTACACTCCTGTTAATCCATACAGCAACAGTGTCGGGGCAATCTGACACTGTTGTCCGTTTTTAGCATTTGGCACCTGGAGAGCCTTTCTTGAGCCAGGAATATACAGAAGACAAAGAAGTCAAACTGACAAAACTCAGCAGCGGACGCCGACTCCTTGAGGCGTTACTCCTTTTATGCGCCATTTTTGCCGTTTGGCTAATGGCAGCACTACTGAGCTTCAATCCTTCCGATCCCAGCTGGTCACAAACGGCCTGGCATGAACCTATCCATAATTTGTGTGGCGCCTCGGGCGCATGGCTTGCTGATACCCTGTTTTTCATCTTTGGTGTAATGGCTTATACCATTCCGGTGATTATCGTGGGTGCCTGCTGGTTTGCCTGGAAACGCCGGGCAAGCGAAGATTACATCGATTATTTTGCCGTCTCGCTGCGTTTAATTGGCGTGCTGGCTATCATCCTGACCTCCTGTGGTCTGGCGGCGATCAACGCCGATGATATCTGGTATTTTGCATCCGGCGGCGTGATAGGCAGCCTACTGAGTACCGCACTGCAACCGATGCTGCACAGCAGCGGCGGCACCATTGCGCTTTTGTGCATTTGGGCTGCGGGGTTGACGCTGTTTACCGGCTGGTCCTGGGTCAGCATTGCCGAGAAGATGGGCAGTTGGATCCTCAATATTCTGACCTTTGCCAGCAACCGTACGCGTCGCGATGATTCGTGGGTTGAAGAAGACGACTACGAAGAAGACGAGTACGAAGAGGAAGAAGGGGATACAGCGCCGAAGTCGAAAGTGTCGCATGAGTCCCGTCGCGCACGTATCCTGCGCGGTGCTCTGGCGCGTCGTAAACGTATCGCCGAAAAATTTGCGAATCCGATGGGTCGCATGACCGATGAGGCATTGTTCTCCGGTCGACGTATGGACGATCCGCAAGAAGCCGAGCGCTATGCGGCTAAAGCCGATCCGGATGATGTCCTGTTCTCCGGCGCCAGCGCGACGCGTGCAGCGGATTACGATGAATTTGATCCGCTGCTGAGTGGCCACACGGTGACGGAAACTATCGCCACCGCGGCGGCAGTCGCCACAGCACCCGCCTGGGCGGCCGATGGCGTTCAGCCTGGCAATACCCCTGATGTTGCATGGCAACAATCTCCAACAGCAGAAAATGGGGCGCTGGAGCAGCAACTGGCTTACGAACAGCCGCAATATGCTCAACCGCAGCAACCGGCTTACGAACAGCCTCAATATGCTCAACCGCAGCAACCGGCTTACGAACAGCCGCAATATGCTCAACCGCAGCAACCGGCTTACGAACAGCCGCAGTATGCTCAACCGCAGCAACCGGCTTACGAGCAGCCGCAGTATGCTCAACCGCAGCAACCGGCTTACGAGCAGCCGCAGTATGCTCAACCGCAGCAACCGGCTTACGAGCAACCGCAATATGCTCAGCCGCAGCAACCAGCTTACGAACAGCCGCAGTATGCTCAACCGCAGCAACCGGCTTACGAACAGCCGCAATATGCTCAACCGCAGCAACCGGCTTACGAACAGCCGCAGTATGCTCAGCCGCAGCAACCTGTTTACGAGCAGCCTCAGTATGCTCAGCCGCAGCAACCGGTTTACGAGCAACCGCAATATGCTCAGCCTGAGCCGCCAGCATATGAGCAGCCGTACGCGGCTCACGAGCAGATCGCGCCGGTGGTTGAGCCTGAACCTGTAGTGGAAGAAGAAGTTAAACCAACCCAGCGTCCACCGCTCTACTATTTTGAAGAAGTGGAAGAGAAGCGTGCACGCGAGCGTGAACAGCTGGAAGCATGGTATCAGCCTATCCCTGAACCCTTAGCGCCAGTTGAACAACACGGCATATTCCCATCCGCAGCTGCTACGGTTCCGGTACCTGAACCAACTGCTGCGGTTGCGCCAGTTGCTGCTGGTGTCCGTAACGCCTCAGTGGCCGCAGGTGCTGCCGCTGCCGTAGCGGCTTCTGCACCGTTATTTAGCCCTGCAGAAGGGCCGCGTCCGCAGGTGAAAGAGGGCATTGGCCCGAAACTGCCACCGCCGAACCGCGTCCGTGTACCAACGCGCCGCGAACTGGCTTCTTATGGCATTAAATTGCCGTCGCAGCGCATGGCTGAAGAGCGTGCTGCGCGTGAAGCCGGGAACGATCAGCATGACGGCGTCGAGAATTTAACGGATGATGAAGCTGAGGCTATGCATCAGGATGCGCTGGCACGTCAGTTTGCCGCTTCTCAGCACAGCCGTTACGGCGAAACTGACGCAGATGACAACGATTATACCGTTGAAGACGATGCGGATACCGCAGAAGAAGCCGAACTTGCACGTCAGTTTGCCGCATCACAGCAGACCCGTTATTCCAGCGAGCAGCCGCAAGGCGCACGTCCATTCTCGGCTGAGGATTATGAATTCTCGCCAATGAAAACGTTGGTTGATGATACGCCGAAAGCGCCGCTCTTTACGCCGAGTGTAATGCCGGAACCCGCGCAGCCTCAGCAACAATATCAACAGCCGCCGCAGCATGCTCAAAGCTACCATCAGCCGCAGCCCGCTACGCCGCCGCAGGAAAGTTTGATTCACCCGCTGCTGATGCGTAACGGTGACGATCGCCCGCTGCAGAAGCCGACGACGCCGCTGCCGTCACTCGATCTCCTGACGCCACCGCCGACGGAAATTGAACCGGTTGATACCTTCGCGCTGGAGCAAATGGCGCGTCTGGTTGAAACGCGCCTGGCCGATTACCGTATCAAGGCCGATGTGGTGAACTATTCCCCGGGTCCGGTTATTACTCGCTTCGAGCTGAACCTGGCTCCGGGTGTGAAGGCTGCGCGTATCTCTAACCTTTCGCGCGACCTGGCGCGTTCGCTTTCAACTGTCGCAGTTCGCGTGGTGGAAGTGATCCCTGGCAAACCTTACGTTGGCCTGGAACTCCCGAACAAAAAACGCCAGACCGTTTATCTGCGTGAAGTGCTGGATTGTGACAAATTCCGCGATAACCCATCGCCGCTGACCGTGGTGCTGGGTAAAGACATCGCCGGTGAGCCGGTGGTTGCCGATTTGGCGAAGATGCCGCACCTGCTGGTGGCGGGTACTACCGGTTCCGGTAAGTCGGTTGGCGTGAACGCCATGATCCTCAGCATGCTGTATAAAGCGCAGCCTGAAGACGTGCGTTTCATCATGATTGACCCGAAAATGCTGGAACTGTCGGTCTATGAAGGCATTCCACATCTGCTGACTGAAGTTGTCACCGACATGAAGGATGCCGCCAACGCTCTGCGCTGGAGCGTCAACGAGATGGAACGTCGCTATAAGCTGATGTCCGCGTTAGGCGTGCGAAATCTTGCCGGTTATAACGAAAAAATTGCCGAAGCGGCCCGCATGGGACGTCCGATTCCGGACCCATACTGGAAGCCGGGCGACAGCATGGATGTTACCCATCCGGTGCTGGAAAAACTGCCGTATATCGTCGTGCTGGTTGATGAATTTGCCGACCTAATGATGACCGTCGGCAAAAAAGTGGAAGAGCTTATTGCGCGACTGGCGCAGAAAGCCCGTGCTGCGGGGATCCACCTGGTGCTGGCAACTCAGCGTCCGTCGGTGGATGTGATTACCGGTCTTATTAAGGCCAACATCCCGACGCGTATTGCCTTTACGGTTTCCAGTAAAATTGACTCCCGTACTATCCTCGATCAGGGCGGCGCAGAGTCGTTACTCGGTATGGGGGATATGCTGTATGCCGCTCCGAACTCCAATAACCCGGTACGTGTTCACGGCGCGTTTGTCCGCGACCAGGAAGTCCACGCCGTGGTTCAGGACTGGAAGGCACGTGGCCGTCCGCAGTATGTTGATGGCATCACCTCCGACAGCGAAAGCGAAGGCGGCAACGGTGGTGGCTTCGACGGCGGCGAAGAGCTGGATCCATTATTCGATCAAGCGGTGAACTTTGTGACTCAGAAGCGCAAAGCGTCGATCTCCGGCGTTCAGCGTCAGTTCCGTATCGGCTACAACCGCGCGGCGCGTATCATCGAGCAGATGGAAGCGCAGGGAATTGTTAGTGAACAGGGGCATAACGGCAACCGAGAGGTGCTGGCACCGCCGCCGTTCGACTAATTGCAAAGATGGGTAAATAAGTCAAAATTAAGCATTTTCTTCTGTCACCTCACGAAATGGCATCATAGAGTGGGTGACAGAGGCTCTCCAGGCGGGAGCATGAGGCTATTTAAGGAATAACAATGAAAAAGTTCGCGATCACCTGTGCATTACTTTCCAGCTTTGTTGTTAGCAGCGTCTGGGCTGACGCCGCCAGTGACCTGAAATCTCGTCTGGATAAGGTCAGCAGCTTCCACGCGAGTTTTACCCAGAAAGTGACCGATGGCAGCGGTAATGCGGTGCAGGATGGCCAGGGCGATTTGTGGGTTAAACGCCCAAATCTGTTTAACTGGCACATGACTCAGCCGGATGAAAGCGTTCTGGTATCAGACGGTAAAACCCTGTGGTTCTACAACCCGTTTGTTGAACAGGCGACCGCCACCTGGCTTAAAGACGCGACCGGTAACACGCCATTTATGCTGATAGCCCGCAACCAGGCCAGCGATTGGCAGCAGTACAACATCCAACAGACCGGTGATGACTTTGTTCTGACGCCGCGTGGCAATAACGGTAATCTGAAGAAATTCACCATTAACGTTGGCCGTGATGGCACGATTCATCAGTTCAGCGCCATTGAGCAGGACGATCAGCGTAGTAGCTATCAGCTGAAAACCCAGCAGAACGGCGTGGTAGATGCATCTAAATTCACCTTTACACCGCCGCAGGGCGTGACGGTGGACGACCAGCGTAAGTAAGAGGCAGGCGTGGGCAATTTGTCGCTCGATTTTTCCGATAACACATTTCAACCTCTGGCCGCGCGTATGCGGCCAGAAAATTTAGCGCAGTACATCGGCCAACAGCATCTGCTGGCTGCCGGTAAACCGTTGCCGCGAGCCATCGAGGCCGGGCATCTGCACTCGATGATTCTGTGGGGGCCTCCGGGCACTGGGAAAACGACGCTGGCAGAAGTAATTGGCCGCTACGCCAACGCCGACGTCGAGCGGATCTCCGCAGTGACCTCCGGGGTGAAAGAGATCCGCGAAGCCATTGAACGGGCGCGGCAAAATCGCAATGCCGGACGCCGTACCATTTTGTTCGTCGACGAAGTCCATCGTTTCAATAAAAGCCAGCAGGACGCCTTTCTGCCGCATATTGAAGACGGCACCATTACCTTTATCGGCGCGACCACCGAAAATCCTTCGTTTGAACTAAACTCGGCTTTACTCTCCCGAGCCCGCGTATATCTACTGAAGTCACTGACAACCGACGATATTGAACATGTCCTTACTCAGGCGATGGAAGATAAAACGCGCGGTTACGGCGGTCAGGATATCGTTCTGCCCGACGAAACCCGGCGTGCCATTGCTGAACTGGTGAATGGTGATGCCAGACGAGCGCTCAATACGCTGGAAATGATGGCCGATATGGCCGAGCTCGATGCCTCTGGTAAGCGTGTACTACAGCCGCAGTTATTGACGGAAATTGCCGGTGAACGCAGCGCTCGTTTTGATAATAAAGGCGACCGTTTTTACGACCTGATTTCTGCGCTGCACAAGTCGGTACGCGGCAGTGCGCCTGATGCGGCGCTATATTGGTATGCCCGCATCATCAGCGCCGGTGGCGACCCTCTGTATGTAGCGCGACGCTGCCTGGCCATTGCTTCTGAAGATGTGGGTAACGCCGATCCACGTGCGATGCAGGTGGCTCTTTCGGCCTGGGATTGTTTTACTCGCGTCGGGCCCGCTGAAGGGGAACGAGCGATAGCCCAGGCGATTGTCTATCTGGCCTGTGCGCCAAAAAGTAACGCCGTCTATACCGCATTTAAAGCGGCGATGGCCGATGCCCGCGAGCGTCCGGATTATGACGTGCCGGAGCATCTTCGCAATGCGCCGACCAAATTGATGAAAGAGATGGGTTACGGGCAGGAGTATCGCTATGCCCATGATGAACCTAATGCCTATGCAGCGGGTGAAGAGTATTTCCCCAGCGAAATGGCGCAAACTCGCTACTATCGTCCAACGAATCGGGGTCTTGAAGGCAAGATTGGCGAAAAGCTCGCCTGGCTTGCTGAACAGGATCAAAATAGCCGCACAAAACGCTACCGCTAGCGCAGTCGTTGCGGTAATGTTGTCAATGTACCTCTGCGACCGCAGGCTGCGGTCGCATACTCCACTTTCAATTCGATAAGCATAGGATAAGCATGCTCGATCCCAATCTGCTGCGCACAGAGCCAGACGCAGTCGCAGAAAAACTGGCACGCCGGGGCTATAAGCTGGATGTAGATAAACTTCGCGCTCTTGAAGAGCGTCGTAAAGTACTGCAGGTAGAAACTGAAAATCTGCAGGCAGAGCGTAACTCGCGATCGAAATCCATCGGCCAGGCGAAAGCACGCGGGGAAGACATTGAGCCTTTACGCCTGGAAGTGAACAAGCTTGGCGAACAACTTGATGCCGCAAAAACTGAACTGGATGTTCTGCTGGCAGAGATTCGCGATATCGGCCTGGCGATCCCGAACGTTCCTCATGACGATGCACCCGTTGGCAGAGACGAAAACGACAACGTTGAAGTCAGCCGCTGGGGTACGCCGCGTGAGTTTGATTTTGAAGTTCGCGACCACGTAACGCTGGGCGAAATGCACAGCGGTCTGGATTTTGCCGCGGCCGTTAAGCTGACCGGTTCACGCTTTGTGGTGATGAAAGGCCAAATCGCCCGTATGCACCGCGCGCTGGCGCAGTTCATGCTGGATCTGCACACCGAGCAGCATGGCTATAGCGAAAACTATGTGCCTTACCTGGTTAACCACGACACGCTGTACGGTACGGGTCAATTGCCGAAGTTCGCTGGCGACCTGTTCCATACCCGTCCGCTGGAAGAAGAGTCAGACAGCAGCAACTATGCGCTGATCCCGACGGCTGAAGTGCCGCTGACTAACCTGGTTCGCGATGAAATCATCGACGAAGACGATCTGCCGATCAAAATGACCGCGCACACACCGTGTTTCCGCTCTGAAGCGGGTTCCTATGGTCGTGATACGCGTGGTCTGATCCGTATGCACCAGTTCGACAAAGTTGAAATGGTGCAGATCGTTCGTCCGGAAGACTCCATGGCGGCGCTCGAAGAGATGACCGGTCATGCGGAAAAAGTGCTGCAGTTACTGGGTCTGCCGTACCGTAAAATCATTCTTTGCACCGGCGATATGGGCTTCAGCGCATGCAAAACCTATGACCTCGAAGTCTGGGTTCCGGCGCAGAATACCTACCGCGAGATCTCCTCATGCTCCAACGTCTGGGATTTCCAGGCGCGCCGCATGCAGGCTCGCTGCCGCAGCAAGTCTGATAAGAAAACACGGCTGGTTCACACTCTCAACGGGTCTGGCCTGGCAGTAGGGCGTACTCTGGTTGCCGTGCTGGAAAACTACCAGCAGGCAGATGGCCGCATTGAAGTTCCTGCGGTACTGCGTCCTTACATGAATGGTCTGGAATTTATTGGTTAATCCTCACCATGTTGAAAAAAGCGCCGCAAGGCGCTTTTTTTATGTCTGACATTGATACCGAACAATACCTCTCCTGGCAGAACGTTTAATACTCCCTTCTAAGTACTACCAGCATATAAAACTACAATAATAGTATTTCGTTATATAAATAACTATATAGCGATTGAAAATTTCAATGTCAGCAACGAAGTGAGTATCCATGAAAACTGAAACCCCCGATGCTTTACTGGCAGCCGAGGTCAGCCGTCGTGGTTTGATGAAAACTACGGCGATAGGCGGCCTGGCGATGGCCAGCAGCGCGCTGACGCTTCCCTTCAGCCGTATCGTCTGCGCCGCGGATGCTATCGCCCCAGCGACAGCTGCGGAACACATAACCTGGAGTGCCTGTACGGTAAACTGCGGCAGCCGCTGCCCGCTGCGTATGCATGTTGTCGACGGCGAGATTAAATACGTTGAGACCGATAATACCGGTGATGATGACTACGAGGGGCTCCATCAGGTTCGTGCCTGTCTGCGTGGCCGCTCAATGCGCCGCCGCGTCTACAATCCGGATCGTCTGAAGTATCCTATGAAGCGTGTGGGTAAACGTGGGGAAGGCAAATTCGAGCGCATTAGCTGGGATGAAGCCTTTGACCTGATTACCGACAATATGAAGCGACTAATCAAAGATTACGGTAACGAGTCAATTTATCTCAACTACGGTACCGGTACGCTAGGCGGTACCATGACGCGCTCTTGGCCGCCGGGAAGTACGCTGATTGCCCGCTTAATGAATTGCTGCGGTGGTTATCTAAACCATTATGGCGACTACTCCTCTGCGCAGATTGCTGCTGGCCTGAACTACACCTATGGTGGCTGGGCTGATGGTAACAGCCCGTCTGATATTGAAAACAGCAAGCTGGTCGTCCTGTTTGGTAACAACCCTGGCGAAACTCGCATGAGCGGCGGCGGGGTAACTTACTATCTGGAACAGGCGCGACAAAAATCCAATGCGCGCATGATAATCGTCGATCCACGCTACACCGATACCGGTGCCGGCCGTGAAGATGAGTGGATCCCAATTCGTCCGGGCACCGATGCCGCGCTGGTTTCTGCGCTGGCGTGGGTGATGATCACTGAAAACATGGTCGATCAGCCGTTCCTCGATAAATACTGCGTCGGTTACGATGAGAAAACGCTACCGAAAGGCGCACCGGCTAACGGTCACTACAAAGCTTATATTCTGGGCCAGGGCAGCGATGCTACGGCGAAAACGCCGGAGTGGGCGTCCACTATCACCGGTATTCCGGTTGATCGTATTGTTAAGCTGGCCCGCGAAATTGGCAGTGCCAAACCGGCCTATATCTCTCAGGGCTGGGGTCCACAGCGCCACGCCAACGGTGAGATTGCCACCCGTGCTATCTCGATGCTGTCGATTCTGACCGGCAACGTGGGGATCCACGGTGGCAACAGCGGCGCACGCGAAGGTTCCTATGAGGTACCGTTCGAGCGTATGCCGACGCTGGAAAACCCAATCGAGACCAGCATTTCCATGTTTATGTGGACTGATGCAATTGTTCGTGGCCCGGAAATGACCGCGCTGCGTGACGGTGTGCGTGGGAAAGATAAACTGGATGTGCCGATCAAAATGATCTGGAACTATGCCGGTAACTGTCTGATTAACCAGCACTCTGAAATAAACCGCACTCACGAAATCCTTCAGGATGATAAGAAGTGCGAAATGATTGTGGTGATTGACTGCCACATGACGTCCTCGGCGAAATATGCCGATATTCTGCTGCCGGACTGTACCGCGTCCGAGCAGATGGACTTCGCGCTGGATGCTTCCTGCGGCAACATGTCCTACGTCATCTTTACCGATCAGGTCATCAAACCACGCTTTGAATGCAAAACGATTTATGACATGACCACTGAGCTGGCGAAGCGCATGGGCGTGGAGCAGAAGTTCACCGAAGGGCGTACCCAGGAAGGCTGGATGCGCCACCTGTATGAGATCTCTCGTCAGGCCGTACCGGATCTGCCGGATTTCGATACCTTCCGCAAGCAAGGTATCTTCAAGCAGCGTGACCCGGAAGGGCATCATGTGGCCTACAAGGCATTCCGTGAAGATCCGCAGGCAAATCCGCTGACCACGCCGTCGGGTAAAATCGAGATTTACTCGCAGGAGCTGGCAAAAATCGCCGCAACCTGGGAACTGGCGGAAGATGATGTTATCGATCCGTTACCGATCTACGCCCCAGGCTTTGAAAACTACAACGATCCGCTGGCCGGGAAATACCCGCTGCAGCTGACCGGTTTCCACTACAAGTCCCGTGTTCACTCAACCTACGGCAACGTCGACGTTCTGCAGGCGGCCTGTCGTCAGGAGATGTGGATCAACCCGCTGGACGCGAAGAAACGTGGAATTGCTAATGGCGATCGTATTCGTATCTTCAACGACCGAGGCGAAGTTCATATTGAAGCCAAGGTTACACCGCGCATGATGCCGGGCATCGTCGCGTTGGGCGAGGGCGCCTGGTACAACCCGGATGCGGGACGTATCGATCAGGCTGGCTCTATCAACGTGCTGACTACCCAGCGCCCATCGCCGCTGGCGAAGGGCAACCCATCGCACACGAATCTCGTCCAGGTTGAGAAGGTGTAAGGAGTAACCGATGACCACCCAATATGGCTTTTTTATTGACTCCGCCCGCTGCACCGGTTGTAAAACCTGTGAACTGGCCTGTAAAGATTACAAGAACTTAACTCCGGACGTCAGCTTCCGTCGTATCTACGAATACGCGGGCGGTGACTGGCAGGAGGACAACGGCGTCTGGAACCAGAACGTCTTTGCCTACTACCTGTCGATTGCCTGCAACCACTGCGAAGACCCGGCCTGTACCAAAGTGTGCCCGAGCGGGGCGATGCACAAACGCGAAGATGGCTTCGTGGTGGTGGACGAAGATGTCTGCATTGGCTGTCGCTACTGCCATATGGCCTGCCCGTACGGCGCACCGCAATACAACGCCGCCAAAGGTCACATGACCAAATGCGACGGCTGCCACGAGCGCGTAGCCGACGGCAAGAAACCGATCTGTGTCGAATCCTGCCCGCTGCGCGCGCTGGACTTTGGCCCGATTGAAGAGCTGCGTCAGAAACACGGTCAGCTGGCCGCGGTGGCCCCGTTGCCGTCTGCGCACTTCACCAAACCGAGTATCGTGATTAAACCTAACGCCAACGCACGTCCGTGCGGTGACACAACCGGCTATCTGGCCAACCCGAAGGAGGTGTGAGATGGGAAGTGGATGGCATGAATGGCCGCTGATGATCTTCACGGTCTTTGGGCAGTGCGTGGCCGGCGGTTTTATCGTTCTGGCACTGGCGCTGATGAAGGGGCAACTGCCGCGTGAGCAACAGCAGCGCGTGGTGCTGAGTATGTTTGCGCTGTGGGTGCTGATGGGCATCGGTTTTATCGCCTCGACGCTGCATCTCGGTTCGCCGATGCGCGCCTTCAACTCGCTTAACCGTATCGGCGCTTCGTCGCTGAGTAACGAAATCGCCAGCGGCGCAATCTTCTTTGCGGTAGGCGGCATTGGCTGGCTACTGGCCGTCACTAACAAGCTGTCGTGCGCGCTGCGCAGCGTATGGCTGGTGGTGACGATGGTGCTGGGGGTGGTGTTCGTGTGGATGATGGTCCGTGTGTATAACACCATCGATACCGTGCCAACCTGGTACCGCATCTGGACGCCGCTGAGCTTCTTCCTGACGCTGTTTATCGGTGGTCCGCTGCTGGGTTATCTGCTGCTGCGCTGGGCGGGTGTTCAGGGCTGGGCGCTGCGTCTGCTGCCGGTTATCAGTCTGGCGGCGCTGGCGGTGAGCGTGGTGGTGTCGCTGATGCAGGGCGTTGAGCTGGCCTCGATCCACAGTTCTATCCAGCAGGCTTCGTCGCTGGTGCCGGACTACGGTTCGCTGATGGCATGGCGGATTGCCGCTATTGCACTGGCGCTGGTGTGCTGGGTGGCCCCACAGCTGAAAGGCTATCAACCGGCGGTACCGCTGCTCAGCCTGGCCTTCGTGCTGGTGCTGGTCGGGGAGCTAATTGGCCGGGGGGTGTTCTACGGCCTGCATATGACCGTTGGAATGGCAGTGGCCAGTTAAATTTAAAAGCCGGAATAATTTCCGGCTTTTTTGTATTTAAAGCAAGGATGTATGGGGTGGAAAAATGTCAAATGAGCAAATTGATAAACTTATAAAAACACCGGTAAGTCGAAGAAAAGTTATTCAGGCGGGGGCTGCTACGGGGCTGATTGCTGCGGCCGGTGGTTTCTCATTACCTTTTAGTCGTAAGGTTTATGCTGCCAGTGAAAAGGCCGCAAAATTAGAAGAAAAAGCGGTATGGAGTTCCTGTACCGTTAACTGTGGCAGCCGCTGCTTGCTGCGACTACATGTGAAAGACGATGAAGTGTACTGGGTTGAATCCGATACCACCGGTGAAGATATTTATGGTCAGCACCAGGTCAGAGCCTGTCTGCGTGGCCGCTCTATTCGTCGGCGTATGAATCACCCGGACCGTATTAAATATCCGATGAAACGGGTAGGTAAACGTGGTGAAGGCAAGTTTGAAAGAATCAGTTGGGATGAAGCACTTGATACCATCGCCAATAGCTTGAAAAAGACCCTCAAAGATTATGGTAATGAAGCGGTGCACGTTTTATACGGCACCGGGGTTGATGGCGGCAACATTACAAACTCAAACGTGCCGTATCGATTAATGAACTCCTGCGGTGGATATTTAAGCCGTTACGGTAGCTACAGCACCGCGCAAATTAGCGCCGCGATGAGTTATTTATACGGTGGTAATGACGGCAATAGCCCGGATGATATTGCCAATACCAAATTAGTAGTAATGTTCGGTAATAACCCGGCTGAAACGCGAATGAGCGGCGGCGGCGTCACTTATTATGTTGAGCAGGCGCGTGAGCGTTCAAATGCGCGAATGATCATGATTGACCCGCGCTATACCGATACTGGCGCAGGGCGAGAAGATGGATGGCTACCTATTCGTCCCGGTACCGATGGCGCGCTGGCGGCTGGGATTGCTTGGGTGCTCATTGCTGAAAATCTGGTTGATCAACCCTTCCTTGATAAATACTGCGTCGGTTACGACGAGAAGACGCTGCCGGAAGGCGCGCTGCCGAATGCCCATTATAAAGCCTATATCCAGGGAAACGGTCCAGATGGGATCGCGAAAACTCCTGAATGGGCTTCACGCATTACCGGTATCCCGCAGGATAAAATCATTCAGTTGGCGCGTGAAATTGGCTCGGCTAAACCGGCCTATATTTGCCAGGGGTGGGGGCCACAGCGCCACGCTAACGGTGAACAGGCATCTCGCGCCATTGCCATGTTGTCCATTCTGACCGGTAACGTCGGGATTAATGGTGGTAACTCTGGCGCTCGCGAAGGAACGTTTGACCTGGGCGTTGAGTGGTTCTCAATGCTGGAAAACCCGGTAAAAACACAGATATCCGTGTTCACCTGGACTGAGGCCATTGAGCGCGGGGCTGAAATGACGGCGACCCGCGATGGCGTCAGAGGTAAGGATAAACTTGATGTACCCATTAAATTCATGTGGTGCTACGCCAGTAATACTCTGATCAATCAGAATAGCCATATCGCCAGAACCCACGACATATTACAAGACGACAGTAAGTGTGAAATGATTGTCGGGATGGATCACTTCATTACGGCGTCAGCTAAATATTATGACATTCTGTTACCCGATCTTATGCCAACTGAACAGGAAGACCTGATCTCGCATGAGTCAGCGGGCAATATGGGCTACGTCATTTTAGGACAGCCTGCCACCAGCGCGAAATTTGAACGCAAACCTATTTACTGGATGCTTAGCGAAATAGCGAAACGTCTGGGTGATGATGTCTGGAATACGTTTACCGAAGGGCGCACACAGCATGAATGGATTAAATATCTGTTCGAAAAAACCCGTGAGCGTAATCCGGATATGCCTTCCTATGAAGAGATGAAAGAAACCGGGATTTATAAACGCAAATGCCCGGAAGAGCATTACGTTGCCTATCGTTCTTTCCGCGAAGACCCGCAGGCGAATCCACTCAAAACCCCATCGGGAAAAATTGAAATCTATTCCCAGCGTTTGGCTGAAATTGCATCGACCTGGGAATTACCTGCCGGGGATATTATCGATCCGCTACCGGTTTATGCCGCAGAAGTTGAAGGCTGGGACGATCCGCAGCGCCAGCATTACCCGCTGCAATTAACCGGCTTCCATTATAAGGCAAGAACCCACTCCAGCTATGGCAATATTGATGTATTGCAGCAGGCCTGCCAGCAGGAAGTGTGGATTAACCCGATTGATGCTAAGTCGCGTGGAATAGCCAATGGTGACAGGGTCAAAGTATTTAATGACCGCGGCCAATTGTTTATTCAGGCCAAAGTGACGCCAAGGATTATGCCTGGGGTGACTGCCATGGGGCAGGGAGCCTGGCTACAGGCCGATATGTTCGGCGATCGAGTCGACCATGGTGGTTCCATCAATATTCTGACCTCATCACGGCCATCGCCACTGGCGAAAGGCAACCCATCTCATACCAACCTCGTTCAGGTTGAGAAGGCGTAAGGAATAATCGATGACCACCCAATATGGCTTTTTTATTGACTCCGCCCGCTGCACCGGTTGTAAAACCTGTGAACTGGCCTGTAAAGATTACAAGAACTTAACTCCGGACGTCAGCTTCCGCCGCATCTACGAATACGCGGGCGGCGACTGGCAGGAGGACAACGGCGTCTGGAACCAGAACGTCTTTGCCTACTACCTGTCTATTGCCTGCAACCACTGCGAAGATCCGGCTTGTACTAAGGTCTGCCCGAGCGGCGCAATGCACAAACGCGAAGACGGCTTCGTGGTGGTGGACGAAGATGTCTGCATTGGCTGTCGCTACTGCCATATGGCCTGCCCGTACGGCGCACCGCAATACAACGCCGCCAAAGGTCACATGACCAAATGCGACGGTTGCCACGAGCGTGTAGCCGACGGCAAGAAACCGATCTGCGTCGAATCCTGCCCGCTGCGCGCGCTGGACTTTGGCCCGATTGACGAGCTGCGTCAGAAACACGGCCAGCTGGCCGCGGTGGCCCCGCTGCCGTCCGCGCACTTCACCAAGCCAAGTATCGTGATTAAACCTAACGCCAACGCACGTCCGTGCGGCGACACAACCGGCTATCTGGCCAACCCGAAGGAGGTGTGAGATGGGAAGTGGATGGCATGAATGGCCGCTGATGATCTTCACGGTCTTTGGGCAGTGCGTGGCCGGTGGTTTTATCGTACTGGCGCTGGCGCTGATGAAGGGGCAACTGCCGCGTGAGCAACAGCAGCGCGTGGTGCTGAGTATGTTCGCGCTGTGGGTGTTGATGGGTATTGGCTTTATCGCCTCGACGCTGCACCTCGGTTCGCCGATGCGCGCCTTCAACTCGCTTAACCGTATCGGTGCTTCGTCGTTGAGTAACGAAATCGCCAGCGGCGCAATCTTCTTTGCCATAGGCGGCATTGGCTGGCTACTGGCCGTCACTAACAAGCTGTCGTGCGCGCTGCGTAGCGTATGGCTGGTGGTGACGATGGTGCTGGGGGTGGTGTTCGTGTGGATGATGGTCCGTGTGTATAACACCATCGATACCGTGCCAACCTGGTACCGCATCTGGACGCCGCTGAGCTTCTTCCTGACGCTGTTTATCGGTGGCCCGCTGCTGGGTTATCTGCTGCTGCGCTGGGCGGGAGTGCAGGGCTGGGCGCTGCGTCTGCTGCCGGTTATCAGTCTGGCGGCGCTGGCGGTGAGCGTGGTGGCGTCGCTGATGCAGGGCGTTGAGCTGGCCTCGATCCACAGTTCTATCCAGCAGGCTTCGGCGCTGGTGCTGGACTACGGCTCGCTGATGGCATGGCGGATTGCCGCAATTGCGCTGGCGCTGGTGTGCTGGGTGGCCCCACAGCTGAAAGGCTATCAACCGGCGGTACCGCTGCTCAGCCTGGCCTTTGTGCTGGTGCTGGTTGGAGAGCTAATTGGTCGAGGGGTGTTCTACGGCCTGCATATGACCGTTGGAATGGCGATTGCCAGCTAAGCAAATTAAGCTGCCCGGGCGCTCTTGCCCTGGCACTTTTTGTTCATGAATTTTTTCAACTGAACTCTGCTTGAGTATTTTCCCTATTTTCTAATAAAAACAATTTAATATATTCATTCGGCTTATTTATACCGTCGCGCTGAATAAGAAACATCAATCGTTGCGTCAGAAAGCATGGACCGCTGGAAAACAGGTGGATTGACAATGTTTTTGGCGGTGGCATGATGCGCTCGAAATCTGTCTATCCTTACGGTTTGTAGCCCATGTCCACCTATACTCGCCCAGTGCTGCTATTGCTCTGTGGCTTACTTTTATTGACGCTGGCGATCGCGGTATTAAACACGCTCGTCCCGCTTTGGCTTGCCCATGAAAATCTGCCTACCTGGCAGGTGGGGATGGTCGGATCGTCCTATTTTACCGGTAACCTGGTCGGTACCATGCTCACCGGGCGTCTGATTAAGCGTCTCGGGTTTAACTTCAGCTATTACATTGCTTCGCTTATCTTTGCTGCTGGTTGTGTTGGGCTGGGCTTTATGTTGGGCTTCTGGAGCTGGATGTTCTGGCGCTTTATTGCCGGCGTGGGCTGCGCCATGATCTGGGTCGTAGTGGAGAGCGCGCTGATGTGCAGTGGCACCTCGCGCAACCGTGGTCGCCTGCTGGCGGCTTATATGATGATGTATTATATCGGTACCGTGCTGGGCCAGCTTATTGTCAGCAAACTGCCGACCGATATTGCGACTATTCTGCCGCTGATGACCGGGGTCATTTTGTCCGGTATTCTGCCGCTGCTGTTTACCCGTATCCTGAATCAGCACAGCGAGCCGCAGGATGGCAGCACGCGTGTCTGGCCAATGTTCAAGCTGCGCCAGGCGCGTTTGGGCGTTAATGGCTGCATCATTTCCGGTATCGTGTTGGGTTCATTGTACGGCCTGATGCCGTTGTATCTGAATCATCGTGGAGTGAGTGATTCGGGGATTGGTTTCTGGATGGCGGTGATGGTTAGCGCAGGTATTCTGGGGCAGTGGCCGATTGGCCGTCTGGCGGACCGTTATGGTCGCCTGCTGGTGCTGCGTGTGCAGGTATTTGTGGTGATCCTTGGCTGTATAGCCATGCTGAATCAGGCGATGATGGCCCCAGCTCTGTTTATTCTTGGTGCCGCGGGCTTCACGCTCTATCCGGTGGCGATGGCCTGGGCCTGTGAAAAAGTGGAGCACCATCAACTGGTTGCCATGAACCAGGCATTGCTGCTGAGCTACACCATCGGTAGCCTGATTGGCCCAACGTTTACCGCTATGTTGATGCAAAACTACTCGGATAACCTGCTGTTTATCATGATCGCCGGCGTATCGTTTGTCTACCTGATGATGCTGCTGCGCAAAGCCGGGCATCATCCTACTCCTGTGGCCCACGCCTGATTCAATAGGCGCGTTGTCAGCCTGATAACGCGCCTTTCTCTTATCACCACGATACCAGACTCACGCTGTGCGTAATCATACGCAGGCCTTGGCGAACCTATATCCTTCTGAACTTATCCGCAATAACCCTATTAAATGTGCGTGATGTTGGAGTTTTGTACCACGACGTTATCCTTTTTCCCATCACGCTCGCATAATCATCCGGCTAAAAAATGCATTCGCAAAGAATAACATTCAAGGAACGGGATTTATGGCAAGCGGTCAAGAAAAGCAGTTGCGGTGGTACAACATCGCGCTGATGTCGTTCATTACGGTTTGGGGTTTTGGTAACGTCGTCAACAACTACGCTAACCAGGGGTTGGTGGTTGTCTTCTCATGGCTTTTTATCTTTGCGCTCTACTTTACGCCGTATGCGCTGATCGTCGGCCAGCTTGGGTCGACCTTCAAGGATGGCAAAGGGGGGGTGAGTACATGGATTAAAAATACCATGGGGCCGGGGTTGGCTTATCTGGCGGCCTGGACCTACTGGGTGGTACATATTCCGTATCTGGCGCAGAAGCCACAGGCAATTCTGATTGCGCTGGGCTGGGCATTGAAGGGTAACGGCTCACTGATCACCGAATACGGCGTTGTGGCATTGCAGGGCTTTACGTTAGCGCTGTTTATCTTCTTTATGTGGGTGGCATCCCGAGGCATGAAGTCGCTGAAACTGGTTGGCTCCATTGCCGGGATTGCCATGTTCGTGATGTCGCTGCTGTACGTCGTTATGGCGGTGACGGCACCTGCTATTACCGAGGTCAAAATCGCGACCACCAATATCACCTGGCGCACTTTTATTCCCCACATCGATTTCACCTACATCACCACGATTTCGATGCTGGTGTTTGCCGTGGGCGGTGCGGAAAAAATCTCCCCTTACGTTAATAACACCCGTAATCCCGGGAAAGAGTTTCCGCGTGGGATGATCTTCCTGGCGGTGATGGTGGCGGTGTGTGCCATTCTGGGGTCGCTGGCGATGGGGATGATGTTTGATTCCAACAACATTCCTGACGATCTGATGGCTAACGGCCAGTATTACGCATTCCAGAAGCTGGGTGAGTATTACAGCATGGGCAATACGCTGATGGTTATCTACGCCATTGCTAATACTCTGGGGCAGATTGCGGCGCTGGTGTTCTCTATCGACGCGCCGTTGAAGGTACTGCTGAGCGATGCCGATAGTCGCTATATCCCCGAAAAGCTCTGTCGGACCAACGCCTCGGGTACGCCAGTTAATGGCTATTTGCTGACGCTGGTGCTGGTAGCGTTGCTGATTATGCTGCCAACATTAGGTATTGGCGATATGAATAACCTGTACAAGTGGCTGCTGAACCTCAACTCAGTGGTGATGCCGCTGCGCTATCTGTGGGTATTCGTGGCCTTTATCGCGGTGATTCGCCTTGGGCAGAAATACCGCTCTGAGTATGTCTTTATTCGCAACCGGACTCTGGCAATGACCGTTGGCGTGTGGTGCTTCTTGTTCACCGCTTTTGCCTGCGTCACCGGGATTTTCCCGAAAATGACGGCCTTTACGCCTGAGTGGATCTTCCAGCTATCGCTGAACATCGCGATGCCGTTTGTGCTGATAGGTTTGGGTCTAATCTTCCCGATGTTGGCGCGTAAGCGTTAAAAACAGATAACCCGGCGTGATGCCGGGTTATTAAGCAAGCGTGGTCGCCTTACCGGAGTGAGGCCGGTGCTTAGTACATCACTTTATGACCATACTGCTCAAGAATGCCTTTCACGCGTTCCATGGTTTCTTTCTTCGGTGGGTGAACGCCGTCGAGTTTGTACTCTTCGCCCATCGCTACCCACTTGTGTTTGCCCAACTCATGGTATGGCAGCAGTTCGATTTTTTCGACGTTACCCATATCGCGGGTAAATTCACCCAGGCGGTGCGCGGAGTCATCATCGTCTGACCAGCCTGGCACTACAACGTAGCGGATCCACACTTTCACGTCTTTCTTCGACAGATACTGGGCAAACTCCAGCGTACGATGGTTGGATACGCCGACCAGATTCTGGTGAATATCATCATTCATCTGTTTGAGATCGAGCATCACCAGGTCGGTGACTTCCAGCAGTTCATCGATCACCGGATCGTAACGACGAACGAAACCGTTGGTGTCGAGACAGGTATGGATCCCTTCTTTATGGCAGGCACGGAACCAATCGCGGACGAACTCGGCCTGAAGAATCGCTTCGCCGCCGGATGCAGTTACGCCGCCGCCGGATGCGTTCATAAAGTGGCGATAGGTCACCACCTCTTTCATCAGCTCTTCAACGGTTATCTCTTTACCACCATGGGTATCCCACGTATCGCGGTTGTGGCAGTAAAGGCAGCGCATCAGGCAGCCCTGGAAGAAGGTAATAAAACGGATGCCTGGGCCATCGACGGTGCCACAGGACTCAAAGGAGTGAATACGACCAATTACAGACATTGCGGTGTTATCTCCAGTTCTTCCCAGCTTTACAGCCAGGTTTGCGAGCACGGTTATAAAGCCGCGTCGAGTTTATTTTGCGTATTAACCTCAAGTATAGAAGTCAGCAGGCAAAATCCACTCAGCGTGAGTAGGTTATAAGAAAGGCCCCACCGAAGTGGAGCCTTTATGTTACGCGTTTTTAATCGCGATTTCAGTCAAATCTATTAGATAGATTGAGTGAAGGTACGGGTGATAACGTCCTGCTGCTGTTCTTTAGTCAGGGAGTTAAAACGTACTGCGTAGCCAGATACGCGGATGGTCAGCTGAGGATATTTCTCAGGATTTTCCATCGCGTCGAGCAGCATTTCGCGGTTCATAACGTTAACGTTCAGGTGCTGACCGCCTTCGATAGACGCTTCGTGGTGGAAGTAACCATCCATCAGGCCTGCCAGGTTAGTTTTACGAACGTCGTCGTCTTTACCCAGTGCGTTAGGAACGATAGAGAAGGTGTAAGAGATACCATCTTTAGCGTAAGCAAACGGCAGTTTTGCAACGGAAGTCAGAGAGGCAACAGCACCTTTCTGGTCACGACCGTGCATTGGGTTAGCACCTGGGCCGAATGGCGCGCCAGCACGACGACCGTCTGGGGTGTTACCGGTTTTCTTACCATAAACCACGTTAGAGGTGATGGTCAGAACAGACTGAGTCGGGATAGCGTTACGGTAAGTAGTCAGTTTCTGAATTTTCTTCATGAAACGTTCTACCAGGTCAACAGCCATGTCATCTACGCGAGAATCGTTGTTACCAAACTGCGGGTATTCGCCTTCGATTGCGAAGTCGATAGCCAGACCATCTTCGTCACGAATTGGTTTAACTTTCGCATATTTGATTGCAGACAGGGAGTCAGCAGCAACGGACAGACCAGCAATACCACACGCCATGGTGCGGATAACGTCACGGTCGTGCAGCGCCATCAGAGAGGCTTCGTAGCTGTACTTGTCGTGCATGTAGTGGATAACGTTCAGCGCGGTGACGTACTGTTTAGCCAGCCAATCCATGAAGTGATCCATGCGATCCATCACTTCGTCATAGTTCAGAACGTCGCCTTTGATTGGTTCAGATTTAGGACCAACCTGGATTTTCAGTTTTTCATCAACGCCGCCGTTGATTGCGTACAGCATGGTTTTCGCCAGGTTTGCACGAGCACCGAAGAACTGCATTTGTTTACCAACGATCATTGGGCTTACGCAGCAAGCGATAGCGTAGTCATCGTTGTTAAAGTCAGGACGCATCAGATCATCGTTCTCATACTGCAGAGAAGAGGTATCGATGGACACTTTAGCGGCATATTTTTTGAACGCCAGTGGCAGTTTCTCAGACCACAGAACGGTGATGTTCGGCTCTGGAGAAGGACCCATGGTGTACAGGGTGTTCAGGAAGCGGAAGCTGTTTTTGGTAACCAGAGTACGGCCATCAACGCCCATACCTGCGATAGATTCAGTTGCCCAAATTGGGTCACCGGAGAACAGTTCATCATACTCAGGGGTACGCAGGAAGCGAACCATACGCAGTTTCATGACCAGGTGGTCAATCATTTCCTGAGCGTCTTGTTCAGTGATTTTGCCTGCTTTCAGGTCACGTTCGATGTAGATATCCAGGAAGCTGGAAGTACGACCGAAGGACATTGCAGCGCCGTTCTGAGATTTAACCGCGGCCAGGTAGCCGAAGTAAGTCCACTGGATAGCTTCCTGAGCATTGGTAGCCGGACCAGAGATGTCGTAGCCGTATTTAGCTGCCATCTCTTTGATCTGACCCAGCGCACGGTGCTGTTCAGAGATTTCTTCACGCAGACGGATAGTCGCTTCCAGGTTTACGCCGTTTTCCATGTCAGACTGCAGGGACAGGAACTGTGCGTATTTGTCTTTCATCAGGAAGTCGATACCGTACACCGCGATGCGACGGTAGTCACCGATGATACGACCACGGCCGTACGCATCTGGCAGACCAGTCAGAACGCCAGATTTACGGCAGTTCAGAATGTCTTTGGTGTAAACATCGAATACGCCCTGGTTATGGGTTTTGCGGTATTCGGTGAAGATTTTTTTCAGCATCGGGTCCAGTTCGCGATTGTACGCTTTGCAGGAACCTTCAACCATTTTGATACCACCGAACGGGATAATCGCACGTTTCAGTGGAGCTTCAGTTTGCAGACCAACGATTTTTTCCAGCGCTTTGTTGATGTAGCCAGCGTCGTGGGAAGTGATGGTAGATGCAACGGAGGTGTCAAAGTCAACTGGCGCGTGAGTGCGGTTTTCCAGTTTAACGCCTTCCATAACGTTGTCCCACAGCTTGGTGGTCGCGTCAGTTGCGCCAGCCAGGAAGGACTCGTCACCCTCATACGGAGTGTAGTTTTTCTGGATGAAGTCACGTAAGTTTACTTCATTCTGCCAGTCACCTTTGGTAAAACCTTCCCAGGCTGTGGCTAACTTTTCATTAAGTTCGGACATGTAACACCTACCTTCTTAAGTGGACTTTTTATTTACTGCCTGGAGCAACCATCAATTAATGACGGTCACCGCCACGCAGATAAATGACCCAGTATGTCAACCCAACCAGCAAACCGCCGCCGATAATGTTCCCAATAGTGACAGGAATCAGGTTATCGGTGATGAAATGCATCACGGTCAGGTGAGAGAAATTTTCCGGAGATGAACCGACAGCGGTCCAGAATTCCGGGCTAGCAAAATCGCGTATTACGATACCCATAGGGATCATAAACATGTTTGCGATACTGTGCTCAAAACCGCTGGCAACGAACATGGCAACCGGTAAGACCATAATCATGGCTTTATCCATTAGGCTGCGACCAGAGTAGCTCATCCAGACTGCCAGGCAGACCATCAGGTTCGCCAGGATGCCGAGAGCAACGGCTTCGATAAATGTGTGATGCAGTTTGTGGTCAGCGGTTTGCAGGACGTTTAGTCCCCAGCCGCCATTGGCTGTCATATATTCACCGGACAGCCACATGAGCAGTACGAAGAGCAGGCAACCCACCAGGTTACCAACATAGACATTGAGCCAGTTTTTTGCCAGTTGACCCCAGGTGATTCGGCCGCTGGCTTTCGCTACCACGATAAGCACGGTCGACGTGAAGAGGTCGGCGCCACAAATAACGCAAAGAATGAGGCCTAGTGAGAAGCAGATACCACCAATCAGTTTCGCAATGCCGAACGGCATGCCAGCTGTACCCGTGGTTGCTGTAATATAAAATACAAAAGCAATCGAGATGAAAACGCCCGCAGTAATCGCCAGATAAAAGGTTTTCAGCGGATGCTTGGTTGCTTTATAGACACCTGCTTCTTCGGCAACTTTGGCCATTGCAGCAGGGAGAAGTAGATCAAAAGGGTTGTCAGCTTTCACACTAACTCTCTCTTTTTATTTAATCGGCGACGAGATACTAACAAAGCATTATAGATGAGAATTTGATATAGATCATATCTCGCCTGGCTTATAGGCCTGCAAGTTGGATGGTTTTTCAACGAAAGCAGGGTAAATTATTGAATTTAATTATAAAAATAAATTTTAAGATTTACAAATTCAGTTGAATTTTTTCTTTACCCTTCATTTTGCTAGTTAATTAAAATGGAGTAATGATCAAGTAAATTAACAATAAAAGTAAGCTACTAATAATTGAGTTTACTTATCTTTAACTTTATTTTCACACTCTGCTGGGGCGAAGCGCGGAAATAAAAAAAGGGGCCAACAAGTGGCCCCGTAATATAACGTAGAGTGTATGTTAAACCTACTTTTTCTGCGGGATCGTGTTACTTCGCCCAGAACGCGGCTTTCGCACGCTGCAGTTTTTCGTAAGCCTGTAGCAGTGACTGATGCGCCGGGAAGGTTTTTAACGAACCGTCGACCGGCTGCAGGCCATAGAACGCCTCTTCGCCGCTGAGCGCGGCGCTGGCTGCTTCTACAGCGTCTGCGCCGTACATACGCACGAATGCGTTGAGGTATTGCAACGGTTCGCGTTCTTCTTCCTGAGACAGCAGCAGCAGCGTCTGCAGGCAACGGTAGTAATTTGCACGCTCTGCGCTAAAGACCGAAGCGTTGAACTCCATCGTCCATTCGGTCCAGATCAGCGCTTGTTCCAGATCGCCACCCGCCAGTGCGAGCATCGCTTTCAGTTCACCAACACGCAGGGTGTACCAGCCGTTATCTGAACCCGTCGCCAGGCCCAGCAGCTCGCGCACGCGAGTGAAGTCATCCAGCCCTTCGTCATCGATCTGCTCGATCAGGTTCAGGTACTCTTCTTTTTCCCACTCGCTGCCCGGCAGGGATAGAATGGTTTCGCGCAGGTGGCTACCCATATTGTTATTGGCCAGCCACAGATCTTCTGCCGGATAGATATCAGACATACCCGGTACGATGATGCGGCAGGCGTAGACGCTCAGGTGCTCATAGTCGGCGATATACACTTCTTTATCTTCTTCGTTGAAGATAGCCATCAGCGTTGCGAACTCTTCTTCGGTGGTACCGGAGAAGCTCCAGTCGGCGAACGGATAGTCGGCATCCTGCTTGAACAGATCCCAGGAGATAGAACCGCTGGAATCAATGAAGTGGGTTTCCAGGTTGGTATGTTCGGCCACTTCTTCATCATCGAAGGTTGGCGGGGTGAACACGTCGAGATCTTTCAGACCACGGCCCTGAAGCAGTTCGGTAACGGTACGCTCCAGCGCAACGCCGAAGTCCGGGTGCGCGCCGAAAGAAGCGAAGCAGGTACCGTTCGCTGGGTTGAACAGTACAACGCAAATAACCGGGTATTTACCGCCCAGTGAACCATCGTATGCAAAGATTGGGAAACCTTCCGCTTCCAGTTTAGCGATGGACTCAACGACGCCAGGATAACGAGCCAGCACTTCGGATGGAATTTCCGGCAGGCTGATGCTCTCGGCAATGATGCGGTTTTTGACGTAACGCTCGAACACTTCCGACAGCCCCTGAACGCGAGCTTCGTTACGGGTGTTGCCCGCAGACATGCCGTTAGAAACGTACAGGTTGGCGACGATGTTCATTGGGATATAAATGGTTTCACCGTCTGACTGACGAGTGAATGGCAGACCGCACACGCCGCGATCGTCGTTCCCGGACTGCAGATCGACCAGCATGCTGGCGGTCAGCTGATCGTCTGGATCGTAGAATGCGCGCAGGCGTGCATCGAGCAGGCCTTCCGGCACGTCGTCATTTTCGGTCAGCGGGAACCATTTTTCGTTCGGATAGTGCACGAACGGGCCGTTGGCGATCTCTTCGCCCAGCCAGAAGTCGGCAAAGAAATAGTTGGTGGAGAGACGTTCAAAGTACTCACCCAGCGCTGACGCCAGCGCTGCTTTTTTGGTGGCGCCTTTGCCGTTGGTAAAGCATAAAGAGCATGCCTTATCACGAATATGCACCGACCAGACGTTAGGAACAGGGTTCAACCAGGAGGCTTCTTCGATATCAAAACCCAGGTCGAGCAGCTTTTGCTGGAAGCGAGCGATGGAATCTTCCAGCGCGGCATCTTTGCCGGGAATATAGGTCTGCGTCATAGCAATCTCTTTTGTCGTACGGAAAGCGCGCAATGATACGGGTTTTGCGTGACAGGTGCTATCTCCGGCGAAAATAAAAGGTAGGACTATGCTTATAGGCAATAACCTATTGTTAAGGCATAGAAAAGATGAAAGCGTTTGATCTTCAACGGATGGCGTTTGACAAATTCCCGCCCGAATTTTTAGGCGAAGTGGCGTTAAGAACCCTCTTTACCTTTTTACTGGTCTTTATATTTCTCAAAATTACCGGACGGCGTGGCGTCCGGCAGATGTCACTTTTTGAAGTACTGATAATTCTGACGTTAGGATCGGCTGCGGGTGACGTCGCTTTTTATGATGATGTGCCTCTGGTGCCGGTTTTGGTGGTCTTCGTCTCACTCGCATTGCTTTATCGTCTGGTTATGTGGCTGATGTCGAAAAGTGAAAAGCTTGAGGACTTGCTCGAAGGTAAGGCCATTGTCGTTGTGGAAGAGGGGCAGCTCGCGTGGGAAAACGTCCGTAAAGCGAATATGACCGAGCTGGAGTTTCTGATGGAGCTGCGTCTGAACAGCGTCGAACAGCTGGGACAGGTGCGGCTGGCTATCATGGAGACCAACGGGCAGATCAGCGTGTTTTATTACCGCGATGATGACGTCAAACCGGGGATGTGTATTTTGCCGGAGAGCTTTGCGCCGCGGTTCAAGGTGATGCCAGAGTCGGGGGAATTCGCTTGTGCGAGATGTAGTCATGTCGCCAGCCTCAAGGTGGGTTGCCGTCAACTATGTCCTCGCTGTGCGAATCCGGTATGGACGAAGGTTAGCCGGGCGAAACGCGTCGCCTGACAGCCATTTTGTCGGTTTTGACGCAATCGAGCGGCAGAATGTTTTGTGTGACAAGGGCCACAATTCGCCGGTGGAAAGTTTTAGACATTGCGGCGCGTGTCACTGAATGATAAAACCGATATCCACAGTTATTACTTATGGCTTTTAGCGTGGTGAGGGAAAATGGCTCAGGTTTTTAATTTCAGTTCAGGTCCGGCGATGTTACCGGCAGATGTTCTTAAACTGGCGCAGCAAGAACTTTGCGACTGGAACGGGTTAGGTACGTCGGTAATGGAAGTCAGCCACCGTGGTAAAGAGTTTATCCAGGTGGCAGAGGAAGCAGAAAAAGATTTCCGCGACCTGCTTAATATCCCTTCCAACTACAAAGTATTGTTCTGCCATGGCGGCGGCCGCGGTCAGTTTGCTGGCGTTCCGCTGAATATCCTGGGTGATAAAACTACCGCAGACTACGTTGATGCCGGCTATTGGGCTGCCAGCGCGGTCAAAGAAGCAAAAAAATACTGCACCCCGAACGTTATCGATGCGAAAGTCACCGTAGACGGCAAGCGCGCGGTGAAACCGATGCGTGACTGGCAGCTCAGCGATAACGCGGCCTATCTGCACTTCTGTCCAAATGAAACTATCGATGGTATCGCCATTGAAGAGACGCCGGACTTTGGCAAAGACGTGGTTGTTGCCGCCGATTTCTCCTCCACTATCCTGTCTCGCTCGATTGACGTGAGCCGCTACGGCGTTATCTACGCTGGCGCGCAGAAAAATATCGGCCCTGCCGGTTTAACGCTGGTGATTGTACGTGAAGACCTGCTGGGTAAAGCCCACGTTGCCTGCCCATCAATCCTCGACTACACCGTGCTTAATGACAACGATTCCATGTTCAACACGCCGCCGACCTTTGCCTGGTATCTTTCAGGGCTGGTGTTCAAATGGCTCAAAGAGCAGGGCGGCGTCGAGGCAATGGATCGTATCAATCAGCAGAAGGCCGATCTTCTGTATAGCACCATTGATGGCAGCGATTTCTACCGCAACGATGTAGCCAACGCTAACCGCTCCCGCATGAACGTTCCATTCCAGCTGGCCGATAGCGCGCTGGATAAACTGTTCCTCGAAGAGTCATTTGCGGCCGGTCTGCATTCGCTGAAAGGCCACCGCGTGGTAGGCGGAATGCGTGCTTCTATCTATAACGCGATGCCGCTGGCAGGCGTACAGGCGCTGACGAACTTCATGCAAGACTTCGAACGCCGTCACGGTTAATCTGGTTTTATCTATTCATCCCCACGGTTACGCCGTGGGGTTTTTACTTCTGTTTTAGAGAGTTGAGTTTCATGGAATCCCTGACGTTACAACCTATTGCGCGTGTCGACGGCACCATTAATCTGCCCGGTTCTAAAAGCGTGTCGAACCGCGCACTGCTGCTGGCGGCATTGGCGCATGGCACGACCGTGCTGACCAATCTGCTGGACAGTGATGATGTTCGCCATATGCTGAACGCGCTTAAGGCTCTGGGAATTCACTATACCCTGTCTGCTGACCGCACCCGCTGTGAAGTGACCGGCAATGCGGGCATGCTGCAGTCCTCAAACGAGCTGGAGCTGTTCCTCGGCAATGCGGGTACGGCGATGCGTCCGCTGGCCGCCGCTTTATGTTTGGGCACGAATAACATCGTACTGACCGGCGAGCCGCGTATGAAAGAGCGCCCAATTGGTCATCTGGTTGATGCGCTGCGTCAGGGCGGGGCCCAGATTGACTATCTGGAGCAGGAAAACTACCCGCCGCTGCGCCTGAAAGGTGGTTTCACCGGAGGTAACGTTGAGGTTGACGGCAGCGTATCCAGCCAATTCCTCACCGCGCTGTTGATGACCGCGCCGCTGGCTCCACAGGACACCACGATAAGCATTAAAGGCGATCTGGTATCTAAACCCTATATCGATATCACTCTGCACCTGATGAAAACCTTCGGTGTGGAAGTGGATAACCAGAACTACCAGCGCTTTATTGTGCGTGGTAACCAACAGTATGTCTCTCCAGGTCAATACCTGGTGGAAGGGGATGCGTCTTCTGCCTCCTATTTCCTTGCTGCTGGCGCGATTAAAGGCGGCACCGTGAAAGTGACCGGTATTGGTCGTCACAGCGTTCAGGGCGATATCCGTTTTGCCGATGTGCTGGAAAAAATGGGTGCTACCGTGACCTGGGGCGATGATTTTATTGCCTGTACTCACGGCGAGCTCAACGCTATCGACATGGACATGAACCATATCCCTGATGCGGCCATGACCATTGCCACTGCGGCACTGTTTGCTAAAGGCACCACCACGCTGCGCAATATCTACAACTGGCGCGTTAAAGAAACTGACCGTCTGTTTGCCATGGCGACTGAACTGCGCAAAGTGGGTGCTGAGGTAGAAGAGGGCGAAGACTACATTCGCGTTACACCACCAGCGTCGCTGAATTTTGCTGAAATCGGCACCTATAACGATCACCGTATGGCGATGTGTTTCTCACTGGTGGCGCTGTCCGACACGCCCGTGACTATTCTCGACCCGAAATGTACGGCGAAAACCTTCCCGGACTATTTCGAACAGTTGGCGCGCATTAGTACCCTGGCTTGATCGTTGCTCTACCCGTAAAAAAACGCACTTTCCGGGCTGGCATCTTGCCAGCCCACTATACTTATCTATTCTCTTGTACTTCCTGGGGCTAATTCTGGAATTCGCAGACAAAAGTAACCGTCGAGCGCAGAGATGCGTATAATGCGCGGCGTTTACGTTGAATATGCCTTTTATTAAGGAGATAGAGATGACGGCAATTGCCCCGGTAATTACCATTGATGGCCCAAGTGGCGCGGGTAAAGGCACTCTGTGCAAAGCCATGGCAGAAGCATTGCAATGGCACTTACTGGACTCAGGCGCGATTTATCGCGTGCTGGCTTTAGCTGCGTTGCATCATCATGTCGACGTGACGTCGGAAGATGCGCTGGTTCCACTGGCAGTTCACCTGGACGTTCGCTTTGTTTCGACCGACGGGAAGCTGGAAGTTATCCTTGAGGGTGAAGACGTCAGCGGTGAAATCCGCACCCAGGAAGTTGCCAACGCGGCTTCGCAGGTTGCCGCATTCCCCCGCGTTCGCGAAGCGCTGCTGCGCCGCCAGCGTGGATTCCGCGACGAACCGGGCCTGATTGCCGATGGTCGCGATATGGGTACAGTGGTCTTCCCTGATGCTCCGGTAAAAATCTTCCTTGATGCTTCATCGGAAGAACGTGCTAACCGCCGCATGCTACAGTTGCAGGAAAAGGGCTTTAGTGTTAACTTTGAGCGCCTTTTGGCAGAGATAAAGGAACGTGACGACCGCGATCGTAATCGTGCTGTTGCGCCACTGGTTCCTGCCGCCGATGCTTTAGTGTTGGATTCCACCACCTTAAGCATTGAGCAAGTAATTGAAAAAGCGTTAGACTATGCGCGCCAGAAACTGGCACTCGCGTAAAACGCGACAGAATTTGTAGTACCCCCGTTGCAATGGATTGACAGCGGGTATGTGAAACAACCCCATCCGACAAGGTGTCAGGTGGACGTTAAATCTAACTTCGAAGATTAAACATGACTGAATCTTTTGCTCAACTATTTGAAGAATCTTTAAAAACAATCGAAACCCGTCCGGGTTCCATCGTTCGTGGTGTTGTTGTTGCTATCGACAAAGACATCGTTCTGGTTGATGCGGGCCTGAAATCTGAATCTGCAATCCCTGCAGAGCAGTTCAAAAACGCAGCCGGCGAGCTGGAAATCCAGGTCGGTGACGAAGTTGACGTTGCGCTGGACGCAGTAGAAGACGGCTTCGGCGAAACCCTGCTGTCCCGTGAAAAAGCTAAGCGTCACGAAGCTTGGATCACGCTGGAAAAAGCATACGAAGACGCTGAAACTGTTGTTGGTGTTATCAACGGCAAAGTTAAAGGTGGCTTCACTGTTGAGCTGAACGGTATTCGTGCGTTCCTGCCAGGTTCCCTGGTAGACGTTCGTCCAGTGCGCGATACGCTGCACCTGGAAGGCAAAGAGCTTGAATTCAAAGTAATCAAGCTGGACCAGAAACGTAACAACGTTGTTGTTTCTCGTCGTGCCGTGATCGAATCCGAAAACAGCGCAGAGCGCGATCAGCTGCTGGAAAACCTGCAGGAAGGCATGGAAGTTAAAGGTATCGTTAAGAACCTCACTGACTACGGTGCATTCGTTGATCTGGGCGGCGTTGACGGCCTGCTGCACATCACTGATATGGCATGGAAACGCGTTAAGCATCCAAGCGAAATCGTAAACGTTGGCGACGAAATCACTGTTAAAGTGCTGAAGTTCGACCGCGAGCGTACTCGTGTATCTCTGGGCCTGAAACAGCTGGGCGAAGATCCATGGGTAGCTATCGCTAAGCGTTATCCAGAAGGTACCAAACTGACTGGCCGCGTGACCAACCTGACCGACTACGGCTGCTTCGTTGAAATCGAAGAAGGCGTTGAAGGCCTGGTTCACGTATCCGAAATGGATTGGACCAACAAAAACATCCACCCATCCAAAGTTGTTAACGTTGGTGATGTAGTGGAAGTTATGGTTCTGGATATCGACGAAGAACGTCGTCGTATCTCCCTGGGTCTGAAGCAGTGCAAAAACAACCCATGGCAGCAGTTCGCAGAAACCCACAACAAGGGCGACCGCGTTGAAGGTAAAATCAAGTCTATCACTGACTTCGGTATCTTCATCGGCCTGGACGGCGGCATCGACGGCCTGGTTCACCTGTCTGACATCTCCTGGAACGCTACAGGCGAAGAAGCAGTTCGTGAATACAAAAAAGGCGACGAAATCGCAGCAGTTGTTCTGCAGGTTGACGCAGAGCGTGAACGTATCTCCCTGGGCGTTAAACAGCTCGCAGAAGATCCGTTCAACAACTGGGTTGCTCTGAACAAGAAAGGCGCTATCGTTAACGGTAAAGTAACTGCAGTTGACGCTAAAGGCGCAACCGTAGAACTGGCCGACGGCGTTGAAGGTTACCTGCGTGCTTCTGAAGCATCCCGTGACCGCGTTGAAGATGCAACTCTGGTTCTGAGCGTTGGCGATGACGTTGAAGCTAAATTCACCGGCGTTGATCGTAAAAACCGCGCAATTAGCCTGTCTGTTCGTGCTAAAGACGAAGCTGATGAGAAAGATGCAATCGCTACTGTTAACAACAAACAGGAAGACGGCAACTTCTCCAACGCTATGGCTGAAGCATTCAAAGCAGCTAAAGGCGAGTAATCTTGCCGATTCGGGTTTAACAACCTGAATTGTGATGAGTTTACTTGACAGATTGCAGGTTTCGGCCTGTAATCTAGCACAAAGGGCGGCTACGGCCGCCCTTGTTTAATAAGCTGTTAGCTAATTTTCCTTTAAAGGAAACCGGAGGAATCATGACCAAGTCAGAATTGATTGAAAGACTTGCCAGCCAGCAATCCCATATCCCTGCTAAAGCAGTGGAAGATGCGGTGAAAGAGATGCTGGAGCATATGGCCTCAACTCTTGCTGAGGGTGAGCGCATTGAAATCCGCGGTTTCGGCAGCTTCTCTCTGCACTACAGAGCACCACGCACCGGGCGTAACCCGAAAACTGGCGATAAAGTGGAACTGGAAGGCAAATACGTGCCGCACTTCAAGCCGGGTAAAGAACTGCGCGATCGCGCCAATATTTACGATTGAGTTCAGATCGCCTGTGTGCGATGAACTTGATTGAGAGAAAAGCACCTACGGGTGCTTTTTTCGTTTCTGCTATTTCGAATTCACCAGACCCATCAGCCCCTGCATTTCTGGAATCTACCTCGCATATTGTTCGTAACGCTTACCAACCCTGAATGTTTCTCTGGAATCATCCGCGAAAACCTGATTTTCCCCCGACGACAAATGTTCTACCCGGCGCGACACTTCCGGTAACAAGGAGGTGTTAATGCGTTTGCCACAATTGGCCTGCTGCACACTGCTAGGGATCCTTCCGCTGCTCATACTGCCGGAACTCCCTCCGGTGGGGGCGATAAAATTTTCCCTGCCTGGGCTGTTAGCCCTGACTTTCTGCGGGCGAGCAGGGCGCGCGGTGTGTCTAACCGGGCTGCTGTTTTGTTGGGGTGTGTTTGCGGCATGGCAGGTGGTGCTGCCTGCTGAAAATCTGCCTGGGAAAAATCGGCACATTGAAATGGTACTGACGCAAACAGATGGGCAAACCACCCACCAGGGCGAAATAACGCACCTGGAGGGGAAACTCGCATTTCCGCGAATCGGGATGGTTCTGTACGGCAGCTATTTACCTCAGCCGCCCTGTGTCGGACAGCGTTGGCGCATGACGGTCAGTATGCGGGCCGTCCACGGACAGCTCAATGATGGTGGATTTGACTCCCAGCGCTATGCGCTCTCACAAAATCGTCCGCTGACCGGGCGCATTATTGATGCCCAACCACTGGATACCGATTGTAGCCTCCGCGCTCGTTTTCTGACCTCCTTACAAACAACCCTTGCCGACTATCCCTGGCGTGATGTGATGCTGGCACTGGGGATGGGAGAGCGCCTTTCGGTCGCACCAGAGATTAAAACCTTGATGCAACAAACCGGTACCTCGCATCTGATGGCTATCTCGGGTTTGCATATTGCGCTTGGCGCTTCGCTGGGCTGGCTGCTTATTCGAAGCATTCAATTTTTCCTACCCGGCTGGCTTATCAACTGGCGATTGCCATTAATCGCCGCGCTTTTGACTGGGCTTGCCTATGCCATGCTGACGGGGATGCAGCCGCCAGCGCTACGTACTGTAGTGGCAGCGGCTATCTGGTATGCATTACGCCTGAGGGGGCGCCAGTGGACGGGATGGGAAGTGTGGCTTTGCTGTCTGGCTGCAATCGTATTTATTGATCCATTGGCAGTGCTCTCTGACAGCCTGTGGCTGTCGGCGTATGCGGTTGGTGTGCTGATTTTTTGGTATCAATGGCTGCCATTGCCCGCTGTAATTTTTCCCCGTTTTCTCCGACCGCTGGCGAGCCTCATCCATCTGCAGCTGGGGCTGTTACTGTTGTTGACGCCGCTACAGATAATGCTATTTCACGGTGTGAGTATAACCTCGCTACTGGCAAACGCGGTGGCGGTACCGGTAGTCACTTTCATTGCCGTGCCATTAATACTCTTGGCGATGTTTCTGCATCTATGGGCTCCTGCCGTGGTTGAGATGGTGGTCTGGAGCGGTGCCGACCACGTAATGGCGCTGGTGTTTGGCTACTTACGCCTGCTCCCCGCCGGATGGCTGAATATTGGCGCTGCATGGTTTGGGGTATCGTTACTGCCCTGGCTGGTGCTGATACTTTGGCGTCTGCATGGATGGTGGCGTTTTCCGGCGCTATGGCTGTCTTTAGCTATGCTGCTCTCTTTTCCGCTGTGGCGAAAAACGCCTCAGGATCGTTGGCAGGTCACCATGCTGGATGTGGGGCAGGGACTGGCGCTGGTTATTGCGAAGGGGGATAAAGCGCTGCTTTACGATACCGGGCTGGCGTGGCCTGATGGGGACAGCGGCGAACAGTTGATCATTCCCTGGCTGCGTTGGCACGGACTAACGCTACAAGGGATTATCCTGAGCCACGATCATCTGGATCATCGGGGTGGTCTTCGCTCGGTACAGCAGGCCTGGCCGCAGGCATGGATTAGAAGCCCGCTCGGTTGGGAAGGGCACCAATCCTGTATGCGCGGTGAGTCCTGGCAATGGCAAGGGCTGACCTTTCGTGCCCTTTGGCCGCTACCGGGCAAAGAGCAAAAAGGAAACAATGCGTCATGCGTGGTGAGGGTCAACGATGGAAGAAATAGTATTCTGCTGACCGGAGACATTGAAATACCGGCAGAAATGGCCATGATTAGCCGTTTCTGGCAGTCATTTGCGTCTACAATTATTCAGGTTCCACATCACGGCAGTTCGACATCGTCAGGTATGGCATTGATCCAGCGGGTGAGCGGTTTGGCTGCACTGGCTTCCGCATCCCGCTATAACGCGTGGCGACTGCCTTCCTCAAAGGTAAAAGCACGCTATCTCCAACATCAGTACGCGTGGTTTGATACTCCTCATCAGGGGCAGATAACCGTCACCTTCAGCGCTAACGGCTGGAAGATTGAAGGCTTACGAGATCAACTTTTACCACGTTGGTATCATCAGTGGTTTGGCGAGACTCGCGATAACGGGTAGAATATGCGGCTATTTCAACATAAGCTGGTTTTTTGAATGCAGAACGACAAAGATCTCTCCACGTGGCAGACCTTCCGCCGACTCTGGCCGACCATCGCGCCATTTAAAGCAGGGTTGATCGTGGCGGCCGTTGCGTTAGTCCTTAACGCGGCCAGCGATACCTTCATGTTATCGCTTCTTAAACCATTACTGGATGATGGTTTTGGTAAAACAGATCGCTCAGTGCTGCTGTGGATGCCGCTGGTCGTTATTGGCTTGATGATCCTGCGTGGTATCACTAGCTATGTCTCCAGTTATTGTATTTCCTGGGTTTCTGGCAAAGTGGTGATGACCATGCGCCGTCGGCTGTTCAGTCATATGATGGGCATGCCGGTTTCATTCTTCGATAAGCAGTCCACCGGGACGCTGTTGTCGCGTATTACCTATGACTCCGAACAGGTTGCTTCCTCCTCCTCAAGCGCGCTGATTACCGTCGTGCGTGAAGGTGCGTCGATTATCGGTCTGTTTATCATGATGTTTTACTACAGCTGGCAGCTGTCGGTAATCCTGATCGTATTGGCACCTATCGTGTCGATTGCGATTCGCGTGGTCTCCAAACGTTTTCGTAGCATCAGTAAGAATATGCAAAACACCATGGGGCAGGTGACCACTAGCGCTGAGCAGATGCTGAAAGGGCATAAAGAAGTGCTGATGTTCGGTGGGCAAGGCGTAGAGTCTAATCGCTTTGATAAGGTCAGCAATAGAATGCGTTTGCAAGGGATGAAACTGGTCTCTGCGTCATCGATTTCTGACCCGATCATTCAGCTGATTGCCTCCCTGGCGCTGGCTTTCGTCCTGTATGCCGCAAGCTTCCCAAGCGTCATGGAAACGCTGACTGCAGGTACTATTACCGTGGTCTTCTCCTCCATGATTGCCCTGATGCGTCCACTTAAATCGTTAACCAACGTGAATGCGCAGTTCCAGCGTGGGATGGCGGCCTGTCAGACGCTGTTTGCTATTCTCGATAGCGAACAGGAAAAAGACGAGGGTAAGCTGGAAGTTGAACGTGCGAAGGGAACAATTGAGTTCCGTGATGTCACTTTCACCTACCCAGGCCGTGAGACTCCGGCACTGCGTCATATCAATCTGTCGATCCCTGCCGGAAAAACGGTCGCTCTGGTTGGACGTTCAGGCTCAGGTAAATCCACTATCGCCAGCTTGCTGACCCGTTTTTATGATATCGATGAAGGTGAAATCCTGCTCGATGGGCACGATCTACGCGAATACAAGCTCTCTGCGCTGCGTAATCAGGTCGCGCTAGTATCACAAAACGTGCATCTGTTTAACGATACGGTCGCCAACAACATCGCCTATGCGCGTACGGAAGAGTTCAGCCGCGAACAGATTGAAGATGCGGCGCGTATGGCCTATGCGATGGACTTTATCAACAAAATGGATGATGGCCTCGACACGGTTATCGGTGAGAACGGCGTACTGCTTTCCGGTGGTCAACGTCAGCGTATTGCCATTGCGCGTGCGCTGTTGCGTAACAGCCCTATCCTGATCCTTGACGAAGCCACCTCTGCGCTGGATACCGAATCCGAACGTGCGATTCAGTCGGCGCTCGATGAACTGCAGAAAAACCGCACCTCGCTGGTGATTGCTCACCGACTTTCCACCATCGAACAGGCTGATGAAATCATCGTTGTCGAAGATGGTCAGATCGTCGAGCGCGGCAGCCACAACGATCTGCTGGAGCAGCGCGGCGTTTATGCACAGCTGCACAAAATGCAGTTTGGCGAATGATAGCCAGAATCTGGTCGGGCGAATCGCCGCTTTGGCGTCTGCTGTTGCCGCTTTCCTGGCTGTATGGCCTGGTGAGCGGCATCATCCGCCTGTGCTATCAGCTTGGACTGAAAAAAGCATGGCGCGCGCCTTGCCCGGTTGTGGTCGTGGGGAATCTGACTGCTGGTGGTAACGGCAAAACCCCGGTCGTTATCTGGCTGGTGGAGCAGTTGCAGCGACAGGGGGTCCGCGTTGGCGTGGTGTCTCGCGGCTATGGTGGTAAGGCGGAAAGCTATCCGTTGCTGCTCGATGCGAACTCCACTACCGCGCAAGCTGGTGATGAGCCGGTGCTTATTTTTCAGCGTACCGGCGCTCCGGTGGCGGTTTCTCCGGTACGAGTTGATGCGGTAAAGTCGCTGTTGGCAGCCCATGATTTGCAGCTTATCGTGACGGATGATGGGCTACAGCACTATCGTCTGGCGCGGGATAAAGAAATTGTCGTTATCGATGGTGTGCGGCGCTTTGGCAACGGTTGGTGGTTGCCTGCGGGGCCGATGCGTGAACGTGCCTCACGCTTAAGCTCTGTCGATGCGCGAATTGTGAACGGCGGGGAAGCGCAGTCCGGGGAAATCCCGATGACGCTGCGTCCCGGCGAAGCGGTTAATTTGTTAACCCACGAAAGACGGCAGGTTTCCGACCTGCAAAACGTGGTGGCAATGGCCGGTATCGGCCATCCGCCGCGTTTTTTCGCGACCTTAAATGAGTGCGGTCTGCAACCGGTGCGCACCGTCGCATTGGCAGACCACAAGGCGCTCACCGAAGCCGATGTCCAGGCACTGGTTGAACCGGGACAACAGCTTATTATGACTGAAAAAGATGCGGTAAAATGCCGCCGCTTTGCGCAGGAAAACTGGTGGTATCTGCCGGTCGACGCTGTTCTTTCGGGCGATCGCGCGCAGACGCTGCTACAGGACTTGATTACCCTCGCACGACGCTAAACGGCGTCGGCGATATCCGGGGGAACCGGTATGGCCGAACAGCATCTTACCCTCCGTGCCGCGCGCCATCTTCACCTTGCGGCACAGGGACTTCTCACTCGTCCTCGTCGTCAGCCGAAAGCGGCAGATATTCTTCGTACCATCCAACAAATGTCTCTGCTGCAGATTGATACTATTAACGTAGTAGCTCGCAGCCCTTATCTGGTGTTATTTAGCCGCCTGGGTGCATATTCAGCGGCGTGGCTGGATGAGGCGCTTGCCCGGGGCGATCTGATGGAGTACTGGGCGCATGAAGCCTGTTTCCTGCCGCGTAGCGATTTCCCTCTGGTGCGCCATCGAATGCTGGCGCCGCATAAAATGGGCTGGAAGTACCATCAGAGCTGGATGGATGAACACGCGCAGGAGATTGCCGCGCTTAAATCGCATATTGCCGATAACGGCCCGGTGCGCTCTGCCGATTTCTCCCATCCGCGTAAAGGTGAAAGCGGGTGGTGGGAATGGAAGCCGCATAAGCGCCATCTTGAAGGGCTATTTACTGCCGGGGAAGTAATGGTGGTTGAGAGGCGTAACTTTCAGCGCGTCTACGATCTCACCGAGCGCGCCATGCCTCACTGGGATGACGCAACGGACGCGCTGGCACAGCCCGAGGCCGAAGCGGTAATGCTGGAGAATAGCGCCCGTAGCCTGGGTATTTTTCGCCCTCAATGGCTGGCAGATTACTATCGCCTGCGTAAACCCGATCTCACCGCGCTCATGGCGCAGTGGCAGGCTGAGCAGCGGGTGGTGGCCGTCAATGTCGACGCGCTAGGTGAAATGTGGGTCCACAACAGCTTGCTTGCGGAACTTGAGCGGGCGGCTGAGGGCAAACTGAATGCCACTCATAGCGCGGTATTGTCGCCATTCGATCCGGTTGTCTGGGATCGTAAACGGGCGGAACAGCTGTTTGATTTCAGCTACCGCCTCGAATGCTATACGCCTGCACCTAAGCGGCAGTATGGCTATTTCGTGCTGCCGCTGCTGCATCGGGGAGAAATCGTTGGCCGGATGGACAGCAAAATGCACCGTAGTGATGGCGTACTGGAAATTTTCGCGCTGTATCTGCAAGAAGGCGTACGAATAAGCCAGCATCTTGAACGTGGGCTGAAACAGGCGATCGATGACTTTGCCTGCTGGCAGGGAGCCACGCGCGTCAAATTGGGCTCGGTGGCGGAAAAACTCTTTAGCGAACAACGCAGCGGATGGGAGATTGACGCCGACCGCTAGCGCTCTATGATATGCTGCACTGATTTTCGATACGGCCCATCAGGAGGAACCATGGATCACCGTCTACTTGAAATTATTGCCTGCCCGGTTTGCAACGGTAAACTTTACTACAGCCAGGACAAGCAAGAACTGATTTGCAAACTTGATAATCTGGCGTTTCCCCTGCGTGACGGTATCCCCGTATTGCTGGAAACCGAAGCCCGCGCGCTTGCTGCAGAAGAGAACAGACCATGAGTTTTGTCGTTATTATTCCCGCGCGTTTTGCCTCTACGCGCCTGCCGGGTAAACCGCTGCAGGATATCAACGGCAAACCGATGATTGTGCACGTGCTGGAGCGCGCGCGCGAATCCGGTGCCGAACGTATTATCGTGGCAACCGATCACCCGGAAGTGGCAGCGGCCGTTGAAGCCGCCGGTGGTGAAGTTTGCATGACTCGTGCCGACCACCAATCGGGTACTGAACGTCTGGCGGAAGTGGTTGAGAAGTGCGGCTTCAGCGATGATACCGTCATTGTTAACGTTCAGGGCGATGAACCGATGATCCCGGCGGTGATTATCCGCCAGGTGGCAGACAATCTGGCAGCCAGTCAGTCCGGCATGGCGACGCTGGCGGTGCCTATCCACGATGCCGAAGAAGTTTTTAATCCGAATGCGGTGAAAGTGGTGATGGACAAAGACGGCTACGCGCTCTATTTCTCTCGCGCGGCGATCCCATGGGATCGCGACCGTTTTGCGAAAAGTCGCGAACAGATCGGTGACACATTCTTACGTCACATCGGAATCTACGGCTATCGCGCCGGGTTTATCCGCCGCTACGTCAACTGGGCACCAAGCCCGCTTGAGCATATTGAGATGCTGGAACAGCTGCGCGTGCTCTGGTACGGTGAAAAAATTCACGTTGCCGTAGCCAAAGAAGTCCCGGGTACGGGCGTCGATACGCCGGAAGATCTGGCTCGCGTTCGCGCTGAAATGAAGTAATCCTATCGCCCCCTTGCGATAAGGGGGCATTTCCTGCTCCACCGTTTCCTGATTTTCTGTTGCAATTTTGATCTTGCCTGGTGAAATTTACATCTCATATGCTCATTATGAAAGCAATGGCTTTTATAGGGGTAATCCGACATGGAACAGCTACGCGTAGAACTCAGCCATCTTTTAGGGGAATCACTCAGCCGTGTAGAGTGTATTAACGAGCAGACGGATACCGCGCTGTGGTCGCTGTACGATGCGAACGGAAACCCGATGCCATTATTGGCGCGGAGTTTTTCGTCACCGGGGCTGGCTCGTCAGCTGGCGTGGAAAATATCGATGCTGGCGCGCAGCGGCACAGTCCGTATGCCGGTGGTGTACGGGGTGATGACGCATGAAGAACATCCTGGCCCAGACGTCCTGTTACTGGAACGCCTGCGCGGTGTCCCGGTAGAAGCGCCGACCCGCAGCCCGCAGCGTTGGGATGCGCTGAAAGATCAAATCGTTGAAGCGATGCTGTCATGGCACCGGATAGACAGTTCGGGCAGCGTCGGTTTTGTTGATGGCACTCAGGAAAATAACTGGCCGCAATGGTATCGCCAGCGGATTGAAGTGTTATGGGACACGCTCGGCCTTTATCACAGCACGGGTCTGACGATGCAGGACAAACGGCTGCTGTTTCGCACTCGCGAATGTCTGGATGCGCTATTTGAGGGCTTCAGCGATAATTGCGTACTGATCCACGGCCATTTAACGCTACGCAGCATGTTGAAAGATGCTCGTAGTGACCAACTGCTGGCGGCGGTAGGGCCGGGACCGATTTTGTGGGCACCGAGAGAATACGAGCTGTTCCGCCTGCATGAGAGCCCGCAGGCGGAACAACTGCTGTGGCATTATATCCAGCGCGCCCCGGTCGCAGAAGCGTTCCTCTGGCGGCGCTGGCTCTACCTGCTGTGGGATGAAGTTGAGAAGTTAGTGAATACCGGTAAATTTAACCGCACTCACTTCGATCTGGCTTCAAAATCACTGATCCCCTGGCTCTCCTGAATCGCCTTTTAGCCATTGCCAGAGGCGGCCAAGCGTCTCATACCCGACCCGGTCGCTGTGCATCAGCCAGACCGGGGAAGGGATCATGCGCTCCCACGGGTTTAGCGGTGAAACAATGGCCAGTTGGTTAGCCGGAGCGGGAAGCGGGTGCAGCCCAACGTGCTGGAAGAAAATCATCGCCCGAGGCAGATGGGACGCAGAAGTTACCAGCAGGAAAGGCGCATCACCGATGGCTGCTTTAACGGCGCTGGCCTCTTCTTCCGTATCTTTTGGACTATCCAATACGATGATCTCACTGCGCGGTACGCCAAGACTTTCTGCCACGCGGGCGCCGGCTTCTGCCGTGCTGACAGGATTAGTGAGAGCGCGTGCGCCGGTGAAGATCATTTTTGCGCCCGGATTGGCTTGCCACAGGCGAATCCCTTCCGCCAGACGCGGCAAACTGTTGTTGATAAGATTTGAACTCGGCGCCCAGTCCGGATTCCAGGTATAACCGCCGCCTAACACCACCACGTACTGCGCCGGCTCTTCGCCGCGCCAGGTGGGATATTTATCTTCAATCGGTTTCAGTAGCCCATCGGCAACCGGTTGCAGGCTCAAGAGCAACAGCGCTAGCCAACCCGCAGTGATGGCGGTTTTCCCTAGTTTTTGAAAGCGAGTGAACCAAACCAGGACGATTCCTAAACCCACCAGTAAAAGAAGCAGCGGCAGCGGCAGCATCATTCCGCCGATATACTTTTTCAGCATAAAAAGCATTCTGTAGAGTACCTTTTTTAAGCATCCGATCGTCTGAATGCAGCGATATTACACCAGGTAGCTTCATTCTCGCCGTGGGTGTGACAAAATAGACCTTTTGTGGCTGGCGAAGTCAGTAAGGATGCCCGGTGCAGGATCGCAATTTTGATGACATGGCGGAAAAGTTTTCGCGCAATATCTATGGCACCACCAAAGGGAAGTTGCGTCAGGCTATTCTGTGGCAGGATCTGGACGTACTGCTGGCGACGATGGGCACGAAACCGCTGCGCATTCTCGATGCTGGCGGCGGTGAAGGCCAGACGGCTCTCAAAATGGCGGAGCGCGGACATCATGTGACGCTGTGCGATCTTTCCGCAGAGATGATCGCCCGTGCACAAAAGGCCGCCTGCGAGAAAGGTGTGAGCGACAACATGCATTTCATACATTGCGCGGCCCAGGACGTGGACGAGCATTTGGAAAGCCCTGTTGATCTGATATTGTTTCACGCTGTACTGGAGTGGGTGGCCGATCCGCAGGACGTGTTAAAAACGCTGTGGTCGGTACTCCGTCCGGGCGGCGCTTTATCATTAATGTTCTACAATGCAAACGGCCTGTTGATGCATAACATGGTGGTGGGCAACTTCGATTACGTGGTTGCCGGCATGCCGAAAAAGAAAAGGCGGACGCTGTCGCCGAATTATCCGCGCGATCCGCAGCAGGTCTATAGCTGGCTGGAAGAGATTGGCTGGCACATTAACGGGAAAACCGGCGTGCGAGTGTTTCATGACTATTTGCGCGATAAGCAGATGCAGAAGAACTGTTTTGATATTCTGCTCGAGCTTGAAACGCGCTATTGCCGTCAGGAACCGTACATTAGCCTGGGGCGCTATATTCATGTCACCGCACTGAAGCCGCAGACAGAAACAAGGATAAACGATGAGTGAATTTTCCCAGACAGTCCCCGAACTGGTTGCCTGGGCCAGGAAAAATGATTTTGCCATCTCGCTACCCGTCGATAGGCTCTCATTTCTGCTGGCCGTTGCAACGCTGAACGGCGAACGACTGGAAGGTGAAATGACGGAAGGCGAGCTGGTGGATGCGTTTCGTTACGTCAGTGATGCGTTTGAGCAAACCAGTGAAACCATCGGCACTCGCGCCAACAACGCGATTAACGACCTGGTTCGCCAACGTCTGCTGAACCGCTTTACCAGCGAAATCACGGAAGGAAACGCCATCTATCGTCTGACGCCGTTGGGTATTGGCATTACCGACTACTATATTCGTCAACGCGAATTTTCGACGCTGCGCCTGTCAATGCAGCTGTCCATTGTTGCCGGTGAGTTGAAAAGGGCGGCGGATTCCGCGGATGAAGGGGGCGATGAGTTCCACTGGCACCGCAACGTTTACGCGCCGCTCAAATACTCGGTGGCGGAAATCTTCGACAGTATCGACCTGACGCAGCGCATCATGGATGAGCAACAGCAGTCGGTTAAAGATGATATCGCCCAACTGCTGAACAAAGACTGGCGCGCGGCGATCTCCAGTTGCGAACTGCTGCTGTCAGAAACCTCCGGCACCCTGCGAGAACTTCAGGATACGCTGGACGCCGCAGGCGATAAGCTACAGGCTAACCTGCTGCGTATTCAGGATGCCACGCTCAGCCATAACGATTTGCAGTTTGTTGACCGGCTGGTGTTCGATCTGCAAAGCAAGCTCGACCGCATTGTGAGCTGGGGCCAGCAGGCAATTGACCTGTGGATTGGCTATGACCGCCACGTGCATAAATTTATCCGTACCGCGATTGATATGGATAAAAACCGCGTCTTTGCCCAGCGTCTACGCCAGTCGGTGCAGAATTATTTCGATGCCCCTTGGGCGCTCACCTATGCCAATGCCGACCGCCTGCTGGATATGCGTGATGAAGAGATGACGCTGCGTGACGAAGAAGTCACCGGGGAACTTCCGCCGGATTTAGAGTACGAAGAATTTAACGAAATTCGCGAACAGCTCGCCGCGCTGATTGAACAGCAACTGGCGATTTATAAAACCAAACAGCTGCCGCTGGATCTCGGTCTGGTGGTCAAAGAGTACCTGGTGCAGTACCCACGTGCGCGTCACTTTGACGTTGCGCGAATTGTGGTCGACCAGGCGGTACGTTTGGGTATAGCACACGCAGATTTCACCGGACTGCCGGCAAAATGGCAGTCGATTAATGATTACGGAGCCAAGGTACAGGCGCATGTCATCGACAAATATTGAACAAGTGATGCCGGTTAAACTGGCACAGGCTCTGGCCAACCCTCTTTTTCCTGCGCTGGACAGCGCGCTGCGTGCCGGTCGTCATATTGGCCTTGACGAACTGGACAATCACGCATTTTTAATGGATTTCCAGGAGTATCTGGAAGAATTTTACGCCCGCTATAACGTGGAACTGATTCGCGCGCCGGAAGGTTTTTTCTACCTGCGCCCGCGTTCCACCACGCTGATTCCGCGTTCGGTACTCTCCGAGCTGGATATGATGGTCGGCAAGATCCTCTGCTACCTCTATCTCAGCCCTGAGCGCCTGGCTAACGAAGGTATCTTCACCCAGCAGGAGCTGTATGACGAACTGCTGGCGCTGGCCGAAGAGAGCAAACTGCTGAAGCTGGTGAACAACCGCTCCACCGGTTCCGACCTCGATCGTCAGAAACTGCAAGAGAAAGTGCGTTCTTCACTCAACCGCCTGCGCCGTCTGGGAATGGTGTGGTTTATGGGTCATGACAGCAGCAAGTTCCGTATCACCGAATCCGTCTTCCGCTTTGGCGCCGATGTGCGCTCCGGTGACGACGCGCGTGAAGCGCAGCTGCGCATGATCCGCGATGGTGAAGCGATGCCTATCGAAAACCATCTGCAGCTCAATGACGAGAACGACGACAATCAGCAGGATAGCGGGGAGGAAGAGTAATGATCGATCGCGGTAAATTTCGTTCGCTAACGCTGATTAACTGGAACGGGTTCTTTGCCCGTACTTTTGACCTTGATGAACTGGTCACAACGCTGTCCGGCGGCAACGGTGCGGGTAAATCAACCACCATGGCGGCATTCGTCACGGCGCTGATCCCTGACTTAACCTTGCTGCACTTCCGTAACACCACCGAAGCCGGGGCGACCAGCGGTTCACGCGATAAAGGTCTGCACGGTAAGCTGAAAGCTGGCGTCTGTTATTCAGTGCTGGACGTGATGAACTCACGTAACCAGCGCGTGGTCGTCGGCGTGCGTCTGCAACAGGTTGCCGGTCGCGATCGTAAAGTGGATATCAAACCATTCGCGATTCAGGGTCTGCCGACGTCCTTCCAGCCGACTCAACTGTTGACCGAAACGTTAAACGATCGCCAGGCGCGCGTACTGACGTTGCAGGAACTCAAAGACAAACTCGATACCATCGAAGGCGTCCAGTTCAAACAGTTCAACTCGATTACTGACTACCACTCGCTGATGTTCGATCTGGGCATCGTGGCGCGTCGTTTGCGTTCGGCATCTGACCGTAGCAAGTTCTATCGTCTGATTGAAGCCTCACTGTACGGCGGTATCTCCAGCGCTATTACCCGCTCCCTGCGCGACTATCTGTTGCCGGAAAACAGCGGCGTGCGCAAAGCATTCCAGGATATGGAAGCGGCGCTGCGTGAAAACCGCATGACGCTGGAGGCGATCCGCGTGACCCAGTCCGATCGCGACCTGTTCAAACACCTTATTTCTGAAGCCACCGACTACGTTGCCGCCGACTATATGCGCCATGCCAACGAGCGTCGGGTGCATCTGGATAAAGCGCTAGAATATCGTCGCGAACTGTTTACCTCCCGTTCACAGCTCGCGGCGGAGCAGTACAAGCACGTGGATATGGCGCGTGAGCTGCAGGAGCACAACGGTGCGGAAGGGGATCTCGAAGCCGATCATCAGGCTGCCAGCGATCACCTTAATCTGGTGCAAACCGCCCTGCGTCAGCAGGAAAAAATTGAACGCTATGAAGCGGATCTGGACGAGCTACAAATTCGTCTGGAAGAACAAAATGAAGTGGTGGCGGAAGCTACCGAGCAGCAGGAAGACAACGAAGCCCGTGCGGAAGCCGCCGAGCTGGAAGTGGATGAACTGAAAAGCCAACTGGCGGACTACCAGCAGGCGCTGGACGTGCAGCAGACGCGTGCGATTCAGTACACCCAGGCGCTACAGGCGTTGCAGCGGGCGAAAGAGCTGTGCCACCTGCCGGATTTAACCCCGGAAAGTGCGGATGAATGGCTGGAAACGTTCCAGGCGAAAGAACAGGAAGCGACCGAAAAACTGCTGACTTTAGAGCAGAAAATGAGCGTTTCGCAGACCGCGCACAGCCAGTTTGAGCAGGCGTTTAAAATCGTCGAGGCGATTAACGGCCCGCTGGCGCGTGATGAAGCCTGGGAAATCGCGCGTGAATTACTGCGCGACGGCGTCAACCAGCGTCATCTGGCAGAACAGGCGCAGCCGCTGCGCAGCCGTCTGAACGAACTGGAACAGCGTCTGCGTGAACAGCAGGATGCTGAACGTCTGCTGGCTGATTTCTGTAAACGCCAGGGCAAACAGTACGATATCGACGAACTCGAAACGCTGCATCATGAACTGGAAGCGCGTATTGCGGCCCTGAGTGACTGCGTTAGCGATGCGCGTGAACAGCGTATGACGCTGCGTCAGGAGCAGGAGCAGCTGCAATCGCGGATTTCCGCGCTGATGCATCGTGCACCGGTATGGCTGGCGGCGCAAAATAGCCTGAATCAGCTGTGCGAGCAAAGCGGCGAACAATTTGAATCAAGCCAGGACGTCACCGAATATGTTCAGCAACTGCTGGAGCGTGAGCGTGAAGCCATCGTTGAACGCGACGAAGTGGGTACGCGTAAACGTGCGGTCGATGATGAAATTGAACGCTTAAGTCAGCCTGGTGGCTCGGAAGACCCGCGTCTCAACGCGCTGGCGGAACGTTTTGGCGGCGTGCTGCTGTCGGAAATCTATGACGACGTTAGCCTTGAAGATGCACCGTACTTCTCCGCGCTGTATGGCCCATCGCGTCACGCCATCGTGGTGCCGGATCTGTCACAGATCGCCGAGTATCTGGAAGGCCTGGAAGATTGCCCGGAAGATCTCTATCTGATTGAAGGGGATCCGCAGTCGTTTGATGACAGCGTGTTTGCCGTCGATGAACTGGAAAAAGCGGTTGTCGTTAAAATTGCCGACCGCCAGTGGCGTTACTCTCGCTTCCCGTCGCTGCCGCTGTTTGGTCGCGCCGCGCGTGAAAACCGCATTGAAAGCCTGCACGCTGAGCGTGAAGTGCTGTCCGAACGTTTCGCGACGCTGTCGTTTGATGTCCAGAAAACCCAACGTCTGCACCAGGCGTTCAGCCGCTTCATCGGCAGCCATCTGTCGGTGGCCTTTGACGACGATCCAGAAGCCGAAATCCGTAAACTGAATACCCGTCGCAACGAGCTTGAGCGTGCGCTCAGCAGCCACGAAAGCGATAACCAACAGCAACAGGCGCAGTTTGAACAGGCGAAAGAGGGCGTGGCTCTGCTGAACCGTTTGCTACCGCGTCTGAGCCTGTTAGCCGATGAAACGCTGGCCGACCGCGTCGATGAGATTCAGGAACGTCTGGATGAGGCTCAGGAAGCCGCGCGCTTTATCCAGCAGCACGGTAATCATCTGGCGAAGCTGGAGCCGATTGCTTCTGTATTGCAAAGCGATCCGCAGCAATTTGAGCAGTTAAAAGAAGATTACGCCTGGTCGCAGCAGGTACAGCGAGAAGCGCGTCAGCAGGCCTTTGCGCTGACGGAAGTGGTGCAGCGTCGCGCCCACTTTGGCTATTCCGACTCGGCCGATATGCTTTCCGGCAATAGCGATCTGAACGAAAAACTGCGTCAGCGTCTGGCGCAGGCAGAAACCGAACGTAGCCGCGCCCGTGAGGCGATGCGTACCCACGCTGCGCAGGTGAGCCAGTACAGCCAGGTGTTGGCGTCGCTGAAAAGTTCCTACGACACGAAGAAAGAGCTGCTCAACGATCTGCATAAAGAACTCAAGGATATAGGCGTGCGCGCCGATGCCGGGGCGGAAGAACGTGCGCGTACGCGCCGTGACGAACTGCATGCGCAGCTGAGCAACAACCGTGCGCGTCGCAACCAGCTGGAAAAAGCGCTGACCTTCTGTGAAGCGGAGATGGATAACCTGACCCGTAAGCTGCGCAAACTGGAACGCGATTATCTGGAAATGCGTGAACAGGTAGTGAGCGCGAAGGCCGGATGGTGTGCGGTGATGCGCCTGGTGAAAGACAACAACGTTGAACGTCGTCTGCATCGTCGCGAACTGGCCTATCTCTCAGCCGACGATCTGCGCTCAATGTCGGATAAAGCGCTCGGTGCGCTGCGTCTGGCGGTGGCGGACAACGAACACCTGCGCGATGTGCTGCGTATGTCGGAAGATCCGAAGCGTCCGGAGCGTAAAATCCAGTTCTTCGTTGCCGTCTATCAGCACCTTCGCGAGCGTATCCGTCAGGATATTATCCGCACCGATGACCCAGTTGAAGCCATTGAACAGATGGAGATTGAACTGAGCCGTCTGACCGAAGAGCTGACTAACCGTGAACAGAAGCTGGCGATTAGCTCCCGAAGCGTAGCGAATATTATTCGCAAAACTATTCAGCGCGAACAAAACCGTATTCGCCAGTTGAACCAGGGGCTGCAGAACGTGTCGTTCGGCCAGGTGAATAGTGTGCGTCTGAACGTCAACGTGCGCGAAACTCACGCAATGCTGCTCGATGTGCTTTCTGAGCAACATGAACAACATCAGGATCTGTTTAACAGCAACCGCCTGACCTTCTCGGAAGCGCTGGCGAAGCTCTATCAGCGGCTTAACCCGCAGATTGATATGGGCCAGCGTACGCCACAGACCATTGGTGAAGAGCTGCTCGACTACCGTAGCTATCTGGAAATGGAAGTTGAGGTTAACCGTGGCTCCGACGGCTGGCTGCGTGCAGAGTCCGGTGCGCTGTCTACCGGTGAGGCTATCGGTACCGGTATGTCGATTCTGGTGATGGTTGTTCAGAGCTGGGAAGATGAAGCGCGTCGTCTGCGCGGCAAAGATCTGTCGCCATGCCGTCTGCTGTTCCTTGATGAAGCGGCTCGTCTTGATGCCCGCTCCATTGCTACGCTGTTCGAGCTGTGTGAACGTCTGGAAATGCAGCTGATTATCGCGGCCCCGGAAAACATCAGTCCGGAGAAAGGGACCACCTATAAGCTGGTGCGTAAAGTGGTCAATAACCACGAGCACGTTCACGTGGTTGGGCTGCGAGGTTTTGCCGCCCAGCTTCCTGAAACGCTGCCGGGCACCGCGGACGCTTCGTAGCACGGCACCTGAAAGGCCTGATAAACACGCAGTGTGTCAGGTCATTTAGATAAAATTATCGGGCCTTACCCGGCCTGCTATGGGCTTGGCGGGCGGGGCAGCCGCTATCGTGTCCGAATTCAGAATATAGGGCGACAGAAATGTCGCCCTTTTTGCTTTTCGCATAGCGGCGATATCGCGTTATTATCTTTAGACTTCTTTACATTTCACCGGGCAAAAATGTTTTTGTCTTTATATACTGAAGGTAAGCCCACTTTATGGGTCTTCGTATCTTTAACAGGGGGCAAGGGATGTCGCTTAATAAAAAAAATGGTCGTCGATTGTCTGCCGTGACTTTGTGTCTGACAATGACGTTTGCTCCGCTGTTTACTGCTTTTGCGGATGAACCCGAGCTGGTTCCATCTGATAGTACCGCGCTGCCAGCAGAGCCTTCGGCAGTGCTTCAGCACCCGGAATCGCAATCGGCGGCGATGGCGAGTCTGGCAGGAAGTCAGCCTCTGGCCGCAGGGGCGGCGGCGGCGGGTCGTGCCGAAATCCTGTCTCTTCTGCCGGCTGGATACCAACCCGTCTATCTTAATCCACTGGTGACGCTGTATGCCGCTCGGGCAATGAAGCCGATGTGGGAAAACCGTGATGCGGTTCGTGCCTTCCAACAACAGTTAGCCGAAGTGGCTATCGCCGGTTTCCAGCCACAGTTTACCCGTTGGGTAGAACTGCTCACCGATCCTAACGTCAGCGGTATGACTCGTGACGTGGTGTTATCCGACGCGCTGATGGGCTATCTCCATTTTATTAGCGGTATTCCGGTGCAGGGGAATCGCTGGTTATATAGCGATAAGCCTTACACGTTAGCGACGCCGCCGCTGTCGGTTATCAATCAGTGGCAGCTGGCCCTCGATAACGGTACGTTGCCGCAGTTTATTGCCGCTCTGGCGCCACAGCATCCACAGTATGGCGTGATGCATCAGGCGCTGTTGGCACTGACGGGTGACTCGCGTCCATGGCCGAAATTGACCTCTACGGTCTCTTTACGCCCAGGTCAGTGGAGTAGCGACGTTCCGGCGCTGCGCGAGATATTGCAGCGCAACGGCGTACTGGATTCCGGGCCGGATATTGCGCTACCTGGCGATAATATTGGTAAGACGAAAAAAACCGCTAAGAGCGGCCCTGCGGGCTACGATCAGACGCTGGTGGCCGCGGTTAAACGCTTCCAGGCGGCACAGGGCTTAGGCGCAGATGGGGTCATCGGCGCATCAACGCGTGACTGGCTTAATATCTCTTCCGCCCAGCGAGCCGGGGTACTGGCACTTAATATTCAGCGCCTGCGTTTATTACCGGGGAAAGTTTCCACCGGTATTATGGTGAATATTCCAGCCTACTCGTTAGTGTATTATTTGAACGGAAGTGAAGCGTTGGCTTCGCGCGTTATTGTCGGTCGTCCGGATCGTAAAACGCCGATGATGAGCAGTGCGTTGAATAACGTGGTGGTGAATCCACCGTGGAATGTACCACCGACGCTGGCGCGTAATGATATTCTACCGAAGCTGCGCGATGATCCTGGCTATCTGGAGCGGCACAACTACACCGTTCTGCGTGGCTGGAATAGCAAAGAGACTATCGATCCATGGCGTGTGGACTGGTCAACCATCACCGCATCGAATTTACCCTTCCGCTTCCAGCAGGCACCGGGGGAACGTAACTCGTTAGGGCGTTATAAATTTAATATGCCAAGTTCGGACGCTATTTATCTGCATGATACGCCGAACCATAACCTGTTCCAGAAAGATGCGAGGGCATTAAGCTCCGGATGTGTCCGGGTTAATAAAGCCTCCGATTTGGCGAATATGTTGCTGCAGGATGCGGGCTGGAATGACGCGCGAATTTCTGATGCGCTGAAGGAAGGTAATACCCGCTATGTGAATATCCGGCAAAATATTCCGGTTAATCTCTATTATTTGACCGCCTTTGTTGGGGCTGATGGTCAGACACAATATCGAACAGATATTTACAATTACGATATCACCGCGCGATCCGGTGCACAGATTTTGCCAAAAGCGGAACAATTGATCAGATAAATGAAGTAGTTCAGGTAATGTAGTTGTCGAATGAAAAGCAAAGAAGTCAGCCCTGAACGTCAAGGGCTGGCTGATCTGCGCTGCAGGCCGCCTTGACGCTGGCTTTGATGCCCGGTAAGGTGCTTAACGTGCGCCAGAAGTGCATATTTTTCGACCACACTTACTGACTGTAGACCTGATTATCATGGATAAAATTGACGCTAATCGCCGCAAACTGCTGGCGTTAGGTGGTGTTGCGCTGGGCGCAGCGGCCATCTTACCCACACCTGCATTTGCTACCCTCTCGACCCCACGTCCGCGTATTTTAACGCTGAATAACCTGCATACAGGTGAGTTGATAAAAGCCGAGTTTTTTGACGGCCGAGGCTATATTCAGGATGAATTAGCAAAGCTTAACCATTTTTTCCGTGACTATCGCGCGAATAAAATAAAGAGTATGGATCCTTCATTGTTCGATCAGCTCTATCGCCTTCAGGGATTATTAGGAACCAATAAACCCGTGCAATTGATTTCTGGATATCGCTCTGTTGATACCAATGATGAACTGCGAGCGCGTAGTCGTGGAGTAGCTAAACATAGCTACCACACAAAAGGGCAGGCAATGGATTTCCATATTGAAGGCATTTCATTAAGCAATGTACGCAAAGCAGCGTTATCTCTGCGCGCAGGTGGTGTAGGATATTACCCACGTAGCAACTTTGTGCATATTGATACCGGGCCGTTACGGAACTGGTAACTCTACGCCCGACCGTTTAGCGTCATTGAAGACGCTGAGCGGCGATGAGTATAAACAGGAGCAACATGAATTATCGCATTATTCCGGTCACTGCATTCGCGCAAAACTGTTCGTTGATCTGGTGTGAGCAAACCAAACTGGCGGCGCTGGTCGATCCAGGTGGTGATGCTGAAAAGATTAAACAACAGGTTGCAGACGCTGGCGTGACGTTGCAGCAAATTTTGCTGACCCATGGTCATCTTGACCATGTGGGTGCGGCGGCGGAGCTGGCGCAGCATTACGATGTGCCGGTGATTGGGCCGGAAAAAGAAGATGAGTTCTGGTTGCAGGGGCTGCCTGCGCAAAGCCGGATGTTTGGCCTTGAGGACTGTCAGCCTTTGACGCCTGACCGTTGGCTAAATGAGGGCGATACGGTGAGCGTCGGTAACGTTAAGCTACAGGTGCTGCACTGTCCTGGACATACGCCGGGTCACGTGGTCTTTTTCGACGACGCGGCGCGTTTACTTATCTCAGGCGACGTGTTGTTTAAAGGTGGTGTAGGGCGCAGTGATTTCCCACGCGGCGACCACGCGCAGTTGATTGATGCTATCAAGCGCAAGCTGCTGCCGTTGGGCGACGATGTGAAGTTTATTGCCGGGCACGGGCCAATGTCGACGCTGGGTCACGAGCGTTTGCACAACCCATTCCTGCAGGATGAACTACCCGTCTGGTAAAATAATAAAAAGGCCGCGAATGCGGCCTTTTTTGTCACTGCGATAAACCCCAGCGAGGTTAAACCCAGCCGGGTGATTATTACAAGACGGCGACGATGGCTTCACATAGCGGAGCCATATTGTCTGGCGTCATACCGGCGACGTTAATTCGGCCGGATGCCACAGCGTAAACCCCAAACTCTTCACGCAGACGCAGAACCTGTTCTTTGGTCAAGCCGCTAAAGGAGAACATGCCGTTCTGTTTGGTGATAAAGCTAAAGTCGCGGCCTGCACCTTTCTCTTGCAGTGTGTTCACAAACAGCAGACGCATGCGCTGAATACGCTGGCGCATATCGGTGAGCTCCTGTTCCCAGATGGCGCGCAGAGCGTCATTGCTGAGGATGGTTGCCACCACGGATGCACCGTGTGCCGGTGGGTTAGAATAGTTGGCACGGATGACGGCTTTCATCTGGCTAAACGCGCGGTCGGCCGTGTCAGAATCGGCAGTAACCAGAGTACATGCACCTACGCGTTCGTTATAGAGACCGAAGTTTTTCGAGTAGGAGCTCGCGACAATCAGTTCTTTGTGCAGCGCAGCAAACGCGCGCAGACCTTCAGCGTCTTCTTCCAGACCGCGGGCAAAGCCCTGGTAGGCGAAGTCGAACAGCGGCAACCAACCTTTTTCAATCGACAGTGCAGCCAGCTGTTGCCACTGCTCAAGCGTAGGATCAATCCCGGTTGGGTTATGGCAGCAGCCGTGGAACAGCACCACGTCGCCGGCCTGCGCATCGTTCAGGCTGGCCAGCAGCGCGTCGAAGTCCAGCGCGTGTTTCTCAGCGCTGTAGTAGTTATATTCACGCACTTCCAGACCAGCGGCACCAAACACGCTTTTGTGGTTCGGCCAGCTTGGGTTGCTGACCCAAATACGTTTCACGTCAGTGTTTTTCGCGAGGAAATCCGCCGCTACGCGCAGTGCGCCAGTACCACCAGGAGTCTGCGCAGTGCGGGCACGTTTATCGCTGACAATCGCGCTACCTTTACCAAACAGCAGCTCCTGAGTGCAACGACCGAATTCAGGAATACCATCAATACCGAGATAGTTTTTGGTGTTTTCGTTTTCCAGCAGATACTGCTCTGCTTTCTTTACGCTAGTCAGAACCGGCGTCTTACCGGTTTCGTCTTTATAAACACCAATCCCGAGATTGATTTTTCCCGGGCGTTCGTCGGCGCGAAACAGATCGGCCAGGCCCAGAATCGGGTCGGCAGGGGCGGCTGTGATGTTCTCAAACATGACGAGGTTCCATTTATAAGTTCGGGGGAAATCCGCTATCAGGTTAACGGTAGATTTACAAAATGCCAACCGTTAGCGACAAAAAGCGCGATGCTTTTCAAAAGTTACGATCTTCATCTTAGGAACGTAAAAAAGCAGGACCGAAGTCCTGCTTTTTAGGCATATAGCAGCGAGGGTCTGCTGATTAGAACTGGTAAACGATACCCACTGCAGCCTGGTCGTCGGTCAGCAGACCGGACTCAGCTGTATAGGCGTTGTCGCTCAGCAGGTTGAACTTGTACGCCGCGTAGACGTTCATGTTCTTGTTGAAGTAGTACCAGGTACCGACTTCGATGTATTTCATCAGATCCGCGTCGCCACCTTTGAAGTCGCCACGAGCGATCAGGTCTTTACCTTTGGACTGAACGTAGCCGATAGACGGACGCAGGCCGAAGTCGAACTGGTACTGAACCACAGCTTCGATGTTCTGAGTTTTGTTCGCGAAGTTGTTGTCATTTTCACGAGTCATGTTCAGAGTCTGAGCATACATAACTGCTGCATAGATGTTGTTAGCATCGTATTTAGCTGCAGTAGACCATGCTTCAGCTTTGCTGCCGCCAGCGCTTGCCCAAGTGTGAACGCTGTTGTCGCGAATGTCGACGGTGCTGCCTGGGTTAACCTGTGCATTGGTACGGTCTGCAACTTCATAACCTGCCGCCAGCGCTATGCCGTTACCGAAATCATATTGTGCGGAGGTGCTGAAGCCGTCGCCGTTCGCTTTCGCGCCGTTGCCGCCGTAGCCTACGTTTTTAACGGTGCCATCAGAGTTGTAAGTAGCAACAATCGGGTTGGTACGATCGTTTTTACCCTGATACTGCAGCGCGAAGCTCAGACCATCAACCAGGCCGAAGAAATCGCTGTTACGGTAGGTCAGCAGACCAGAAGAACGACCGTTCATGAAGTTGTCGGTAGCAGCCCAAGAATCGCCGCCCCATTCAACCAGCATATCGGTGTAAGCTGCTACGTCGTAGATGGCACCGTAGTTACGACCGTAGTCGATAGAACCGGCATCACCAAATTTCAGACCAGCGAATGCCAGACGGGTTTTGGTACCCTGGGAGCCTTCAGCGTTGGAGGCGTCCATGTTGTATTCCCACTGACCGTAACCTACCAGCTGGTCGTTGATCTGGGTTTCGCCTTTAAAGCCGATACGCGCATAAGTGGTATCTTCGTTGCTGGTGTCGCCGTTGGTAGTCCAAATGTGCTCACCAACTGCTTTACCATAGAAGTCCAGTTTGTTGGCATTTTTGTTGTAGATTTCTGCAGCATTCGCTGCGCCAGCTACCAGCAGAGCAGGGATAACCACTGCCAGGATATTACGCTTCATCATTATTTATTACCCTCATTAGGTTTTTTTTATAGACACTCTCGACTTTCGACAATTACTTCCGTCAATAAAAATTTACGGAACTATTGATGAGAGTTTGGTGTCTTTATGTGTCTGAGAGGCATCTTTCCATTCAAAACACTCTTTCGCTAGCCTGAAAATGCTACAAACATCGAGAATGAGTAAGCAAAAGAAATAATGTGTAAGAATTTATGAATTTTGAGGAACTTTGTGAACTAACTCAAAATTCTGAGACGTACGCGGAAAAAATGAACGGCCCCTTATCTATCAATATGAATTTCTTATCTTTTATTCGCATAACGCTTTTTCTTATCGCACAGAGCGGATGAGTAATAATTTCCCTATGACAATTTTTAGCCATCCAGATAGCTGTGTTTTTGGATAAAAAATATGCTAAGGCGTTAGTGAAATCTTAAGTGCAATAATATTTAGGCTGTTTTTTGTACGGATTAATGACAAGAAATGGGCTGTAACAAAGAGAGAAGGGAGAGGTCTTGAAGTTTAAGTTTGTTAAACTTAATAAAGATTTCTTTACATGATCGGCTTATGGCTAAAAAAAGGCCAGCACGATGGCTGGCCTTTCAGACAGAGATAAATTAGAAGGTCGCGTTACGCGGCGTTCTTGGGAACGCAATTACGTCACGAACGTTCTGTACCCCGGTGACATAGGCAATCAGACGTTCGAAGCCCAGACCAAAACCGGAATGTGGAACGGTGCCGTAACGACGCAGATCGCGGTACCACCAGTAGTCTTCTTTATTCAGACCCATTTCAGCCATACGTGCGTCCAGAACGTCCAGACGCTCTTCACGCTGAGAACCACCGATGATTTCACCAATACCCGGTGCCAGAACGTCCATGGCGGCAACGGTTTTACCGTCGTCGTTAAGACGCATATAGAAGGCTTTAATCTCTTTCGGATAGTTTTTCACCACAACCGGCGCTTTGAAGTGTTCTTCAGCCAGGTAGCGTTCATGTTCGGAAGAGAGATCCACGCCCCAGTAAACCGGGTTCTCGAATTTCTTACCGCAGTTTTCCAGAATAGTGACCGCGTCGGTGTAGTCTACCTGGGCGAAATCGGCGGTAACGAAGCGTTCCAGACGGTCGATAGCGTCTTTATCAACGCGCTCGGCGAAGAACTTCATATCGTCTGCACGTTCGGTAAGCACCGCTTTGAAGACATATTTCAGCATCGCTTCTGCCAGTGCGGCGTTGTCTGCCAGATCGGCAAACGCGACTTCCGGCTCCAGCATCCAGAACTCAGCCAGGTGGCGGCTGGTGTTGGAGTTTTCAGCGCGGAAGGTCGGGCCGAAGGTGTAGATTTTTGACAGCGCACAGGCATAGGTTTCGCCGTTCAACTGACCAGAAACGGTCAGGAACGCTTCTTTACCAAAGAAATCTTTGTCGTAGTCGACTTTGCCCTGATCGTTACGCGGCAGGTTTTCCATATCCAGTGTAGAGACACGGAACATTTCGCCTGCGCCTTCGGTATCGGAAGCGGTAATCAGCGGAGTCGAAACCCAGAAGAAACCTTGCTCATCGAAGAAACGATGCAGAGCCTGCGCCAGCGTATGACGAACGCGAGCGACTGCACCAATCAGGTTGGTACGCGGACGCATATGCGCGACTTCACGCAGATACTCGATACTGTGGCGCTTTGCCGCCATTGGATAGGTATCAGGATCTTCAACCCAGCCGGTGACTTCGACGCTGGTGGCCTGAATTTCAAAACTCTGACCCTCGCCCTTAGAGGCGACAATCTTACCGGTGACAATAACGGAGCAGCCGGTGGTCAGACGCAGCACTTCCTGATTGTAATTGGGCAGAGAATTATTAATAACGGCCTGTACAGGATCAAAGCAGGAACCGTCATAGACGGCCAGGAAGGAAAAGCCAGCTTTTGAATCTCGGCGGGTACGTACCCAGCCGCGCACGGTGACTTCGCTGTCAACGGCTACGCGGCCCTGGAGTACGTCGGCTACAGGCACAACGCTCATAATAGTCTCTCTATTCGTAGTCCAATAAAAAAATCGTTTTCCCCATCACTGCGGGGGGATATCTATGTTACCTGTCATCTTCCATCAGACAAGCAGAATTCGCATGGGGAGAGGGTGTTTTGAGAAATAAATAAAGAAGAAGGGAGCCTGGCGGCTCCCTTTGATGATTAACTGGCCTTTTTGACCTGCGGGAGAGAGAAGGCTTTGCGTAAAGCGCGCACAAACGCTTTATCGTGGCAGATAGTTTTTCCCGGGCTGTCGGAGAGTTTTGCCACCGGTTTACCGTTGCACTCTACTAGCTTAATGACGATATTCAGCGGTTTGACCTGCGGAATATCGCAGGTCAGGCGGGTGCCGATACCGAAGCTCAGGTTCACGCGCGCCGAGAAATGGCGATACAGTTCGACGGCTTTAGCCAGATCGAGGTTATCGGAGAACACCAGCACTTTCGTGAGTGGGTCGATACCCAGCTTCTGATAGTGACGAATGGCTTTCTCGCCCCATTCAAACGGGTCGCCCGAATCGTGTCGCAGACCTTGATAACGGGTTGCGAATTCCGGGCCAAAATCGCGCAGGAACGCATCCATGGTAATGCAGTCGGTCAGAGCGATACCGAGCTGATCCGGGTATTCGGTAAGCCAGGCCGCCAGTGCCGCACGCTGGCTGGTGGCCAGATCCGGGCTAATTTGCTGATGCGCCTGGAACCATTCATGTGCCTGAGTACCCATCGGCGTCAGCGTCAGACGGCGCGCCAAATCGTAGTTGCTGGTACCGGTAAACCACGATTCCTGCTGCAAACGACCAACAATTGCCTCCTGGACATCGCGCGAGAAGCGGCGGCGGGTACCGAAATCCATCAGCTTAAAGGCGGACATGTCGATGTCGGCGGTCATCTGATTAAAGTCGACCAGCTTACGTTCCAGCATCGCCAGTGCTTCCGGAACGCCGTTCTCTGGCGTACGGTAGCGATGAACCAGTTCGCTAATGACGGCCAGCAGTGGGACTTCCCACATGATGACTTCACGCCATGGGCCCTCAAGACGAATATTGAGTTTGCCATTGTCGTTGGTGACGGTGACTTGCTGCGGGTCGTAGCGGAAATCGCGCAGCCAGTTCAGGTAATCTTGTTTAAAGAAAGGAAGTCCGGACAGCCAGTGATACTCGTCATCTTGCAGCGTAAGAGAACGCATGGCGTCGACTTGTTCGCGAATTGCGTCAGCATAAATGCCTAGAAGATCGTCTCCACGGCAGCGGAATTCAGCCGCTACGTTGACATCATAGTAGTGGTGGAAAACGGCCTGCTGCATATGCAGTTTGTAGGCATCTGTATCCAGCAGCGAGTGCAGAACAGGGGAAGCGAATTGTGTCATGGTGCGCAGTAGCATCCTCTCACAGGAGCGTTTAGTACAATAAACAACAGGGGAGAATCGCTGGAGTATACCTTGTTTATCGATTTATTGAACCCCGATCACATCATAAGGCACGAACAGGCACCTATGCGTTTTGTGCGTCATGTTGCGTAAATGTATCATTTTTCCCTATTTGACTGGAAAAGATGAAGATTCTGCGTAGCGTGATTAACACAACAGGAATAGACTGGAGATGACATTTACATAAGATGCTAAAGGTTTTTTATGACACAACAGCCCCAAGCCAAGTACCGCCACGACTACCGTGCGCCGGACTACCTGATTAGTGATATTGACCTGGCCTTTGACCTGGATGCCGCAAAAACCGTCGTGACAGCGGAAAGCCAGGTTTCCCGCCACGCAGCGTCTGATGTGCCGCTCCGTCTGGATGGTGAAGATTTAACGCTGGTCTCCGTTCATGTTAACGGCGAGCCGTGGACCGACTATAAAGAAGAAGAAAGCCAGCTGGTTATCTCCGGTCTGCCAGAACGTTTCACGCTGAAGATCGTCAACGAAATTAGCCCTTCGGCAAACACCGCATTAGAAGGTTTGTATCAGTCCGGTGAAGCTCTGTGTACCCAGTGTGAAGCGGAAGGGTTCCGCCATATTACCTGGTACCTTGACCGTCCTGACGTGCTGGCCCGCTTTACCACCAAAATCACCGCCGATAAAAGCAAATATCCTTTCCTGCTTTCCAACGGCAACCGTATTGCCGAAGGCGAGCTGGAAAACGGCCGCCACTGGGTACAGTGGCAGGATCCATTCCCAAAACCATGCTACCTGTTTGCGCTGGTGGCCGGTGACTTCGATGTGCTGCGCGATACCTACAAAACTCGCTCCGGGCGTGACGTTGCGCTGGAACTGTTTGTGGATCGCGGCAACCTTGACCGCGCACCGTGGGCGATGACCTCGCTGCAAAACTCGATGAAGTGGGACGAAGAGCGCTTTGGGCTCGAATACGATCTCGACATCTATATGATTGTTGCCGTCGACTTCTTTAATATGGGCGCGATGGAGAATAAAGGGCTGAACGTCTTTAACTCCAAATACGTGCTGGCGCGTACTGATACCGCGACCGATAAAGATTACCTCGATATCGAACGCGTGATTGGCCATGAATACTTCCACAACTGGACCGGCAACCGCGTGACCTGCCGCGACTGGTTCCAGCTGAGCCTGAAAGAAGGACTAACGGTATTCCGCGATCAAGAGTTTAGCTCGGACCTCGGCTCGCGTGCCGTCAATCGTATCAGCAACGTGCGTACCATGCGCGGCCTGCAGTTCGCCGAAGACGCCAGCCCAATGGCGCACCCAATCCGCCCTGATAAAGTTATTGAAATGAATAACTTCTACACCCTGACGGTGTATGAAAAAGGGGCCGAAGTCATTCGCATGTTGCACACGCTGCTGGGCGAAACGAACTTCCAGAAAGGGATGCAGCTCTATTTCGAACGTCACGATGGTAGTGCAGCGACCTGTGATGATTTCGTGCAGGCGATGGAAGATGCGTCGAACGTCGACCTTTCTCATTTCCGCCGCTGGTATAGCCAGGCCGGTACGCCGATTGTCAGCGTTCACGACGACTACAATCCGGAAACCGAGCAGTACACGCTGACTATTCGCCAGCGCACGCCGGCGACGGCGGAGCAGGAGGAGAAATTCCCGCTGCATATTCCGTTCGATATCGAACTGTACGATAACGAAGGCAAGGTCATCCCGCTGCAAAAAGACGGTCATCCGGTGCACCACGTGCTGAACGTGACCCAGGCCGAGCAGACGTTTGTCTTTGATAACGTCTACTTCCAGCCGGTACCGTCACTGCTGCGTGAATTCTCCGCGCCGGTGAAACTGGAATATAAATGGAGCGATCAGCAACTGACGTTCCTGATGCGTCATGCGCGCAACGATTTTTCCCGTTGGGACGCTGCGCAAAGTCTGCTTGCTACCTATATCAAGCTGAACGTAGCGCGTCATCAGCAGGGCCAGCCGTTGTCGCTGCCGGTTCACGTCGCTGACGCATTCCGCGCGATTCTGCTGGATGAGAAGATCGATCCTGCGCTGGCTGCGGAAATTCTGACCCTGCCATCAGCCAGTGAAATTGCCGAGCTGTTCGAGATTATCGATCCTATCGCCATTGCGGCGGTACGCGAGGCGCTAACCCGTACGCTGGCAACCGAATTGGCCGATGAATGCCTGGCTATCTATAACGCCAACAAACTCGACAGCTATCGCGTCGAACATGCAGATATTGGTAAACGTTCATTACGTAATACCTGCTTGCGTTATCTGGCGTTTGGCGATGCACAGCTGGCAGATAAACTGGTTAGCCAGCAGTACCACGATGCCGATAACATGACCGACGTGCTGGCGGCGCTGTCAGCCGCCGTGGCTGCAGAATTGCCATGCCGCGATGCGTTGATGCAAGAGTATGATGATAAGTGGCATCAGGATGGTCTGGTGATGGATAAGTGGCTGATTCTGCAGGCGACTAGCCCGGCAGATGATGTGCTGGAAACGGTACGTAAGCTGCTGAATCACCGTTCATTTAGCATGAACAACCCGAACCGTATCCGCTCGTTAATTGGTGCGTTTGCTGGCAGCAACCCGGCGGCGTTCCATGCGGAAGACGGCAGCGGTTATCAGTTCCTGGTGGAGATGCTTACCGAGCTGAACAGCCGTAACCCGCAGGTGGCTTCACGCTTGATTGAGCCGCTGATCCGCCTCAAACGTTACGATGCAAAACGCCAGGCGCTGATGCGTGCGGCGCTGGAACTGCTGAAAGGGCTGGAAAATCTGTCCGGCGATCTGTACGAGAAGATTGCGAAGGCGTTAGCGTAACGCATGTGTTACCCGGACGAGGTGTTTATGCCGACTCCGGGTTATCTCGCAGCCGTATTACCGGGCTGGGCTTAGCGCCAAAGGGCATAAAAAAACGCCGCTGGTTTTTCCATGCGGCGTTTTTTTTATCAAACATGCTCGGCCTGTCGCGCCGCACCTAGCCTGGGAACCTGTATATCCCGGCGATGCAAGGCTTGCCAGAATGTCTCCAGAGCGCTATCGAGGCGATTGTGCAGATTCTGACTAAACTGCGGTTTATGCTGATAGTCGGTAACTTGACTATCATCGGCAAACACACCTTGCAGGATCTCTTGTGCTTTCAGCGCGTTCAGCACCGGTTTGAGGGCGTAATCCACCGCCAGCATATGTGCGATTGTTCCACCGGTCGCCAGCGGTAGCACGATTTTTCCTTCCAGTGCACGTTCTGGCAGTAGATCGAGCAGCGCTTTTAACGCTCCGGCGAATGAGGCTTTATAGACCGGAGTCGCAATAATGAGTCCGTCGGCATGCGCTAGCTGTTCGGTTAAGGTTTGTAGCGCCGGGCTGTCAAAGCGAGCGTAAAACAGATCCTCTGGGGCAAAGTTTTGTAGATGCCAGTGAAACACTTCGACATCCGCCGCTGAAAGCTTCTCGCGAGCGTACTCCAGCAGGGCGCTAGAGCGAGAAGGAAAGCGGGGGCTGCCTGCTAAAGTAATGACGCGCATAACCTCTCCTTATAACTAAAACTAAACATTAATCTAAAGTTGATAACATTTTCGCTAGTGTGTCAGAGGTAGAAGGGGAGGCGAAATACTTTTTCTGGCGTAGGTTTACCAGAAAATGCATATGGTGTAGCGCTACGTAGGCCATATGAAGGAAAACGATTGCGCTTTTTTTGCCATAGGTCAATTCCCTTTCGTAGCAAGATCGCACATAATACGCCCCCGGTTTGCACACCGGGAATCCAGGAGAGTTCATGTACTATCCCTTCGTTCGTAAAGCACTTTTTCAGCTCAATCCAGAGCGCGCTCATGAATTAACATTTCAACAATTACGCCGTATTACCGGAACACCACTGGAAGCTTTAGTGGGTAATGCTGCCAACTTACTGATTTAGTGTATGATGGTGATTTTAAGGTGCTTGCGTGGCTTCCATTTCCATCAGATGTCCTTCCTGCTCCACTACTGAAGGCGTGGTGCGTAACGGCAAAAGCACTGCCGGACATCAGCGCTATCTCTGCTCTCATTGCCGTAAAACATGGCAACTGCAGTTCACTTACACCGCTTCTCAACCCGGTACGCACCAGAAAATCATTGATATGGCCATGAATGGCGTTGGATG